>NZ_JBFAWD010000009.1:2602-28751 GCF_040680135.1 Nocardia sp. NPDC052112 | reverse complement strand
CCGCAAGGCTTTCGGACCGGGCGCCGCCGTCCGGCACCACACTCTCGGACGGTGCACTGCCACCAGGCATCACACCCTCGGGCGCGACATCCCCACCGGGCGAGAGGCTTTCGGGCCGGGCCATGCCTTCCCGCACCACGCTTCCGGGCGGTGCGCCGCCATCGGGCGCCACACTCTCGGACAGGGTATTGCGGTCCGGCACCGTGGCTTCCAGTGCACCATTCGCGGCGCTGGAGAGCGCCGTTCCGGACGCGCCATTCGGGACGCCCGGCAATATGCTCTCGGGCGATATGCCTCTGGTCAGCGGGTTTTCAGATGCGGCATTCGTGGCGCCCGGCACGGCGGCAGCGGGCGAGCCATCGGTGCTGGGCAGTACGGCGTGTCCGCTATTTCCCGACGGCGCGGTGCCGCCCGGCTCACCCTTGCGATTTCCAGGTACGGTCCCGCCCGGCTCACCCTTGCGATTTCCAGGTACGGTCCCGCCCGGCTTACCCTCGCGATTTCCAGGTACGGCGCCGGCCGGCTTGCTCTCGTGTGGATCAGGAACCAGTTGCATCAGCGTCGTGAAGTCGACGACCTGGGCGCCGAGCGTGGGCGTCGCGATAATGACGCCGTTGGTGAAAAGCCGGTAGGTACCGGCGTTCTGGGGCAGCGCCAGCTCCGGCCCGAGCGGCTGGCCGACCGCGCTGCTCGCGCCGCCGATCCGGCGGTATTCGGCATCGATCGGGGATTCGGTCACGAGGGCCTGTTTACGCGGATCCACGGGCGTACCGGCACCGACCACCGGGGTGCCGAGCTCGGCGGGTGTCGGTCCGACATCGAAGGCGTAGATATCGGCCGGTTGCCCACCGTCCGGTGCCGAGGAGTACTCCGAACGCAGAATCCGACCGTCCCGCAAAAGCACGGTCCCCGCGGTCGACGCGATGGCATCGGCCACGCGCGGATCCTCCTTAGCGGTACCTGGGTACACCTGGCAGTCGGTGCTGTCGCAGGTCTGCGCGTACGGGTAACGATGCTCGGCCAATGCGTATGAACGCGCCGCGATCGCTTGTGCGCGAATGGCTTCCGTCGCACCCTTGTCGACCCAGTTGGCCTGTACCTCGGCCGGAACGACGCCGAGCAGATAATCCTCGACATCGACGCGATTCACCGTGCGCGCCTCGCCGTTCTCCATGGCGACACCGAGCGATCCGCGATATGCGGAACCGCCGCACAGGGTCAGATGTTCGGCGGCGGGGCGGTTCGGGCGCGGGTTGAGCGGATAGACCCACGGGTCGGCGGTCGCGGTCTGCCACAGCACCGCACCGTCACAGCCAGCCGTGACGACCACATTCGCACCGCCGTCGGGCAGCGCGGTCAGATGGGCGACCTGGCCGGGCGGCAGCATTTGGCCCGCGACTCGCAATCCGGCATCGGCATAGGCGTCCAGTGTCGAGTCGTCCTGGGCGAACAGCCGGACTCCGACAGTGGTTGCCGAGATTTTGCCACGCGTCGCACCCGGGTAGTAGTGGTCGAGGATCCGCTCGGCGGCCCAGCCGTCGAGTGCACTGTCGAACGCGCCGACTTGACTCATACCGCGCCCGTGGCCCGGTCCGGCCAGGGGACGGACCAGAGTGTCGGAGGGCTGGACCCAGAACCCGAGAACGGTTCCGGCCAGCACAGCAGCACCACCGATGACCAGCACCGGACGGATCGATATCGGAGCTCCCGATAGCCGCCGCCTGCCAATTCGCCCGCGCGGCGCACTCGTTTTCACCCGCAATTCTCGCTCCCCCCGCGTCGTGTCATTCCGGTGCCGTTTGCTTCGCATCCGTTCACTCCCACGGTTTTCCGGGACCCGATCGGTTCGATGCCCGTCGGCATGTCGTTCCATCCGGTCGCAATCCGAGAGCTACATTCGAGCAATCACATAATCCTCAACCAGAGGTTTAGATATGTGACAGTTGTGAACTAGTGTGGTCTTTGATGCATCAGGAAGCAACCCTGACATTCACGCAGATGATCGCTTGGTTCGACCTGATTGGAGATGCTCGTGCCGTACCGCAAACCGAAACGTTCCTACGTGCTCCCGGTTGTCACCACACTTGCGGTAGCGGCTCCGCTCGCGACATTCACGCTGAGCGACTCGACCGATTATCGCTCGACTACCGGTAGCGAGCTCGCCGCAATCCCCGCGCAATTGGCCGAGGTCGTCCTCACCACGGTGCCCGACATCACCCTGCCGCTGCGCGAACTCACCGGTCTCAACCTGCCTGATCTGCATCTTTCAGATCTACGCATGCTGCCGATTCCGGAATCCATTCCGGTGCCGCAAGGTTTGCCGCTGCCACCCGGTGTCGAGCTGCCGAAGGAAATCCCACTACCCAAGCTCGATCCCGGACAGAACGCACCGAGCCGATCACTGCCCGGACAACGGGTCCCAGGTCAATACCTCCCCGGCCAAACGCTGCCTGGCCAAACCGTTCCAGGCCAGAACACCCCTGCCCAATCACTTCCCGGCCAGAACATCCCAGGCCAAACGCTCCCCGGCCAAACGGTTCCAGGCCAGAACAACCTTAGCCAATCACTTCCTGGCCAGAACTTCCCCGGCCAGTCACTCCCCGGCCAGAACATCCCCGGCCAAACGCTCCCCGGCCAAACGGTTCCAGGCCAGAACAACCTTGGCCAATCACTTCCTGGCCAGAACTTCCCCGGCCAGTCACTCCCCGGCCAGAACGCCCCCGGCCAAACGCTCCCCGGCCAAACGGTTCCAGGCCAGAACAACCCTGCCCAGTCACTTCCCGGCCAGAACATCCCCGGCCAAACGGTTCCGGGTCAGAGCACCCCCACCCAAACACTCCCCGACCAAACCGGGCCGGGCCAGAGCACCGATGTCCAGGACGCCTCCAGCGAATCGCCGCCCACTCACACCACCTCAGATCGATCGAACCCAGGCCAAACCATCCCAGGTCAGACCCCCTCCACGGCTCATGGCGCCACCCCGGGTCAACCGGCCCAAGGCCGTTCCACGGCCGCCGCTTTCATCGCCGATCCCAGCCAGCTGGAACCCGACGTCACCCCCGACACACCGGCATTGTCACCCGGCGCAGTGCCGCCGGAACTCCTCAGCCAGGTCGGGGCGCAGGTCAAGGAAGTCAGCCGCGATACCCCGTTCAGCGTCGTCGCACTGACCGCGCACGATCTGGTCGATACAAAGGCGCTGGTCCGGGCCCGCCAGACCGATGGCAGCTGGGGCCCCTGGTACGACACCGAGGCCGTCGATACCCGTCGCAACGATCGGGCGACGGGCGGCACCACCGGCACCGAACCGATCTACGTCGGCAATACCAAGTCGGTGCAGATCCTGGTGACCCGCAAGCCAGCCGTGGCGACCACGCCGCGTCCCCCGGTCGCGGGTGACGCGGAGGGCGCCGTGCCGATGCTGCCCACCCCGGCCGCCGGACGTTCCGATGATCCGGCCCCCACCGCCGCCGCGCTGACGGCCGTGCTCATCGATCCAGGCCGCGGCGCGATCGATGGCGCACTCAACGATGTCGCCGCGGCGCTGCCCGGTGGCGGACCCAATGTCATCACCCGATCCCAGTGGGGCGCGGACGAATCCATCCGCTGTGAGGAACCCACCTACGACGATCAGCTCGGCGGCCTCACCGTGCACCACACCGCCGGTCGCAACGACTACACCCCGGCCGAATCGGCGGGCATCGTCCGCGCGATCTACACCTATCACGCAAAGACATTGGGCTGGTGCGATATCGGCTACAACGCACTGGTCGACAAGTACGGTCAGATCTTCGAGGGCCGCTTCGGCGGACTGGATCGCCCGGTGCAGGGCGCGCACGCGGGTGGATTCAACGAGAACACCTCGGGCGTCGCGTTGATGGGCAATTACGAATCCGAGGAACCTTCGGACGAGGCGATCAACGCTATCGGCCGCTTCATCGGATGGCGGTCCAAGATCGCGGGTCTGGATCCCAAGGGCTACACCACGATGTACTCCGAGGGCACCGAATTCACCCCTTATGCGCAGGGTGAGGCGGTTCAGTTGCCGATAGTGTTCGCGCACCGTGACGTCGGCAATACCAGCTGCCCCGGTGACTCGGCCTACGCCGATATGGACCGCATTCGGGATATCGCGGCGGGCATATCGGCCTCGTCCGGCACCTCTACCAGGCCGCAACAGCAGGCACAGGCGCCGTCAACCCGGCAACAGCAGACCCAGACCGATATCGCCACGCTGGCCGCGCTCACGGCCAAGCTGCTCGGCATGGTGAATCAGAATCCGATCGCCAGGCACTGGGCCGATAAGGGCGGTCCGGATGGTCCGCTCGGTGCGGCGGTCTCGGAGCCGCAGCCCACCACGCAGGGGCAGCAGTACGCGAAGTTCGTCAACGGGTACGCCTACACGGGCCCGAACGGTCAGGTGTTCGAGGTGATGGGCACGATCCTGGATCGCTTCCTCGCCCTCGGCGGCGATGCCGGGGTCCTCGGGCTGCCGATGAGCGACAGCTATGCGGTACCGAACGGGCTGCGCACCGACTTCCAGTACGGCTCATTGGTTCTCAACCAACTGACGGGCATCGTCAGCACCGTCTGGAAGACCTACAACGACACCTACCAGCAGCAGGTCAACCGCAACCCGGTCGGCCAGGTCAGCGCACCGGAGCCGGCCAGTTGATCGCACTGGTGACCGAGCCCGGATTCGCCCCTACGTCAGACCCACCAGCGCTCGAGCACTTGCGCCACACCGTCCTCGGAGTTCGCCCCGGTGACCTCGTCCGCGGCGGCTTTCGCCTCCGGATGCGCGTTGGCCATCGCGACGCCGTGGCCGACCACGGTGAGCATCGGAACATCGTTGGGCATATCGCCGAACGCGATGATCGCCGAATGTTCGACACCGAGGCGTTGGGCAATGATGGCCAGGCCGGATGCTTTGGTGACGCCGGGGGCCGAGAGTTCGATCAACCCGTGGTCGGTCGAGTAGGTGATATCGGCGCGGTCGCCGATCAGCGGTGCGAGGACCGCGCGCATATCCGCGCTGGGGGTGCCGCGTAGTCGAACCAGCATTTTGATCGCGGGCGCATCGATGACTTCGGCGCGCGAGACTTCGGTGTCATCAGGATTGAGCCAGGCATGTTCGTATTCCGGCGAACTCACGAATTGCGGTGTCACCGCGTCGTGTGCACTGGCGCCGACGCGTTCGGCGGCGAGGCCGCAGCCGGGCAGTGCGCGTTCGGCCAGGTCGGCAATCCAGGCCAGGGTGTCCACGTCCAGGGTCCGGCTGGCGAGCACGCGGTCGGCGGCGCTGTCGTAGATCACCGCGCCATTGCCACAGACGCACAACGGCGCATAACCCAACCCCTCGACCACGGGATCGATCCAGCGCGGCGGCCGTCCGGTGGCGAGTACGAACGGCACACCATCGGTGATCAGGGCGGCCACGGCCGCCTTGGTTCGCGCGGTGACCCGCTCGTCGTGATCGATGAGGGTGCCGTCCACATCGGTGGCAACCATCTTCGGCTTGGGCAGGTGCAGGCGCGTCACCTATTCCATCCTGCCGGACGACCGTCTCGGCGAGGTCGCGGCTATCACTGCGACGGCGGTCGACGCCATGGGGAGTCGTCGGCCGTCGGATCGGACTGCCGTTTTGCCAGATCCGGTGGTGGCGAAACCGGCGCCCCCTGCGGATTCGCCGCCCATTGCGGCTGTGCACCCGCCTGATCGGTACCTGCCTGCGGATACGGCTGCGCAGCGGGAACACCGGCTGACGGACCATATTGCGGATAAGGCGGATAGGGCGTCGGTCCGGACGGATACCCGGCCGGTGGCACCGCAGGTCCGGACGGATAACCAGCCGGTGGCACCGCGGGTCCGTACGGGTACATCGCCCTGGGTGCCGCGGTCACCGGCCGGTAGTCGAGCCAGCGCATCGTCGCGGGCACAAGGGCGAGCACCGCGGTGGCGACCGGGAAGATCAACCCGAACAGACCACCGATGCCGCCGCTGATCTCGGCCGCGCCGCCGCCCGAGGTGGTGTAGCGCAGGGTGATCGCGTACTCCGCGATCCCGGCGATCACCACCACCGCACATCCGGCCACGACGAGTACCCGACCGAGCGGCCGCCTGGTGAACATCATCACCGCGCCGACACCGAGCAAGAACGCCGTGGCCACCGCGATCGAACCGACCACCAGCAGGTATGTCTTGAGCCAGCTCTGCGCGAACAGGCCGGTCGAGTCGTATTCGGCGAGATCGGTGGCCAAATCGGTGAGCCCGAGCACAATATTGAATCCGCCGCCGAGCAATTGGCCCGCGCTGCCGACACTCGCCAGCACTCCGGCCGTGATCGCGGTGCCGCCACCAGGTGCCGGAGCCGATGGATAAGGCTCATATTGCGGATAACTCATGCCGTCCCCCTCGAGCGCCGAAAAGCCTGGACGCACCGTTGTCGACAGAATAGAGGACATGCCGATCCCACGCGTGTCACACGCGCTCGCACGCACGTCCTTATGATCAGGGACTAATACTCGATGCTGGCCCGACCAGCCGTAGGACCAGAGGACTGATGACCGGCTTCCTGCTACGACGCGCGCTCAATTATGTCGTGCTGTTGCTGCTGGCCTCGTTCCTGACGTTCAGTCTGGCGTCGCTGACGTTCACGCCGCTGGACAGTCTCGAACAGCGCAATCCACGTCCGCCGCAGGCGGTGATCGATGCCAAGGCCGAACAGCTGCATCTCAACGAGCCGATCCCACAGCGCTATATCAGCTGGCTGAAGGGTATCCCGCAGGGTGACTTCGGCCAGACGCTGGCCGGGCAGCCGGTCAGCGAGGAACTGCCGCGCCGGGTGCTGGTGAGTCTGCGGCTGCTGATCATCGGTTCGGTCGTCGGGACCGTGCTCGGCGTCCTGATCGGTGCGGCGGGGGCGATCCGGCAATACAAATTCAGTGACTACTTCACCACGGTTGTCTCCCTGCTGGTACTCAGCACACCGGTGTTCCTGCTCGCCACCTTGTTGAAATACGGTGCGCTGGAAGTGAATACGCTCACCGGATCACAGATCTTCCTCTATACCGGCGAGACGTCGGCGAACAAGATCAACGGTTTCTTCCCGCAATTGCTCGACCGCCTTCAGCATCTGGTGCTGCCGACAGCCGGTCTGGCCCTCGGCGCGATGGCCGGTTACAGCCGCTATCAGCGCAATGCCATGCTCGACGTGCTGCAGAGCGATTTCATCCGCACCGCCCGCGCCAAGGGGCTGACCCGCAACAAGGCGCTCTACAAGCACGGCCTGCGGACCGCGCTGATCCCGATGGCGACGCTGTTCGCCTACAGCCTCGGCGGATTGATCACCGGCGCGACCTTCACCGAGAAGATCTTCGGCTGGCACGGCATCGGTGAATGGCTGGTCAATTCGATCAATGCCCAGGACCTCTACGTTGTCGTCACGGTGACGGCATTCGCCGGTCTCGTCGTGCTGGTGTCGGGCCTGCTCTCCGATGTCGTGTACGCGATTCTCGACCCCAGGGTGCGTGTGTCGTGAGTGAGCGCAGCGAACGAACCAACAACGGAGCACGGTCCGGCGTGACGAAGCCGAGCGCTAGCGAGGCGCAGTCATGACGGAAGCCGAAATCATTGTCCAGGGCGCGCCGGAGGTCGCGGCCGCCTCGGGTCGGCGCAGGCTGGTTCTGCGGCGCTTCCTGCGCAACAAAGCCGCCGTCGCGGGCGTGCTCGTGCTGCTGATCCTGGTGCTGGTCAGCTATATGCTCCCGTACTTCTGGACGTGGGACTATCAGGAACTCGACGGCACCGCATTGCGCAAACCGCCGAGTGGTGAACATCCCTTCGGCACCGATGCCATCGGTCACGATGTGCTCGCCCAAACCCTGCGCGGTATGCAGAAATCGCTGGTCATCGGCTTCTGCGTCGCGATCATCAGCACCACCATCGCGGCGCTGACGGGTTCGATCGCCGGACTCATCGGCGGTTTCACCGATCGGGCCATCATGTGGCTGGTCGATCTGCTGCTGGTGGTGCCGAGCTTCATCATCGTCGCGTTGTTCGCGCCGAAGACGAAGGGCAGCGGGTCCATCCTGCTGCTGATCCTGCTGCTGAGCGTGTTCGGCTGGATGATCAGCGCGCGCATCGTGCGCGGTCTGACGATGAGTCTGCGCGAACGCGAATTCGTCAAGGCCGCACGGTATATGGGCGCGCCGACCAGGACGGTGATCCTGAGCCATATCCTGCCGAATATCGCCTCGATCCTGATCATCGACACCACGCTGTCGGTGGGTGCGTCGATCATGGCCGAAACCGGTTTGAGCTTCCTCGGCTTCGGTGTGCAGTCGCCGGATGTGTCGCTCGGCACGCTCATCGCCTCGGGCACCGCATCGGCGCTCACCTTCCCCTGGCTGTTCATGTTCGCCGGCGGACTGCTGATCGTCATCGTGCTTTCGGCGAATCTGGTCGGTGACGGATTGCGTGACGCATTCGATCCCAGCGCCAAACGGGCTCGCTCGCGCAAGAAGGCTGGGTCGGAAAAGAAGGTAGGGGCATGACGGGCCCAGCGGATAAGGTCGCCATCGAGAAGAACTCCACCGCACCGCTGTTGGAGGTCTCCGACCTGCGGGTCTCCTTCCCCAGCGAAGAGGGCCGAATCGAAGCGGTGCGCGGGGTGAACTACACCGTCTCCGATGGCGAAGTGCTCGCCATCGTCGGCGAATCCGGATCCGGTAAGTCGGTGTCCTCGCTCGCGGTGATCGGATTGCTGCCGGAGCAGGCGCGGATCAACGGTTCCATCCGGCTGCGCGGCCGCGAACTGCTCGGCCTCGGCGATCGCCAATTGTCCAAGCTGCGTGGACGTTCCATCAGCATGGTGTTCCAGGACCCGCTCTCGGCGCTGACCCCGGTATACCGGGTCGGCGATCAGGTTGCCGAAGCCCTACTCGCGCATACGGATATGACCAGTCGAGAGGCGTCGGCGCGGGCCGTCGAACTGCTGGATCTGGTCGGCATTCCGGAACCGGAATTGCGTGCCAAGGCGTTTCCGCACGAGTTCTCCGGGGGTATGCGTCAGCGTGTGGTCATCGCCATGGCCATTGCCAATGATCCCGCACTGATCATCTGCGACGAGCCGACCACCGCACTCGATGTGACAGTGCAGAAGCAGATCCTGAATCTGCTGCGCAAGGCGCGCGATATCACCGGCGCCGGTGTCATCATGATCACCCACGATATGGGCATCGCCGCTACACTCGCCGATCGGGTCGCGGTGATGTATGCCGGGAAGATCGTCGAAACCGCACCGGCGGCAGAGCTTTTCGCCGCACCACGGATGCCGTATACGGTCGGGCTGCTCGGCTCGATTCCGCGTATGGACGGTCCGCCGCGCAGCCCGCTGATCCCGATCGTCGGCGCACCGCCCGCCATGCACGCACTGCCGCAGGGCTGCTCGTTCGCCCCGCGCTGCCCCATCGCCATAGACGACTGCCGTGCAGCCGAGCCACCGCTGGAGAAGACCGGGCCCGGCCATTCGGCCGCCTGCATCCGCACCGCGGAAGTCACCTCCGCCGATCTGTTCGAGGCCTACCGCCAGGAGATTCCGGAACCGAGCGACGAGGCCGATACCGATGAGCGAGTGGTGCTGCGGGTTTCGGATCTGGTCAAGACCTATCCGATCACCTCGGGTGTGGTGTTCAAGCGCCGCAAAGGCGAGGTCCGCGCCGTCGACGGCATCAGCTTCGAGGTGCGCGCCGGGCGCACATTGGCGCTGGTCGGCGAATCCGGATCCGGAAAGTCCACCACACTCACCCAGATTCTCGACCTGGTAAAGCCACAGGCGGGCACCATCGAGATCATGGGCAGCGATATCGCGACCCTGACCAAGGCACGCAAGCGGGAGATCCGCCGGAAGATGCAGATCGTCTTCCAAGATCCGACGGCCGCACTGGATCCGCGGCTGCCGATCTTCGATGTGCTCGCCGAACCGATGCGCATCGATGGCCGTCCTCGCGCCGAAATCGCCCAGCGGGTACCGGCATTGCTCGAACAGGTCGGTCTGCGGCCCGAACACGCCGACCGTTATCCCGCCGACTTCTCCGGCGGCCAGAAACAGCGCATCAGCATCGCCCGCGCACTCGCCCTGGATCCGGAGATCCTGGTCCTCGACGAACCGGTCTCGTCACTGGACGTGTCGATTCAGGCGGGTGTGCTGAATCTGTTGCGCAACCTGCAGACCGAACACGGCCTGTCCTATCTGTTCGTCTCGCACGATCTTTCGGTGGTTCGCAATCTGGCCCACGATATCGCGGTGATGTATCGCGGGAAGATCGTCGAGGCCGGACCTGCCGAACAGATCTTCGACCGTCCAAGCAACGACTACACCCGGGCGTTGATCGATGCGGTCCCGGTCCCGGTCGTCAGCCGATAGAGGGAGACCGCGATGCGATCGACAACCCGAACCAAATGGGCAGCGCCAGTTGTCGCACTGGGTCTGATCGCGGCGGGGTGTGGTTCGGGCGGCGATTCGACGGCGGGGCTGTCGGATACGCTCGGCACCACCAATGACATCAACCCGATGAGCGTCGACGAAGTCAGCGACGGTGGGAATCTGCGCCTGGCGACCACGTCGTATCCGGCCAATTGGAACACCCTGTCCAACGATGGCAACGACGGCGAAATAGCCGACATCGAACGGCCGCTGATGCCCCGCTCGTTCGATACCGACGCCGCGGGCGAATTGTCCATCAACAAGGACTATTTCACCGATATCGCGCTGACCGACACCAACCCGCAGCAGGTCACCTACACGATCAATCCGCGGGCGGTATGGTCCGACGGCAATCCGATCACCTGGGAAGACATCAAATCCGAGGCCAACGCGCTCAGTGGTAGGGACAAGCGGTTCCTGATCGCCATCACCAATGGCTTCGAATTCGTGGACAAGGTGGAGCGCGGCGTCGACGACCGCCAGGCCGTCCTGACCTTCGGCCACCCCTACGCCGAATGGCGCGGACAGTTCGCGGGCAACGCCTCGCTCTTTCCGAAATCCGTGACCGCCGATCCGGATTCGTTCAACAACAGCCTGGCCGATGCGATGGGGCCCAGCGCCGGACCGTTCCAGGTTGTCGCCACCGACCGATCACAGGGTCGAATCGTATTGGGCCACAACCCGAAATGGTGGGGCGCCAAACCCAAACTCGACACCATTACCTACAGTGTGCTCGATCACAGCGCCTGGACGACGGCGCTGCAGAACAATGAACTCGACCTGGTGCAACTGACCACGGTCGACGATGTCCAGACGGTGCGCAATACCGGCGGCCTGGTGGTGCGCCGCGCACCGGGCAATCGCTGGCGCCACATCACCTTCAATGGCGCACCGGGGTCGATCCTGTCCGATGCCGAGGTGCGCGTTGCCATTTCCAGGGCCATCGATCGTCAGGCGATCGTCAGCGCGATTCAGAACGGGCTGGTGGAGAATCCGAAGCCGCTGAACAATCACATCTTCCTGCAGGGGCAGTCGGGCTACCAGGACAATAGCCTCGGCTTCGATCCGACTGCCGCGGCGCGCGAACTCGACGAGGCGGGCTGGAAGCTCAACGGCGATGTGCGGGAGAAGGACGGGCGCAAGCTCGTCATCCGCGATGTGATGTACAACGATCCGACCTGGGTGCAGATCGCCCAGATCATCCAGCAGAACCTCGCCGGGATCGGCGTCGGACTGACGATCGACACCAGGCCCGGCGCCGGATATTTCACCGACGTCATCCAACCCGGCGATTTCGACGCCGCCCAGTTCATCTGGGTGGGTGATGCATTCGCGTTCAGCAGTATTCGCCAGGCGTACTACTACGACCCGAACGACCTGCAGGGCAATTACGCGCGCGTCGGCTCGCCGGAGCTCAATGCCCTGATCGATCGCACCCTCTCGGAACTGGATCCGAAGAAGGCACTAGAGCTGGCCAATGAGGTGGATCGCAAGGTGTTCGAGGAGGGTCATTCGCTACCACTGATGCAGAGCGACGGCAGCTTCGGCGTCCGCGCGAATCTCGCCAATATCGGTTCCCCCGGCCTCGCGTCCTACGACTACACCAAGATCGGATTCGTGAAATGACAACAGCACGTATCGCCCGGCAGCGCCGGGTGGCAATGCGGATCGCGGCACCCGCCGTCGCCATCGCGCTGATTCTGTCCGGGTGCGGGTCGGGCGATGACGTGACGGCGGGGTCCAGCTCGATCGGCACGGCCAACGACATAAATCCGAAGGATCCGAGCGAACTGCGCGACGGCGGCAATCTGCGGCTGGCACTGACGAATTTCCCGGCGACCTTCAATGCCTCGCATGTCGACTCCGATGGTGAAGTAGCCGATCTGGTCTCGTGGGCGCTGCCGGGCTCGATCAAATCCGATGCGGCCGGCGAGATCACCACCGACACCAACTACTTCACCGAGATCAAACTCACCAATACGAATCCGCAGACGATCGTCTACACGATCAATCCCAAGGCCGTCTGGACCGACGGGACGCCTATTACCTGGGAGGATCTGAAATCCCAGGCCGAGGCGCTCAGTGGACGCAATCCGGCCTTCCAGGTTGCGGCAACGCAGGGCTACGCACAGATCGGCTCGGTCGAACGCGGCGTCGACGACCGGCAGGCGATCGTCACCATGGCTCAGCACTATGCGGAATGGCAGGGCATCTTCAGCACGGTCTACCCGAAGGCGTCGACCGCGACCCCGCAGGCCTTCGACGATGTCAACCGCAACGGTCTGCCGGTTTCGGCGGGTCCGTTCATGATCACCTCGATCGATAAGGCGCAGCAGCGGATCGTATTGGGCCGCAATCCGAAATGGTGGGGTGATACGCCGAAGCTGGATACGGTCACCTACAGCGTGCTCGACTACTCCGCCCGGCTGAACGCGCTGCAGAACAACGAACTGGACTCGGCATCGGTATCGGGCATCGATGAGGTCAAGACCGCCTCGAACGCGCCCGGCATCAAAGTGCGTCGCGCACCGGCGCCGCGGTTCTCGCACTTCACCTTCAATGGCGCGCCCGGCTCGATCCTCGCGGATCCGAAACTGCGCGTCGCCATTTCGAAGGGTATCGACCGGCAGGCCATCGCGACCTCGGCCCAACAGGGGGTCGTGGTCGACCCCAAGCCGCTCGACAACCACATTTTCATGGTTGGTCAGAAGGGCTATCAGGACAATGCGGCATCGGTGGCCTACAACCCCGAACAGGCCGCAAAAGAACTCGACGACCTCGGGTGGAAGCTCAACGGTGATGTCCGCGAAAAGGACGGCCGCAAGCTGGAAATCCGCGATGTGATGTACCAGCAGGAGAGCTGGGTGCAGATGGCGCAGATCGCACAGCAGAACCTGGCGAAAATCGGCGTCAAACTGATCATCCAGACCTACCCGGGCAACGGGCTGTTCACCGATGTGGTCGACCCCGGCAACTTCGATATCGTCCAATTCACCTGGAGCGGTGGCATTCTCCCGCTGGGTGCGCTGCCGCAGATCTACGCCTTCGATCCGGCCAATACCTTGAGCAACAAGGGCAAGATCGGCACACCCGAACTGAACGCCCTGATCGAGCGGACGATTGCCGAACTGGATCCCGACAAGGCCATCGAGCTCGCGAACGAATGCGACAAGATGATCTTCGAGGAGGGCTTCTCGCTGCCTATCGTGCAGTCCGCGGGCACCGTGGCGACGCGCGAGGGGTTGGCCAATTACGGCGCCTTCGGTCTGGCCTCGGCGGATTACACCAAGGTGGGGTTCGTGAAATGAGATTGGCAATAACGATCGCTGTCCCCGTTGTCGCGCTCGGCCTGATCGCGACCAGTTGCTCCGATAACAGCATCACCCCCGGCACGGTCGATATCGGCAGCACGAACGACATCAACCCGAAGGATCGCAGCGAACTGCGCGACGGCGGCAATCTGCGCTTGGCGCTGAGCTCGTTCCCGGAGTCGTTCAATTATCTACACGTCGACGGCAATACCGAAAGCACTGCCTCGGTTATCAATCCGACCCTGCCGTCGCCGTGGGTCAGCAATGCGGCGGGCGAGCTGACAGTCGACCACAATTACTTCACCGATATCGAGCTGACCAATACCAGCCCGCAGCAGGTCACCTACACGATCAACCCCAAGGCCGTATGGTCCGACGGCACCCCGATCACCTGGGAGGATCTGCGCTCGGAGGCGGCCGCGCTCAGCGGTGAGGATCCCGGTTTCCTCATCTCGTCGGCCAGTGGATTCGACCGGGTCGCGAAGGTCGAACGCGGCGTGGACGATCTGCAGGCGATCGTCACCTTCGACAAACCGTACGCCGAATGGCAGGGCCAGTTCGCACCGCTGTATCCCAAGGCGGTCACCGCGAATCCGGATGCATTCAGCAACGTCGACCGCGACGGCCTGCCGGTCAGTTCGGGGCCGTTCATCATTGCTTCCATCGATCGCGCGCAGAATCGGATCACCCTGGGGCGCAATCCGAAGTGGTGGGGCGATACGCCGAAGCTGGACACCATCACGCTGAGTGTGCTCGATGATTCCGCGGTGCTGCCCGGTATCCAGAACAACGAGATCGACTACGCGTATATGTCCGGGATCGAGAATGTGACCGGCGCGCGGAATTCGAAGAATGTGGTCATCCGACGCACCCCCGAGCCGAGCTGGTCCCATCTGACCTTCAACGGCGCGCCCGGTGCGCTGCTGTCGGATCCGCAACTGCGCATTGCCATCTCGAAGGCGATCGATCGGCAGGCGCTGGTGAGTGCCGCCCAGAACGGTGTCGTCGACAACCCGACACCGCTGAACAACCACATCTACATGAAGGGCCAGAAAGGCTATCAGGACAATTCGGCGCCCATCGCCTTCGATCCGGACGAGGCGGCGCGAATGCTCGACGCGCTCGGCTGGAAGCTCAACGGCGACGTCCGCGAGAAGGACGGCCGCAAACTGGAATTGCGCGATGTGATGTACCAGCAGGAAGCCTGGGTTCAGACCGCGCAGATCGTGCAGCAGAACCTGGCGCGGGTCGGGGTGAAGATGACCATCCAGACCGTGCCCGGCAGCGGACTGTTCAAGAATGTGATCGATCCCGGCAACTTCGACATCGCCCAGTTCAGTTGGGGCGGCAGCGTTCTGCCCTTGGGCGCGCTGCCGCAGATCTACGCCTATGATCCGGCGAATCTGATGGGCAATAAGGCCCGCATCGGATCCCCGGAGCTGAACGCGCTGATCGAACAGACCATTGCCGAACTCGACCCGGCGAAGGCCATCGAACTGGCGAACAAATGCGATCAGATGATCTTCGCCGAGGGCTATTCGGTGCCATTGCAGCAGGCCTCGGGCACCTATGCGGTCCGCGACAACCTCGCCAACTACGGCGCCTTCGGCCTGGCCTCCCCCGACTACACCAAAGTCGGCTTCCTGAAGTGAAAATCGGAGCGGGCCACCCCCTGGCCTATCCGGTCTGCGTGACCATCGGCGCCCTGGTTGTTTGTCTGGCCTGGGCGCCGTTCGGCGACCTCGACCAGGTGGCGGCATTGGCGACCGTTGCGGTGGGCATGATGGGCTATACGGGATTTCAGCTCGCAAGGGCGTTGGGCATGCTGCCGAATGGGTTGGCAGACGTCGGGCCACGCGGGCTGGAGCGCACGGATACGTCTCGCGGCGACAGCGATGACGGCCCGCGCCGTAATACATCTGGCAGCGTCGGCGCACACTTCGATGCCGACCGCGGGAACTCGGATACCGGTAGTGGTGGTGTGGAACGTGCAGATACCACGCGCACTGTGGAGATCAAGCGGGTGCGCCAGCAATATCGGCTCGTCAGCCGCAGCTGGCTCGAGATCACCGAGAACTATCGAACCCGCTGGTTACCGGTATTTTTCGAGCCCGCATTACTCGCCATGACCGAAACCGAGGCCGAGGTGGCCGACCGATCCGTCGACACCGCCACCCTGCACTTCTACCCATCCGGAAAGGCACGCACCTCCGAACCGCCTGGTCGTCTGATCGACAACCCCTCCCGCCCCGATCCCGACGCCCCGATCCTCGCCACCGACTCCGCCCGGATCCGCCGCCGCCTCCTGCTCGACGCCCAGTCCACCGTCGCCGCCCCCTTCGTGGCCCTGATGTGGGTTTACGTTGCCGCGGGCGGCTTCACCGCGTTTATCGCCGCCACCGCCGTCGCCGCTGCCACCGCCATCTGGCTCGCCGCCATCCGCGGCTCCGACCCGAGCTGACTCGTGCTGTCCGACACTGCGCCGACGACTATTCGAACGCCGCGGGTGTGGTACCAGTGCGGGCCGCACCGATTTGTGGAGCTGCCGCGGCGTCTTCACCCGCTGACCGAGTAGGTCGCGGCTATTCGAATGTGATGGGCCGACCGAGCACGCCTTCGCCGAGGTCCCGCTGCGGGTCAGCGACCCGGGACGCGGCCTGACACCACTGCTCGCGACGCCGATGTGGCTGTGCTCCTCCCATTCGGCCACCCGATCGGCGAAGCCACGCGTATACCCGCCGCTGCCAGCGGAACGACGGATGCACCATAGTGCCCGCACCAAGTGCCTCACGGTGCGGCGGACTGCGCTCGAGGTCGGTGCCGCGCCGGTCGCGTAGTCGATCCGACCGACACTGGTCTGACCACTTGACCTCCTGACCTTTTTGGCGCAGAGTGGCGGTATGGCGTTGCAACCTGTGGTCAAGCGTTCGGTGTCGGGCGATGTGTTCGAGCAGATCGCGGCGGATGTGCTCAGTGGGGAGTTGGCACCTGGGGCGACCCTGCCGAGTGAGCGGCAGTTGGCGGAGGCGTTAGGGGTTTCACGGCCCGCGGTGCGCGAGGCACTGCAACGGCTGGCGGCGGCCGGACTGGTGGCGGTGCGGCAAGGGGATGCGACCACCGTGCTGGACTATCGGCGCGGAGCCGGACTCGAGGTGCTGCCCCGATTGCTGGTCCAGGCCGGTGAGTTGGACCCGAAGGTCGCGCGCAGCATTTTGGAGGCGCGGCTGCACAACGGCCCCAAGGTGGCCGAACTGGCGGCGATCCGGCTCGGCAGAACCGAGTCCGACACCGTGCGTGCCGCTTTGGATCGCACCGTCGAAGCGCTTGCCGCCGAACAGGATCCGATCGCACAGCAGCGGCATGCGATGGAGTTCTGGGATCACATCGTCGACGCCGCCGACTCCATCGTGTTCCGGCTGATGTTCAACATGTTGCGCGGCGCCTACGAACCCGCTCTCGCGGCGCTGGCCCCGATCATGTCCGCCGAGGTGGGCAATGTCGAGGCGTATCGAAACCTGGCCGCCGCCATCGAGGCCGGTGCAGCGGAACAGGCCGAAAACACCGCTCGGGCACTGCTCGAACCGGCCACCAAGGCCCTGATCGAAGTATTGGAGGGTGCTGAAAACATCGAACGCTGACAGCGAATGCGATCCGGTGTCGGCATCCCGGATCACCGCAGCGGTTCGGATTATCGCTCGGTGCGCCACCGAATGGACCGCACCGACTGGCTCCATCGAGGAAAGACCATGACGAAACCACAATCATCCAGCAAGGATTCGGCCACCGAGCGCGTGCATCAGGACGAGCGGACGCTGCGCCGCGGCCTCTCGCTCGGTGGCGCATTCCGGGAATTCATCCGGCACCCCTCGCCCTGGCTGATCGGCACCACCCTGCTGGTGGCGCTGATCGCCCGAATCATCGTTGGCGACTGGCAATTGACCGATGCGCTGGTACCCGCGGTCATGCTCGCGGTTTTCCCGATCTTCGAATGGATCGTGCATGTCACGGTATTGCATTGGCGGCCGCGCCAACTCGGGTCGATCCCGATCGATAGCGAACTGGCCCGCAAACACCGTGAGCACCATGTGGATCCGCGGAATATCCCGCTGATCTTCATCCCGACCAAGACGCTCTCGGTACTGGTCGTCGTCCTGATCGCGATCGCGACCCTGGCCTTTCCACGCCTGGGCCTCGGCCTGACCTTCCTGCTGATGATCACCGCCCTCGGCCTCGGCTACGAGTGGACCCACTATCTGATCCACACCGACTACAAGCCGAAAGGCTCACTCTACCGGGCGGTTTGGCGCAACCACCGCCACCACCACTACAAGAACGAGCACTACTGGTTCACCGTGACCACTTCCGGCACCGCCGACCGCCTGCTCGGCACCTATCCGGACCCGGCGACCACCGAAACCTCCCCCACCGCCCGCCATCTCCACTCCGCCTGACCGGTACCGACCTCAGTCCGCCCCGAGCAGGCGGCGCGCGATCACCCCGGCACGGTCCGCCGCTGCCGGGGAGTTCTCGCGCACGGCGGTGACTATCGCACCGTCGACGAGCAGCGCGAATTCGGCAGCCAGTTCCTCGGCATCGGATCGGCCCGCGGCGGTGAGGATTTCGGCGAGGTATTCGATGACGCGCCGCTTGTGCCGATCGGCCGCATGGTGGGCGGCCGCGTCCGGATCGGCCACTTCGACCATGGTGTTGATGAAGGCGCAGCCGCGAAAGTCCTTACGGGCGAAACGTTCCGAGAGTGCCTCGAAGACAGCTAGCGGACGGTCCATCGGGTCGCCCGCCTTGGCTTCGACGGACTCCCGCAACCATGTCAGCCAGCGCCGATCCCGGTCCTCGAGTACGGCAACGACCAGGTCGTCCTTGCTCGCGAAGTGACGATAGAAGGACGCGCGGCCGACACCGGACTCCTGCAGCAGGCGATCGATGCCGACCGCCCTGATGCCATCGGCGTAGAAGAGTTCCTCGGCGGTGGCGAGCAATCGCTGCCTGGCCTGTGTTGCCATGGGATCCACCGTACCAGGACGGCACCGGTCGGTACCATTTGATTTGACACCTTCGGAACCGATCGGTACCGTCTCAACTCGGTACCGATCAGTACCGTCAGGTTCGAGTTTGGAGTCACGATGTCTCGGCTACCGCTTGTATCGACCGAAACCGCCGACACCGAGCAGGCCGATCTGCTCACCGAGGTGCGGCGCCAACTGGGCCGGGTTCCGAATCTCTACGCCACGATGGCGAACAGCCCCGCGACACTGCGCGGCTACCTGAACATGCGCGACGCACTGACCCGCGGCAAGCTCTCCGCTCGCGTCCGCGAACAATTGGCCCTGCTGATCGCGAGCGAAAACGGTTGCGACTACTGCATTGCCGCACACAGCATGCGAGCGGGACGGATGGGTTTCAGCGAGGAGGCCATCGCGGCCACCAGGGCGGCGCATGCCGATGATCCGCACGCGGATGCCGTGCTGCGGGTCGCGCGCGAGGTGCTGCGATCACGTGGCCGGGTCGACGATCACGTCATCGGGGCGGCCCGCGAGCGCGGCGTGAGCGATGCCGAGTTGAGCGAGGTGGTCGGCCATATCGCGCTGAATATTCTGTCGAACTACTTCAACCATGTCGCGCAGCCGGAGCTGGACTTCCCACCGGCCGCGCCGACGAAAGGCACCGCGATGACCGCGAAATGGCGCAAGGCCACCAATGTCGCTCTGGTCGACGGATATTCGCTGCTCGACCGGAACGGACAGCCGGTGCGTACGGTCGATGATGTCGAGGTGTCGATCGAGGGCGGATTCCTGCACGTCAAGGTTGCGGACTCGGCCGAGGTGCAGGTGGTTTCCGCGCCCGCTGTCGCGCTGGTCACGTACCGTCCCGAAGCCTGAGCGCACAACACAGAGCCCGGCCCGGTCCAGCACCGAGCCGGGCTCTCGGCGTTCCCGCCCTCATACCCTCGCCCCGTATCGTCTTGACAACGTACCCTAGGGGGGTATGGTAAAGAGGAGTTCGACGGGACGGCCCGCCGAACGATCCGAACGGAGCCTCCTGATGAACGCAGCAAGCAAGTTCGCCGGCTTCACCCTCGGTCTCGCGGCGGTCTTCGGGATCGCACTGGCCGTCGGCGCCAACCTCGGGCCGGAACCCGCCGAGTCCGCACACGACTCGAAGGGGCACGAGGCCATGGGCGAGTCCGGAGCCGACGAGCTGCCCGCGGGACTGATGGCCAGCGAAAACGGCTACACCCTGCGCTTGGACACCCCGCAGACCAGCGCGGCGGCGAATGTTGCGCTGCGGTTTCGCATCCTGAACCGCGACGGCGCACCCGTCACCAGTTACGTCCGCAGTCACGACAAGGATCTGCACCTCATCGTGGTCCGCCGCGATATGGCCGCCTTCCAGCACGTACACCCGGTACTCGACCAGGCCGGAACCTGGAGCGTCCCGCTCGATCTCAGCCGCGCCGGTGATTACCGGGTGTTCGCCGATTTCACCCCCGATGGCGGCGAGAATCTGACGCTCGGCGCCGATCTGCGGGTCGCGGGTACCTACGACGCGCAGGCGCTGCCAGCGCCGTCGACTACCGCGCAGGTCGGCGCGTACACCGTCGCGCTGAATGGCACGGTCACGCCGGGCCAGGCGTCGAAGGTCGTGCTGTCGGTCAGCCGCGATGGCAAACCGGTCACCGATCTGCAGCCCTACCTCGGGGCCTATGGTCACCTCGTGGCATTGCGCGCTGCCGACCTCGCCTACCTGCACGTCCATCCGGATGGCAGCCCCGGCGACGGCGTGACCCCGGCCGGACCCGGCATTACCTTCTACGTCGACGCGCCGAGCGCGGGCGACTACCGACTCTTCCTCGATTTCCAGCACGAGGGCGTGGTTCGCACCGCCGAATTCACCCTCCCGGTCGCCGGTACCGCGCCGATCCCGGCCGCGGAACCCGCTGGACACGGCCACTGATCGCTACCCTGAGTCGCACAGAACGGAGCACACGATGACCACCGCGACACAACCATCCGCCGGACAGGTCGAATTGGTGATCGGTGGCATGACCTGCGCATCCTGCGCCAATCGCATCGAGAAGAAGCTGAACAGACTCGACGGCGTCACCGCGACGGTCAACTATGCGACGGAGAAGGCGCGAGTCGATTTCAGCGGTGATATCTCACCGGAGCAGTTGATCGCCACCGTCGAGCAGGCCGGTTACAGCGCCGCGCTGCCGAAGATCGAAGAACCCGCGGCCACCATCCCCGACGAGGATCCGACGGCCGCGCTGCGGACCCGACTGCTGGTTTCGCTGGTGCTGACGGTTCCGGTCATCGCGCTGGCAATGGTGCCCGCGCTGCAGTTCGACAACTGGCAGTGGCTTTCGCTCACGCTGGCCGCGCCGGTCGTGGTGTGGGGCGCACTGCCCTTCCACCGGGCCGCGTGGACCAACCTGCGGCACGGCACCGCCACCATGGACACCCTGGTGTCGATGGGCACGCTCGCGGCGTTCGGCTGGTCGCTGTACGCGCTGTTCTGGGGCACGGCCGGAATGCCCGGCATGAAGCATCCGTTCGAGTTGACCATCGCGCGGATGGACGGCACCGGCAGCATCTACCTGGAGGCCGCGGCCGGGGTCACCACCTTCATCCTGGCCGGACGCTTCTTCGAGGCGCGCTCCAAGCGGCGGGCCGGGGCGGCGCTGCGGGCGCTACTGGAGCTCGGCGCGAAGGAGGTCTCGGTGCTGCGCGGCCCAGGGGGACGGCAGCTGACGGAGTCGGCGGGGTGGGTACATGCAGTCGAGGAGCGCATTCCGGTCGAGCAGTTGCGCGTCGGCGACACCTTCGTGGTCCGCCCCGGCGAGAAGATCGCCACCGACGGTGTGGTCGTCGAAGGTTCCTCCGCGGTCGACGCCTCGATGCTCACCGGTGAATCGGTGCCGGTCGAGGTCGGTCCCGAGGATGCGGTGGTCGGCGCGACGGTCAATGTCGGCGGGCGGATCGTAGTGCGGGCCGATCGCATCGGCGCCGACACCCAGCTAGCTCAGATAGCGAAACTGGTCGAGGACGCGCAAACCGGCAAGGCGCAGGCCCAGCGGTTGGCGGATCGGATCTCCGGGATTTTCGTGCCGATCGTGATCGCGCTGGCGGTCGCGACGCTCGGATTCTGGTTGGGCACCGGCGGTTCGGTCGCCGCGGCCTTCACCGCGGCGGTCGCGGTGCTGATCATCGCCTGCCCGTGCGCGCTCGGGCTGGCCACGCCGACCGCGCTGCTGGTCGGCACCGGTCGCGGTGCGCAGCTGGGCATTCTGATCAAGGGTCCGGAGGTGCTGGAGTCGACCCGTCGCGTGGATACCGTGGTGCTCGACAAGACCGGCACCGTCACCACCGGCAAGATGACCCTGCTGGATGTCATTGCCGCCGAGGGCGAGGACATCGCCGAGCTGCTCGCACTGGCCGGGGCGCTGGAGGATTCGTCGGAGCACCCGATCGCCCAGGCGATTGCCAAGGGCGCGCGGGATAAGGTCGGCACACTGCGGCAGGTCGAGGATTTCACAAATATCGAGGGCCTGGGCGTGCAGGGTGTGGTGGACGGTCATGCAGTAATCGTCGGACGCGCAAGGCTGCTCGCGGACTGGTCGCAGCGGCTGGACACCGAGCTGGAACGGGCCATGCACACGGCCGAAGCCGATGGCAAGACCGCCGTCGCGGTGGGTTGGGACGGGAAGGCACGCGGCGTGCTCGTGGTCGCGGATGCGGTGAAACCGACCTCAGCCGAGGCGATCGCGCAGCTGAAGGCGCTCGGTCTCACCCCGATCATGCTGACCGGCGATAACACCGCCGCCGCGAAAACCATTGCGGCACAGGTCGGCATCGACGAGGTGATCGCGGAGGTGCTACCCGCCGACAAGGTCGACACCGTCAAGCGACTGCAGGCCGATGGCAAGGTGGTCGCGATGGTCGGCGACGGCGTCAACGATGCCGCGGCCCTGGCCCAGGCCGATCTCGGTCTGGCAATGGGCACCGGAACCGATGTCGCCATCGAGGCCAGCGATCTGACCCTGGTCCGCGGTGACCTGCGCGCGGCCGCCGATGCGATCCGGCTGTCCCGCCGGACCCTGGGCACCATCAAGGGCAATCTGTTCTGGGCGTTCGCCTACAACGTGGCGGCGATTCCGCTCGCCATGGCCGGATTGCTGAACCCGATGCTCGCGGGCGCCGCGATGGCCTTCTCGTCGGTCTTTGTGGTCAGCAATAGCCTGCGCTTGCGCGGCTTCCGCTCCACCGCCCAGTAAAGGATCGGGCGGGACGGCGCCAAATGCCGTCCCGCCCGATCCATTGCTCACTGCAAAATGCCGCTATTTCCCAAGCCCATCGCGGCGCTTCCGGTGGCCCATGCAGCGGCAGCACTTCCGGTCGCGGCCAAGAGGGAGAGCAAAATCATCGGTTCGACCTTTCGTAGGGCATCGATCAGCAATCGAAAGCTACTGGCGCCCAACAGTGTCCACAATCGGCTAGGCAATACTCTCGGCAACCTCTCGCGACATTGCCAGCCAATTCCCAGCATGAAATTTCGCGGTTATCTCGGCGAGCCGGACGGCTTCGATATCGCCTGTCCGGTTCGCCCAGCGGACTATCGCCTGGACGCCCCCGGCCTACCGAGGCAGTGTCGACTGTTGAGAACCCGGTCGGTCACCACGGCCGGGACCGCACCTCAGGAGCCAGTCGATGCCGACCATGGACAATCCGGAAGTCCCGCCCGCCGTATATGTCCGGATCGACCGCGACGTCGATTACGGCTACGGCATCCGCCCGATCGGTCCGGTCGAAGTGATCCTGGAGGCCGGACTTGTCGACAAGTTCTCCAGTGGCGCACGGCAATTGGTTGTGCGATCGAATTCGATTCGTGACGAGGCCGATCCGCCGGAGACGGTTCGCGACGAGGGCAATCCACTGGCAACGGTTCACGACGAGAGCAATCCGCCGCCATCGGTTCGCGACGAGGCCGATCCGCCAGAGACGGTTCGTGACGAGGGCAATCCACTGGCAACGGTTCACGACGAGAGCAATCCGCCGCCATCGGTTCGCGACGAGGCCGATCCGCCAGCGATGATCCGTGACGAGAGCAATCCACTGGCAACGGTTCACGACAAGAGCAATCCGCCGCCATCGGTTCGCGACAAGAGCAATCCGCCTGAAACGATTCGCGACGAGGGCGATCCGCCTGAAACGATTCGCGACGAGGGCGATCCGCCGACCAAGAACGGGCTTTGAACGTTTGCTACGGGGTCGGACGAGAGGTCGACTCGGCGCACCGCACACCGACCAAACCCGGGACGCCTGGTGGCCGTGGCTATTTCAATACCATTCAGAACGGTTCGCTCTATCGGACCCGCAAACCCTGGGACACGGTATCTGGGGGCGTTCGAAACGAATGGGCACGTTTGAATCCGACCAGCGACACCGAACGGCGCCATGTGCTCGGGCGCGATGTCGAATATGTTCGAACACGGCGAAATAGCGTGGTCCCGAGGACGGCCGCCGTAAAACGTTATTGATAATCCGCGCTACCGTTGGTCGCGCTGCGCGAACAGCGCTGCTCCGGCACCGGTGAGCTGGTCCCACGCCTGCTGGCGACCGGTCGCGATCAGTAGCAGGGCGGCGACCGGCCCGGTGATGACGGATCCGTCACCAGCGGCCCAGTCGGTGTCCGATGCGACGAGGCGATAGCCGGTGAATTTCTTGCGGGCGTGAAACGGGGCGCCCATCGTCCAGATTCGGTGGATCGCCGATCGGGCTGCCGCGATCGGCATCTCGCGGTTGATGCCGAGCGGGACCGCGATGTCTTGGCCGTGCACCAGGAGGTCCATCAGGCGATCGACCGGTGTCGTGCCGATCGCGGTGACCCGCGCGTCGATGCTGTCGCGCAGTTCGTCGAGCAGCTGTTGGGTCGTGACGCGGTCCGCGTGCCGAACAGCGGTATCGCGAATCGCCCGGTCCAGGTTGCCGCGGGCGCGGATGACATTGATGAGAATCCAACCGATGCGGACGCGGGCCGATAGCACGACGTGCGCGACGATGTCGCGAACGCGCCAGCCGGCGCACAGCGAAGGATGGTCCCAGTCGGCTTCCGACAGCGGCTCGAGTAGTTCGACCAGACTGGCTCGCTCGGCGGCGACAGCCCGCCAGATCTGGTCCATCGTATCCTCGGCCATTCGCGTATCTCCTTGTCTCGGTGGGTGTTCCAGTAGGCTAGAAACTCCACCGAGGTGGAGGTTCCAGCGATTGTGACCGAGAACACACGCCGCGACGGCCTCGTGAGTATCGGAGAGCTGTCGCGAGCGACCGGCGTGCCGGTACGTACGCTCCGCTTCTATTGCGACAACGGGGTGCTGGAATCGCGGCGCAGCGGCGGCGGGCACCGGTTGTTCGATTCGTCGACCGCGGTTGATCAAGTGCTATTGGTGCGTCGGCTCCGCACACTCGGTCTGAGCCTGCCGGCAATCATCGAGGTGCTCACCGGAACCCTGTCGATCACCGATGCGATCACTGCCGAACGGGCCGCACTCGATACCGAACTCGGCGTACTTTCCTGGCGGCGGGCATCGTTGCGCGCCGTCGAGGATGCACCACCCACCGAACGGGCCGCTCGCCTGGAATTGCTTGCCGCCGTACAAGATCGGCATCGCGCCCACGAAAGTCTCGTGACGTTCTGGCGCAAGCTGCTCGCGCCCCTACCGTCGACAACGTTCGACGCATTCGTCGAAATGAATATCCCACGCCTACCCGCCGATCCGACTCCCCACCACATCGTCGCCTTCGCCGAACTCACCACCCACCTCACCGATCCCGCATGCACTGCCGCAATGTCACGCCAACTCTGGCGGACGAACCCGACCCGAATCCACGACAAACTCGCACTGGTCGTCGGGGTTGCCGAAGCATGCGCAGCCGTGGCCACCCTCGGCGCCGCACCACCACACCCCGGCCCCGAACTCGACCGATTCATCCACGCCCACGCCACCGCCCGGCGCGACCACGACACGCCAAGCCTGCGACACCAACTCCTCGACAACGCACCCGACAACGACCCACGCATCCACCGCTACTGGAACCTGACCACCGAGATCACCGGAACCACTACCGCGGGCTCCGCCCTCGACTGGCTCGACCGAGCCCTCACACAGTGGGCCGACACCGACGTCCACGCATGACCACCCACCCGCCCTAGGTCACGCCTCTCGTCCGGGCACCCGCCTCTCGTCCGGGCACCCGCCTCTCGTCCGGGCACCCGCCTCTCGTCCGGGCACCCGCCTCTCGTCCGGGCACCCGCCTCTCGTCCGGGCACCCCGTAC
>NZ_JBFAWD010000009.1:0-2509 GCF_040680135.1 Nocardia sp. NPDC052112 | reverse complement strand
CCCGTACAAGGGGTGCCCGGCCTCGGCAAACGGTGCCCGCTGGGCGACGCTCAGGTGAGTGGCGCGGAGTTCGGCCATTGATGCGGAGCGATGCGAACTGGTTGCATAACGGGATCAGTCTGGGTAGGTTGACAGCCGGTTGCATATTGCAATCAGGAAGGGTTCCGATGACACAGTTGGTTCGAGTTCAGAATTTCAACGTTTCCGGCGATGGATATGGGGCCGGGGAGGGGCAGAGCTTCGAGCACCCGTTCGGCCACGCCGATCCGGCCGCGCTCTTCTCCTGGGCGGGTGCCACCGCCCACTGGCCCACCCGGACCGACCCCGGCGGGACCTACGGTCTCGACGACTACTGCACTCGCGACTTCACCAATAACATCGGCGCCGAGATAAGTGGCAGGGCTGGTGGGGCGACGAACCACCGTTCCACACGCCGGTTTTCGTCCTCACTCATCATGTGCGACCCTCGATCACCCTGGGGGACACCACATTCCACTTCCTAGACGCGTCCCCGAAGAACGCGCTGGCGCGGGCATTCGACGCCGCCGAGGGCAAGGACGTGCGGATCGGCGGTGGTGTTGCCACGGTTCGGAAATTCCTCGACGCCGATCTCATCGACAATCTGCATATCGCTGTCACACCAGTCGAACTCGGTCGCGGCGAAAGATTGTGGGCGAGCCCCGACGAACTCGTCGAGCGTTTCCATCTGGAGCGGATCCCGAGCCCCAGCGGGGTGGTGCATCACTTCTTCTGGCGACGGTGATGCCATAGTCCCGTCCACAGATCGCTCGCGCCGCGGGGTGTCGACCAGCTGCATACCGGAACCGGAGCGAGCGCCCGCGGCTCGGTCAGCATGCGGGGTCGCGGCGGTGGGACCTCGATGTCGATCAGAAGTGCGCTAAATGTGGTTTCTGGTCGAAATCGACTGCGCTTCGGATCCGCCGGATCCGTAGCACACGCGAACCGTGCGCACCAGTTCACTCGGATCCTCGCGTAACAGGTCGTTATCCGTACACCAGGTTCGCCCCGTCATCGGATCGACCCACGATGCCTGCAGGACGAAAACCGATGGCCGATTACCTTCGTCGGGATACGTCGCGCGCACCCGAGTGTGTCTCGCCGAATCACGCGGCGCTTAGCCACCTCGCAATCGCGGTGCGGCGACAACCTGCTGGGGTTCGCACTTCAGGTGCGGAATCTGGGATGTTCTCGACCTGATCACGCTTACGTCACCGCTGGTCTGTGGGGGCATTGAGGGGCTGGTTGATGGTGGCGAAGTATTGAGCTGCGGCCGCGATCGTGATGGGTGCGGTCACCAGCAGTTGCCCGGCGATGGTGCCGAGGGCGCCGAAAGCGGCGATGCCGCCGAGGCAGCCGACCGCGGCGGCCGGGATGAACGACCCGAACATGCCCACGATGGTCGCGGCGGCCACGGTCGCCCCGGCGATGCCGCCGAGCGCACAGCCGAGGGCGGCGCCACCGAGTCCGCCGACCAGGGTGCCGATGCTGGCACCGACTCCGATGGTGCTCGTCATCCGCGCCCAGGCGGCCTGTTCGCGGTCGTAGGGTGTCTTGAAGGGTGCGGTGTCCTCGTAGGGCAGCGCGACCGGCCGGTACACCGCGTGTGCCGGATCAAGGCGCGGGGTGAGGGTGGCGGTGCGGTCGCGGATCTCGGCGGCGATGGGAAAGACGAAATCGTCGATGCGGAAAGATAATTCGGTGCCCGCGACCACCGTGCCATCGGTGGATTCGATCGCGAGGCTGCCGTCCTCGACGGCGAGTTCGCCGGAGTCGACGGTGATGGTGGCCGAGGTGTCGTCCGTGGTGACGGTGTAGCCGATGGCCGCGGGGGCGGACTCGACGGCGGGGGCGGCCTGAGCGGTGGCGGCCAGGCCGACGGTGGCGGAGATCAGAGCAATGGCGGTGAGCGGGGCAAGTTGACGCATGACCGGGTTCCTCTAGTCGTTCGCGGATGTGCGGGAAATGAATTCGGGGATTGCCTGATTGGCGGGGACGGCTCGAGCACGCGCTGAACCGGCGAGACCGGACAGAACACGAGTTCTGTCCGATCTCTCGATGTGCGTTGGTTCGGGTCGCGGGCCCAGCACTGGAGTGGGCCCTGCGTCCGATCAAGCGGCGTCGAGGGCTGCGGTGATCTTGCGGGTCATCTCGGCCAGGGTGGGGCTGGGCTGGGCTTTGCGGGCTTGGGTGGCGGCTTCGATGGCGACGGCGATGGTGTTGCGGAAGTTGTCGGCTTGGGCCGGGTCCTGCTTGTCGAGCAGGTTCATGGCCGCGGTCAGGGCTGGCAGCACCTGGTCGGCGAGTTCGGCGACGGTTTTGCCCTTCAGGTCGATGTCTTTCGACTTCGCGGCGAGTACGTGCCCGATCAGGCCGGTGGCCGAGGACAGGGCGATCGAGCCCGCGGTGGCGATCTTGTGGGGAGAGCCGGTGGCATCGGCGGCGGCCAGCAGCGACACGGCACCGTAGGCGGCGGTGCGCAGGGTGGCTT
>NZ_JBFAWD010000008.1:0-367925 GCF_040680135.1 Nocardia sp. NPDC052112 | reverse complement strand
GACCTCACCCGAGGGCAGCGTCAAGGAGACGTCCTGCCAAATACGCTGTGAACCGAAGGATTTGGTAACACCCTCGGTCCTGACCTCGACGCCCATGATGGACTCCTTTTCCGGATTACTGTCAGACAGGTGTGATGTCGGAGATCAGCCAGGTCCCCGCGGCATCGGCCATGGTTACCCGGATACGGCTGCCGTCCAGCCGCGGCCCCTGGTACTTGGTGCTGGTGGTCTCCTGATTCAGGAACAACAGCAACGTCACCTTGTCGCTGTCGGCGGAGACCACCGAGGCGCCGACGATCGTGGCCTTCGTGACGATCGAATCGCGGTGTGCGGCAGGAATGATCACACTCGTGCCGAGCTTCCCGAAGTCGTCGCGGAACTTTCCGGTCAGATTCTGCGAGACGGCAGGGAATTCGGTGTCGATGGTGTTGTAGTCATAGGAAAGCACCTTGGGAATACGCGATTGCGCGGACTCGCGCGCCGCGCTCGCCGCCGCCACGGTGGCGCGGTGATCCGCCGCGCTCCGAGCGAAGACGATCGTAGTCACCGCCCCCGTGCCCACCAGTAGGCCGAGTACCACAAGAGTCGCGATGGCCGAGCGGCGGCTCAAAGTCGACAGCCGATGGATCCGGCGACGAATCCCGACTCGCTTGCCCGAGTCGGTGCGGGCGGTAGGCGATTCTTCCTGCTGCTCTTCGCTTTTCGTATCGATCGCGGTGTCTGCCACGTCGAGGTCCTCGATATCGGCGATTGCGGTGTCAGTGGTCATGCGACGAACTCCACGTTCGAGACGAGCCAGCGGCCGTCGGAGTGGTCGAGGGTCATCTTCATGCGGTAGACCCGCTGCTGCCCCTCGGGGGCTTCGGTGTTCTTGACCGTGGAGGTGACCGCGGTCAGCACGGTGGCGTGCGCGTCATCGATATCGGCGAGGCCGGATTCCTTCACCTCACCGGTGGATTCGACCTTGCCGTTCTGCAGCACGCTGGCGAAGTTGCCGGAGATCTTGTCCCACTGGTCGTGGAACGCCCCCGTCGAGTCGGCGGCTATCGCGTCGAGGTTCTGTTCGGCCGAGGAGTGATTGAGCGTGACGAGCTGCACGGCAATGCGATTCGCGGCTGCCCGCGCCGCGTGATCGCGGTCGTCGGCACGTGCGTTATCGCGGACATCGAGCCCGAACTTCACGCTCACACCTGCCAGAACCAGGGCGGCGACAGTCGATAGCACGATCGCCCATGCGAGCCATGGCCTCGACGGCCCCCCGGGCGACTCCGCCTGGTCGACGTCCAGTTCTCCCCGACTCGGGGCCTGCGCCCCAGTTTCTCGATCGACTTCTACTTGATCAGCAATGATTGCCATCCCTGGTTCTCCTCTCCGTAGGCGGCGCTACGGGCCGACAGCCCGAAGACGTAGGTGAGACCGTCGGGGCCTCGGAAGGTGCCGTCGCCTTCGGCGTACGGCACGGCCAGTGCGGCCGGCGCGGCAGTTCGCGGTGCGGCGGCGGGCTCGGGATGCGCGGGCGCATTTGATGCGGTCGGCCGCGGTACCGCCACCGGCTCCGAATCACCAGGGTGCGCAAGCATTTCCGGCCAAGTCGACGGCAGCCCCTTCGGGCAGTTGGCGACCTCCGCGGTACGGACGGACGGATCGGTGGCGCAGGGTGTGTTGCGGGCGCCGCGAATAACCTTCGGTTCGTCCGGGGCGACCTTGCAGTAGTTGTCGCGCGGGACCTCGGCCGGACCGGTGTCGGACGGGTCGCGTCGTTGCGTGGCCTGGTACCCGTCGGTGCATGGTGGCGGGTTCAGGGTATTGCCGAGTTTGACGTCCAGCGCCGCGGCCGGCGCGAGCATATTGCCGTCGGTCTGGAATCCTGCGCCCACCACGCTGTAATCGACAGCCGCGGCGAGGGCCGGGTAGACCACCAGGATCTGGCGCAGTCCGGGAACGTTGACACGCACCACCTGACCAACGGTCTGCAGATCAGCCAGCATGGTCGGCAACGGTGTGCTCAGGTCCGTGAGTGTGCCCGCGACGGTGTCCGCGGCGGACGGGCCCTGGTCGAGCACGCCGCGGAAGTCGCCGTCGCTGTGCACGAGCTGGTCAGTGAAGGAACCCAGATCCCGTACCGCGGAACGGAGTTCGGTGCGCACCGAGTTACCGGTGCGCAGCAACGGCTCCGCGTCGTTGATCAGCGTGACGGTCGGCCCGATATCGGCTTGGGCCAGATCGAGGAACCTCGCCGAGGATTCGATCAATGAGGCGAGCGCGGGACCGGTGCCGTTTACCGCCTGGAAGGTCTCGTCCAGCGCGGCATGCAGTGAGTCGGTGGACACACTGGCCAGCAGGGCCTGCGTATCGTCGAGTACCTTGCTCGTCGGGATGGGCACGGTCGTTCGTGACACGGGAATCGCCGAGCCGTCCGCGAGGTAGGGGCCTCGCTCGTCCGACGGAATCAGGTCGACGTACTGCTCACCGATCGCGGACGTGCTCTTGATCACGGCCGCGGCCGCGGCCGGAATGTGCCAGCCGGTGCGCAGCTGCATCCGAACCCGGACGGTGCCGTTGTTCAGATCCACGCCGGTGACCCGGCCGACCTCCACGCCTCGGTAGGTCACCGACGCGGATTCGTAAATCCCACCGGCGTCGACGAAATCGGCTGCCACCGTGTAGGTTCCGATCCCGGTGACGCGCCGGATGCCGATGTAGTTGATGGCGCCGTAGACCAGGCTGACGGTCGCGAGCAGTGCGAATACGATCAGCTGGCCCTTGATCAAGCGGGTCTTCATCACCGGCCTCCGTCCTGGTCGTTGTTCACGGGTGCGGGCGCAGGGCCGGGACTCGTTCTGGTCGGCGCGATCAGTGGATCGACCGCCCGGTTGGACATCGGAATCAAGTCACCGAGCGGAATACTGCCGATGATCTTGTCGCGGATGGTCTCGACGCTGAGGTCGAGGGTGAGGAACAGATTCACGTAGTCGCCCTTGATAGCCTTATCGGCGACCGTGACCGGGAACGGGAAGGTCGCGGCGACGAGCAGGGAGCCGGTGAGGTCGGACCCGGCCGCGGCCAGTTGGCTCAAAACCGGCTGGAGGTTGTGCAGCTCTTCGGTGAGGTCGTCACGACTGGACTGCAGCACCTGCGCCGCTCGCTGACCGAACACACCGACTCGGTCGAGCATCGATACCAGCTGTGTTTTCTGCTCGCCGAGGATGCTCAGCGCCGGCTGGATCTGCTCGATCCCGGTGCCGAGAGTGTCCTTCTGCCGGGCGAGTTCCTGGGCGAACGAGTCGAGGCTGTCGATGGCACGCACAATGTCCTCGCGCTGGGCATCGAGGCCGTCGACGAACGTGGCCAGGCGGCTGAACGACCGATTGATCGCGTCCTCGTGACCGGCGAAACCCTGGTTCAGCTCGGACATGATGGTCCGGATCTGTTGCAGGCCACTGCCATTGAGCACGAGCGACACTGCGGCGAGCACCTCTTCGGTCGCCGGGTACTCCGAACTCGCCGACAGCGGGATCACATCCCCGTCGCGCAGTTGTTCGCCACCGGATGTGTCTGTGGGCGTGGTGAGTTCGAGATACTGGGCGCCGAGCACACTGGTCTGCGCCAATCTTGCTTTCACGGTGGCGGGCAGGCGCACACCCTTGTCGAGCTTCAGGGTGGCCACCGCGATGTTGTGACGCACCGCGATAGAGGTGATCATTCCTACGGTGACGTTGTCTGCCTTCACGAACGAATTCGCCACCAGATTCTGCGCATCACGCAACTCGACCTGGACGGTATAGGCGCCGTCGTGAATCGCGTTGCCCGGCAGTGGAATCGAGTTGGCACCGTCGAACCGGCACCCGGCTGTGAGTAGCGCGCTCATGAGCAGCACACCGCCCGCGCGCACCATGGTGGAGGATGTCATCGTCCTGCTCCCGGGATGAGTATGTCGGTCAGGCCGGGGATGGCCGGCAATCCGGGCGGCAATCCAGGAACTCCGCCGGTCGGACTCGGCGCCGGAGCGGGTGCCGCGCCGCCCATGGCCGCCCGAGCGGCCGCGCCGAACAGATCCCCGAAGTGCGCGCTCGCGCGCGAGCACTCTTCCTGCGGTGCGTTCACCGTGGTCAGCAGCGCGCAGATCAACGACATCGGATCCGGGAAGTCCGGTAGCGCCAGATTGCCGGTCAACGAGTGCGACTGCGGATCGTAGATGTTGTAGAAGTTGTCTATCGCCGTCGGCCCGAGATGCAGGATCTGGGCAAGATCGTCCTCACGGTTGACCAGCAGCTGCGTGATGTGGGTCAGGTTCGCGACATTCTTGGTCAGCGCGTCACGGTTGTCGGCGACGAACGTCCGGATCTGCGGCAGCATCGCCTGCATGGACTGCAGGGCCGCGGCCAGCTGAGTCCGATTGTCGTTCAACAGATTCGATACCCCGGCGAGCTGGTTGACAAAGGCCTGGACCTGGTTGTCGTTGGCGGCGAGGGCCGAAACGACGGCCTGCACGTTCCGCACCGTCGCGAACAGATCCGGGCCGCCGTCGGCAAGGGTCCGCATCGCCTGCGACAGATTCACCAGTGTCTGATTGAGCGTTGCCCCGTTGCCCTGCAACGCCCTGGCGGTCGCGTCGGTGAACCGAGTCAGCGTCCCGGTGGGGTCGCCGTCCTTGGGGCCGAGCTGCGTGGCCAGATCGGTGACTTGACGCTTGATCTGGTCGTATTCGATAGGAACCGCGGTGCGCTCGAGCGGGATCACCGCACCGTCGGCGAGTGTGGGCTCGCTGCCGCGTTTGGGTGTGAGCTGGATGTATCGACCCGACACCAAGGTCGGGGCGACGATGACGGCATGGGTATCGCCGGCGACCGGATGTGATGCGTCGAAATGCATGGTGATCCGGACGCGATCGCCGACCGGTGTGATGTCGTCGATCTCACCCACCGCAACACCGCGCAACGTCACCCGGTCACCCGGGTAGAGCCCCACCGAGTTGGTGAAGAACGCGGTGATACGCACGGTCGAACGGTTGCTCACCCACCACGTCGCGGCAGTGGTCACCAGAGCCACGGCGATCAGGACGGCCAGGATCCGGCCGGGCAAGGGGGTACGGGATATACCCGCGCGCAGGGATTTCATCGGTGACTGCCTTGTCCAGGGCTACCCGGCTGCTGCCCATTGAGGTTCGCCGGCGCGATGTTCTGCAGCAATGCGCCGAAGAACGGCCCGCTGGCGACCGCCTCGCCGAGCTGGCTGACATACGGGCGCAGCCCGAGAATCGCGGAGTTGATGTTGTCGTAATTCGTATTGAGCAGGCCCACGACCCGGTCCAGTTCGGCGAGCATCGGCGCGGTGGTCGCGGTGTTGTCCTTGACCAGGGCGCGCAGCTCGTCGCTGACGGTCTTCACCTTCGTCAGCAGCGCCCGAATGACCTGTGCTCGGTCGTTGAGCGCCGCGAACAAGGATCCGCCGTCGGTCATCAGCGCGGTGAGATTCTGATTGCGCTCGGCGAGAACGCCGGTGACCGAGTTCGCGTGCCCGAGCAGATCGCGTAACGCGCTGTCACGGGAGCCGATCGTCGCCGACAACCGTGATACGCCGTCGAGCGAGGTCTTCAAGTTGTCCGGCAGCGTGTCCATCACCTTCGACAGGCTGTCGACCGCGTCGGCCAGCTGCTTCTTATCCGTGCCCTGCAGGCGGCCGGTGAGCTGATTCAGCGCTTCGGTGAGATCGAATCCGGATGTGGTGCGGTCCAACGGAATTCGTGTCACCGAGCGACCGTCGCCGTCGGGCCGCAATTCGATGAACCGCCGACCGAGCGCCGTCTCGACCTTGATCGCCGCCATGGTGCGGCTGCCGAGGGCCTGTCCGTGTGTATCGATCTTCAGGGTGATATCGACGTGGTCGCCGCTGAGCCCGATGGAATCGACCTTGCCGACCTTGATGCCCGAGATCTGCACCGCGTCACCGGTAGTCAGCCCACTGGCGTCGGCGAACTCGGCCACGATCGTGCTGCGTCCTGGCCACCACGGGATGTTGTCGTAGTTGAAAACAATTACCAGCAGCGTGATCAAGATCCCGGTGCCGACGAGTCCGAGCTTGACCGGATTGCGTTCGGAGAACATCTTCGGCTGCTTGTGCAGCTTCTGCTTCGTCATTTGGCTTGGCACCTTTCGGCGGGAGCGACGAACATCGGGGTGTCCTGGTGGCCGCCGCCGATGGCGGGGTATCGGATCGCCAGACCGCATACGAACCAGTTGACGAAGCTGCCGTAGCTGCCGATCCGCGTGATGAGTGGAAAGGTCGTGGGCAGCTTCGCAAGCAACAGCGACAGGGTGCTCGAGTCGGCGTCGAGGTTGCTCGCCAACTGCTTCAGCCCCTCGATATCACCGCCGATGGCGGGCCGGTTGTCCACCAGGAGTTGCGCGACTTCGGCCGCACCCGCGTCGATTTGGTCCAAGCCCGCGGTGATGGTGGCGCGGTCGCTGTCGAGCCCGCTGATCAGGGACTGCAGATCGACGACCAGATGGTCGAACTTGTCACCGGTGTCGTGGATGGCGCCGAGCGCGACGTCCAGGTTCTGGATCGTCTCGCCGATCACCTGGTCGCGGTCGGCGAGGGTGTTGCCCAGCGACCCCATCTGCCGGATGAAGTCGGCGATGCTCTGCTGCTGACCGTTGAGCACCGCGATCAGGGACGCGGACAGCTTGTTGGCATCGTCGGGATCGAGGCCTTGCAACAGCGGCTTGAACCCGTTGACCAAGCTGTCGATATCGAGCGCGGGTTTGGTCTGCGACACCGGAATCGGATCACTTTCCGACCGCTGCCCCGAACCGTCCGGCGGCACCATCACCTCGAGATAGCGGTCGCCGATGAGGTTCTTGTACCGGATCGCGACAGTGGAGCTGCGCAGGACCGCGATGTCACGGTCGACGGAGAACGCGATCTCGACGAGCTTGTCGTGCGCGAAGTCCACCGACTTCACCTTGCCGACAGGCACTCCCGCGACCTTCACGTCGTCGCCGACCTTCATCCCCGATGCGGAGGTGAACAAGGCGTGGTAGCTGCGGGTGGACACGAAGCGCAGGTCACCGATGACCACGACGAGCATGGCCGAGACAATGGAGGTGATCGCCAGGAAGATCGTCAGCTTCACTCCGGCGTGGCGGGCGGTCATCGGGTCAGTCCGTAGATCAGCGGGGCGAAGGGATTGCCGATGAAGTCCTCCGCCGACCGGGCCGGGCCGTACACCGTTGTGCCGGTGTTGAAATCGGTGTGGCCGAGCGGCGCACTGCCGGGTCCGAAGGGATAGCCGTGGCAGCTCGGCGGATTGGCGGCACCGTTCACCGGAAGATCCTTCGCGTAGGTGTACGGCGGGTCACCCATCAAGATGGTGCCCAGGGCGTTCAGGCCCGGTCGCCCACCACCGAACGCGCGCTCGAAGTACTTGCGAGCGTCATTGAGCGCGGAAAGGAAGCACGGGTACGTCGGGGCCTGCTCGGCGAGGACACGGGCTGTCGGCTCCAACGCCTGCACCGCGCCGATGAGCGGGGTTGCCGAGGAGTCGAGGAACGAACTGCCGGTATTGCCGAAGTTGGTGAACGAGAGCAGGAAAGCGCTCAAGCCGGCCTGCTTCTCGACGATCGTGGAACTGGTGGTCGAGAAATTGCGCATCGTCGTCATCAGGTCGGGAGCTGCCGCTGCCAGGGTGTCCAGGTTGTCGGCGGCCAGCGGGACGTCGCGCCGCAGCGTCGGAATCGAGTCGTTGAACTGCCCGAGGTAGCGGTCGAGGGCGACCATGAGGTCCCCGAAACGTCCGCCATGCCCGTCCAATGCGGTCCCCAGAGCGGTCAGGGTCGCGTTGACCTTCTGCGGCTCCAGGGTTTTCAGAACGGTGAGCAGCGTCTGGAAGATGTCGTTGATTTCGACGGTCACCTTCGAGCCGTCGATGATGGTCCCGGCCGTCAGTTCGGTGGCCGCCGGCTGTTCGGGCAGCAGCAGTGTGACGAACTTACGTCCGAACAGTGTGGTAGGCGCGATTTCGGCGCCGACATTGGCCGGCAGACGTCGAGCCTGACTCGGATCCAGATCGAGGGTGAGCTTTGCCCGTTCGTTGTCGAGGTCGATCGTGCTGACCCGACCGATCACCACGCCTTGCACCTTGACGTCCGATCCGGGTGCCATCAGCAGACCGGCTCGATCGGAATACAGGTATACGCGTGTGGTCGACACGAATGTGCCACTGCAGGAGGCGATCGCACCCGTCACGGCCAAAACGAACGCGAATACGGCGCTCAGGCCCAGGGTGAGTGCACGGCGGCGGGAGACTTCGAGTTTCATCCGGACACCCGCACCGTCGAGTGAATGCCGCCGTAGACGGCGATGCCGATGATGAGGTCGATGATCATGATCGAAATGAGCGAAGCGCGCACCGCGCGCCCCACAGCCACGCCGACACCCGCCGGTCCACCGGAGGCGTGGTAGCCGTGGTAGCAGTGCACGGACATGACCACCAGTGCGAAGGCGATCACCTTGACCAGCGACCAGAGCACGTCGCTCGGCACCAGGAACACATTGAAGTAGTGCGAGTAGGTGCCCTGGGACTGGCCCGACAGCACAATGCTGACAAATTGGGTGGAGGCGTACCCCATGAAAAGCGCGATCCCATATAGCGGCACGATCGCGATCAACCCGGCGAGAATGCGAGTGGTGACCAGATACGGCACCGCGGGCACCGACATCACTTCGAGCGCATCGATCTCCTCGCTCACCCGCATCGCGCCCAACTGCGCGGTGAATCCGGCGCCGACCGTCGCGGTGAGCGCGACACCAGCCACAACGGGAATGGCTTCGCGAGTATTGAAAAAGGCGGAGATGAAGCCCGACAACGCCTCGATCCCGACTCGGCCGAGTGAATTGCTGCCCTGTTGACCGACTTCGTAACCTGCTGCGGCCGTGAGGAATCCGACGATCACGATGGTTCCGCCGATGACCGCAAGCGCACCAGTGCCCAGACTGACCTCGGCCACCAGCCGAATCGTCTCGCGCCGATAGCGACGGAGAGTGCGCGGTATCCAACCGATACCATGCAAATGGAACGACAGCTGATCACCGAGTCCGGCGACCCCGTCGACCGGGCTCGAGGCAGCACTGAAAACCCTGTGCCCCAATCGTTTCCGACGCAGCGCGTCGGAAACGCCGTATTCGCTGGATGTACTCATCTCATGGTCCGTTCAGTTCAGCCACAGGGTGGTGATGATGGAATTGGCGAGGAACAGCAGCACGAAGCTGAAGACGACGGTTTGATTGACCGCGTCGCCGACGCCCTTCGGCCCGCCCTTCGCATTTAGTCCCAGATGGCAGGCGACCAGCGCCGCGAGCAACCCGAATACACCGGCCTTCAGCTCACTGACCAGCAGATCCGGAATTCCGGTGAGGATCGGGATCGCGGTGATGAACTGGCCCGGAGTCGCCCCCTGCAGGAACACCGCGTACAGGTATCCGCCCGTCAGGCCGACCGCGGTCACCAGACCGTTGAGGAACACCGCCACCATGGTGGAGGCGAGCACTCGCGGCACTACCAACCGCTGCAACGGGTCGATCCCGAGTACCCGCATGGCGTCGATCTCCTCGCGGATGGTCCGAGATCCGAGGTCGGCGCAGATGGCCGTGGCGCCACAGCCCGCGACCACCAGAACCGTCGCCACCGGGCCGATCTCGCGGATGACCGCCATGCCCGCACCGGCGCCGGACAGGTCGATGGCACCGACTTCGTTCAGCAGCACATTGATCTGGAAGATCACCATGACGCAAAACGGGATCGCGATCAGCAGGGTCGGGACGATCGACACGCTCGCGATGAACCACGACTGCTCGATGAATTCGCGAACCTGGAATGGACGCCGCGGGACCATGCGCAACGTATCCAGTGTGGTTCCGAAGAACTGTCCCACGGCACGCGGCACGATCGCGGCCTTGGCCGCCGCACCGCCCCAGCGCCCCGGTGACGATCTCTCGACGGACACAGCACTGTCCACCATGAACGAGCCTTCCCGCTTTACTTCTGGTCAAATGAACAGAAGTCTTATCTATGTTTGATTAAATTCCATGACCGGACGGCTCCCGTGATGTCATAGCGCGGGAGGTATGCGAGCCGATGTCGCGCGATCCGAATCGGCGAACACAGTGTGCCCCGGATCACATCGGAAGCGTAACATAAGTCAGCTTATCCGCAAGTGTCGCACCCCACTCGATCTGCGAACACTTTCTAATCTAGAGTAGATAAGCAATATCCCCATAGCGTGAAAAGGGAGTGGTGCATATGCCGCTGGTTACCGATCAACCCGAGGATTGGACCGAACCCGGCGCTCACCCGGTCGCGCGCGGTATCCATCGCGTCCCGCTCCCACTCCCCCTCGATGGGCTCGGCACCGTCAACGCTTACGTATTGGAGACCGCAGACGGGCTCGTGGTCATCGACCCGGGCTGGTACGGGCCGCAGACCGAAACCGCCATGACCGCGGCGCTGCGCCACCTGGGCTACCGGCTCGACGACATTGTCACCTGCCTCGCCACCCACCACCACTGGGACCACTACTCCCAGGCCTACGCCTGGCGCAGCACACTCGGTTGTGAGCTGTTGGTCGGCAGGGAAGAACGCCACAGCATCATGGGATACCGGACCGATGCCGGACGGTTCCCCAATCACGCCCAGTTGCTCACCACGTGCGGCGCCCCGGAACTCGCCCGGGAACTCGCCTACACCCCGGCACCCGAAAACGAGACGGGTATTTCCTTCGGGGCGCCGGACCGCTGGCTCGAACACGGTGACCGAATCCGGCTCCGCTACGGGGACATCGAGGTGATCTCGACGCCCGGACACACCCGGGGGCACGTCGTGTTCAATCACGCCGACAGTCGATTGCTGTTCTCCGGCGACCACATTCTTCCGCACATCACGCCGTCGATCGGTTTCGAATGGGCGCCCGAAGCACATCCGCTGCGCTCCTACCTTTCCTCCCTGGAACTGGTGCACGGGCTCCCGGACTCAGCCGTGCTGCCGTCGCACGGTCCCGTGACCACCAGCAGCCACAGCCGCATCGAGCAGCTGCTGCACCACCATCAACGTCGGTTGGACAAAATCTGCGACGAGGTCGCCGCAGGTTCGTCGACCGCCTACGAGGTGGCCAGCGCACTGCGATGGACTCGCCGGGAATGCCAGCTCGACGAACTGCCGATCGACCACCAACTGTCCGCGGTTACCGAAATCCACGCGCACCTCGATGTGCTGGCCATGCTCGGCCGGGTGAGCTACACGGATCGGCGCAACGTGCGCACATACGCTCTCAGCGTGTAATCGGCTGGGCCCCATACTCGATCGCCGGTTCGGCGAACAGCCTCAGCTGTCCGCCGAACCATCGTGTCAAGCGTTCACCCATGCCGCCGCGGTGATGGAGTCCACCGCCTGTTCGTACTCGGCCCGCATTCGCTCCACGATCGCCGCAGTGCTCTCGACCTTGTCGATCACGCCGATACCCTGGCCCGAGCCCCAAATCTGACTCCACGCCTTCGGTTTCGACTCGTCGGCAACCGAGCCGAACGTATGCGTGAGGGCAGTGGGCAGATTGTCAGGATCCAGCCCGGCATCGGAAATACTGCTTCGAAGGAAGTTGCCGTGCACGCCAGTGAAGTAGTTCGAGTACACGATGTCGGACGCCGCGCTGTCGACGATGCACTGCTTGTATTCGGGAGCGGCGTTGGCTTCCCTGGCCGCGATGAATGCCGAACCGACATATGCGAGATCAGCGCCCGCCGCCTGAGCGGCCAGCACCGATCGGCCGTGCGCGATCGCACCGGACAGCAGCAGCGGACCATCGAACCACTGCCGGATCTCCTGCACGAGCGCGAACGGGGACAAAGCCCCCGCGTGACCGCCGGCACCGACGGCGACAGCGACGAGCCCGTCGGCGCCCTTCTCGATCGCCTTTCGCGCGAACCGGTCGTTGATCACATCGTGCAGCACAATTCCACCGTAGGAGTGCACGGCTTCATTGACGTCCGCGCGAGCGCCGAGCGAGGTGATGACCAAAGGCACCCGATGGCGCACGCACTGCTCGAGATCATCTTCGATGCGCGCATTACTCTTGTGCACGATCAAGTTCACCGCGAAGGGCGCCGCCTTGCGCCCGCCGTCGATTGCCGCGTCGTGAGCGGCCAATCGCTCGGAAATCTCCGCCAGCCAATCGTCCAGCATGCTCACCGGTCTCGCATTGAGCGCGGGGAACGACCCGATGACACCTGAGATACATTGTGCCACAACGAGTTCCGGACATGAGACGATGAACATCGGGGCGGCGACGACCGGCAGCGCGAGTCGTGAGCACAGGACATCTGGAAGCATCAGCTACTACCGTTCATGGTTCGGCCGACCGGGGCATCCGGTCGGCGGGCAATTTTTACATTATATTAAATTAATCTGAGAAGAGGCAGCGCCCCGCGATACAGCGTCGCGGAAATCCGGGATGCGCTGGACCTCGACGATCAGGTACCGGTCCAGCTCTGCGACGTGCGCACGCGGGATTCCGCCAAGAATGTCCTTGCGCAGTTGCTCGAGCACCTGATCTCGGTACATCCACCACGCGCGTAAGGCCGGTGGACACAACGACTTACGCTGATCGCACGGTGCGCCCGTATGCCGAATCAACGAATTCCCTGATCTCGCCCGCGATCAGGACCGGCGCCTCGAGCATCGGCACGCGCCCGACCCAGGGCAGCGTCTTCGATGCGATCGCGGGCATTTTCGCAACGATTCGCCGACCGTACCGTGCCGGTGGGATCACCCGGTCCCGCCCGCAGAACAGCACGTTCGCTGGAACCTCGACACGCCGCATGGCGTCCACGGCAGTGGTATCCGAATCGTTGGCGACGCTGTCGAAGCAGCGGCAGTGTGCCGGGGCCTCGATCGTCACGGCGGCCAGCTGTGGTGACACATTGCTGGGCCGGTGCGCGAACCAGCGCAGCAGTGCACGGCGCGCCATATCCGGCACGGCCGGATGGGCCGCGAACCGCATGGCCGGCGCTACCCGGCAGAAACTGCGGAACTTCCGCCGGACGTCGTCGGCGGCGGTACCAGACTCCCAGAGTCCAGCAGGCGCAACCGCGGTCACCGACCGCGCCCGGCCACGAGCCGCGAGCTCCAAGGCCAGCCAGCCACCGGGCGAGTTCCCGGCCACGTGCGCACCGGCCCATCCGGCGGCGTCCATCTGGCGCTCGAGGAAAATCCGTGAACCCGGCGATCGTCAGCGGCCGATCGAGCTCCGGACCTCCCCAGTGACCGGGCAGGGTCGGCGCGAGCACATCGAAGTCAACGTTCAGCTCGTCGAGTACGCCGCCCCACGATTGCCAGTTGAGGGTGAACCCGTGCACGAGGAGCACGCGTTCACCCGCGCCTGCCCGGTAGGCTGCGGGAGGAACCCGCCGAACGCTTCGTTGCGTCGCCCATAGTGCATCCCGAGGATCTCGAGGCCCGGTCTCGGTTCAGACAGGCCGACACAATATCTTATAACATAGATTCGAAAATCTGGACAGAACAGGATAAACCGGTTCCACAGTGTGCCGTGTCACCAAAGGGCTCACAACAGAGCTGCCCTATAGTTGAACGGTGGCTAGAAAACCAAAGGTGCAGCAAAACGCGACAGACGAGGATCATGCCGCGGAGACCAAATCGGCCAGGACTCGTCAGCGCATTCTGGACGCCGCTGCTCATGTGCTGAGCATGAAGGGCTACGCCGGGACCCGGCTGAGCGATGTCGCCGAGTACGCCGAACTCCAGGCTCCCGCGATCTATTACTACTTCCCCTCGCGTGAAGAACTCATCGAGGAAGTCATGTGGAGTGGAATCGCCGAGATGGTCAAACATCTCCAGGGCGTCCTCGACGAGATTTCCAGTGATGTCTCGCCGATCGACCGCATTATGATCGCGATCGATGCCCACCTGCGCCACGAACTCGAACTCTCCGACTACGCGACCGCGGCGATCCGCAACAGCGGCCAGATACCCGAGCATCTGCGCGCCCGCCAACTCGCGGAAGAGGCGAACTACGGCACGATCTGGCGCAAACTGATCAAAGACGCCGCCGCCGAGGGACAGATCCGGAGCGAGCTGGACCTGCACGTCACACAGATGCTCATCATGGGTTCACTGAACTGGGCCGCGGAGTGGTGGACGCCTCGCCGAGGATCGCTGGAAACCGTTATCCGTACGGCACAATCATTGATTCGCACCGGGATCGCGACACCTGATGCGTCCGGCGAGCCCACGCCGCCGCCGCGGCGCCGACGTGCACCGCGGAGGTCGACAATCAAAGCCGAAGCCGAATCCGCCTGAGACTCAGCTCACGATACGGAGCGCCTCCGTCGGGCACCCCTGCACCGCCTCTTCGACGGCGGCGAACTCCTCGTCGGTGACGCCCTCCTCGAGCTGGACGAGTTCGCCGTTGTCGTCGATTTCGAAGAACGCCGGAGCCAGGGACTCGCAGATACCCAGCCCCGTGCACTTGCTCCGATCGACCACAACCTTCATCATTGCCTCCTTTGATGCTAGTTTTGAATCAAAGATAAATTAGATTACCCCACCGGTCAATAGACGAGGAGCCGATGATGACCATCGCATCCCCGATGAACGCCACTCGAGAACGCATCCTCGCCGCGGCCGCACACGTCCTCAGCCGGCGCGGTGTCGCGGGCACCCGCCTGGCCGACATCGCCGCCCAGGCTCAACTGCGCACACCTGCCGTCTACTACTACTTCCGATCACGCAACGAGCTGGTGGCCGAGGTGATGCGGGAGGGGCAGCGCCGGGTGCGCGAACATGTCCGGCACACGATCAGCTCGGCTCCGCCGGGGACTCCGGTGATCGAGCTGATCGATGCGGCCGTGGCGGCGCACTTGCGTATCGAGCTGGAGCTATCCGACTTCGCCTCGGCGGTGACCCGCAATGCCGGTCAGCTACCTCCGGATATCGCCGCCTCTCTACACCTGGAAAGCGCTGCCTATCACGCGATTTGGCGCGATCTACTGGAACGACTCGCCGACTCCCGAGCGTTGCGCCCAGGACTCGATATCGGCATAGCGCGCATGCTCGTTGTCGGGGCACTCAACTGGACAGCGGAGTGGTGGAATCCCGACCATGATTCACTCGACAACCTCATCGCGACCGCACAGTCGATCGTGCGCAACAGCCTCGCCACCGATCGCGCCACTCCCCCCGTTCCCCGCCTCCACTAGACCTGGTCGACACTGGATAAATTTTAGTCTACATTAAATTAAGCAGCTTCACTTCACAGGAGGACCCCATGCCCGAGGCGTACATCATCGATGCCGTTCGCACCGCGGTTGGCAAGCGAGGCGGCGGCTTCGCCCAGTCGCACCCGGCGGATATGGCCGCGCATGTCATCAAGACGGTGGTCGGCCGCAATGAATTCGACCCCGCCGATATCGACGATGTGATCCTGGGCTGCCTGGACAACATCGGAGCGCAGGCCGGCGATATCGCGCGCACCGCCGCCCTCGCCGCGGGCCTGCCGGAGTCGGTGCCCGGCGTCACCATCGACCGCCAGTGTGGTTCGGCCCAGCAGGCCGTGAGTTTCGCCGCGCAGGCGGTGATGAGTGGAACCAGCGATCTCATCGTGGCCGGCGGCGTGCAGAAGATGAGCCAGTTCCCCATCCTGTCCGCGTTCCAGGCGGGCGAACCGTTCGGGTCGACCGATCCGTGGACGGGCTGCGAGGGTTGGCAGGCTCGTTACGGCGCGCAGGAGATCTCGCAGTTCCGCGGCGCCGAGATGATGGCCGAGCACTGGAACCTGAGCCGGGAGACCAACGAGGCCTGGGCATTCCAGAGCCACCAGCGCGCGCTGCACGCAATCGAGGCGGGCCACTTCACCCGTGAGATCAGCGAGTTCGCCGGCATCTCGGTCGACGAGGGACCGCGTGCCGACACCTCGCTCGAGAAGATGGCTCAGCTCAAGACCCTGACCGAGGGCGGACGTCTCACCGCGGCGGTCGCCAGCCAGATCTCCGATGGCGCAGCGTCGCTGCTCATCGCTTCGGAAGCGGCGGTCGAGCGGTACGGATTCAAGCCCCGCGCGCGCGTTCACCACATTTCCGTGCGCGGCGCGGATCCGGTGATGATGCTCAGCGCTCCGATCCCCGCCACCCAGCACGCGCTCGAGCGGGCCGGGCTGTCCAACGACGATATCGACGCCGTGGAGATCAACGAGGCGTTCGCGCCGGTCGTGCTCGCCTGGCTGGCCGAGATCGGCGCCGACCCGGCCAAGGTCAACCCCAATGGCGGCGCGATCGCGCTCGGCCACCCGATCGGCGCGACGGGCGCTCGCCTGATGGTCTCACTGCTGCACGAACTCGAGCGCACCGGCGGCCGCTACGGCCTGCAGACCATGTGCGAGGGCGGCGGTCAGGCCAACGTCACCATCATCGAAAGGCTCTGAAATGCGCCGAGGGCTTTACGAGGCCGACCACGAGGCGTACCGCGAGACGGTTCGCGCTTTCCTCGAACGAGAGGTCGCACCCCACAAGGATAAGTGGGATGAGGACCACTGGATCGACCGCGAGGTCTACAAGAAAGCCGCGGCCGCCGGCCTGTACGGACTCGAAATCGCCGAAGAGTACAGCGGTTCGGGCGTACACGACTATCGGTATCGGATGGTCGTCTGCGAGGAAGTGTCACGCATCAACGCGCTGTCGTTCAACCTGACGATCAGCTTGCAGGACGACTTGGTCCTGCACTACCTGCTCGATCTCACCAACGACGAACAGAAGCGGCGTTGGCTGCCGGGTTTCGCCGCGGGCGAGATCATCGGCGCCCTCGCCATGACCGAGCCCGGGGCGGGTAGCGATCTGCGGGGAATTCGCACGAGTGCGGTTCGAGACGGTGACCACTGGGTTATCAACGGGCAGAAGACATTCATCTCCAGCGGCATCATGGCCGATCTGGTGGTGGTCGCCGCCCGCACCGATCCGGAAGCGGGCTCGCGTGGATTCAGTCTCTTCGTTGTCGAACGGGATACTCCCGGCTTCGAACGTGGACGCAAACTCGAAAAGATCGGGCTGCCCGGTCAGGACACCTCAGAACTGTTCTTCGAGAATGCTCTTGTCCCACACGCGAATCTGCTCGGCGAGGAAGGAAAAGGCCTGCAGTACTTGATGAGTCATCTGCCACGCGAGCGCCTCGGTGTCACGGCCAAGGCGCTGGCGACCACGCGCGCGATCCTCGACCAGACCATCGAATACTGCAAGCAGCGGCGGGCTTTCAGCCAGCCGATCGCCGACTTCCAACATGTCCGCTTCGAGCTGGCCGAAATGCAGACCGAAATCGACCTCGCCGAGGCATACACCGATAAATCCGTGCTGGCCTACAACGCGGGCGAACTCGACCCTATCGATGCGGCCAAGGGCAAGTGGTACGTCAGTGAGCTCCAGAAGCGCGTCATCGACCGCTGCCTGCAGCTACACGGCGGATACGGCTACATGACCGAATACCCGGTCGGCAAGGCGTACATCGATACCCGGATCCAAACCATCTACGGCGGAACCACCGAGATCATGAAAGAACTCATCGGACGGGCGATTGCCCGCTGAGCCCGCTGGCAACCGGATACCTTCGGCTCCGCCAAGTGAACAACGCTGAGGGCCCCGAACCACAAGGTCTGGGGCCCTCAGCAACTATCGGCTGTTCATCCGGCGACTGTATCGGCCATCGCGGCTCGAATCTCGGCGCGGCGCGCTGCCTGACCGATCGCGGCGGCCATGGACCGCTCGACACCCGCACGCCGCCCGTGGAGGTGCGGAAAGTTTTCACCAGCCCACCGTGGTGATCCCGGCCCTTCGACAGTCGAATGCGCACCGCGGTCCTGTCCGGCCTGCGCCCGGACCGTACGACGCGTTCATATCTCAGGTGTGCTCAACCTGCTACGCCACGCTCGATCAGGATGTCCACGTCCACGATTCCCCACTCTGCCAGGACAGCCCGGGTGTGCTGGCCCGGCGACGGCGGTGGATTCCCCAGCGCGGTCCGCGACACCGAAAACCGCGGTGCCGGAGCGGATTGCACCGCACCGCCGTAATCGATGATCGAGCCGCGCGCCTCGATATGCGGATGTGCCGCCGCTTCGCGCAGGCTGACGACGGGAGCGACGCAAGCGTCGGAGCCCTCGAATACTTCGCACCACTGGGCCGAGGTCCGTGTCCGGAATACTGCGGCGAGCTCCGCGCGAATGACCGGCCACGCATTGCGATCGTGTTGGCGCCCCGGGTCCTCGTCAATTCCCAGCCGCGCCAGCAATTCCGCGTAGAACTTGCTCTCGATCGCGCCGACCGCCATATGACGGTTATCGGCGGTTTCATAGGTGGCGTAGAACGGCGCGCCACCATCGAGCATGTTGGCCCCACGCCGGTCGGTCCACGCGCCTGCATTGAGGAAGGCATGGATTCCCGTCAGTAGGTGGGCGGCGCCGTCCACGATCGCCGCATCCACCACTTGACCTCGGCCGGTCTGCTCCGCCACCCGTAGGGCGGCCAGAATGCCCACGACGAGATACATTCCGCCGCCGCCGAAATCGCCGACGAGATTGAGCGGAACCTGTGGCGGACCCTGGCCGTCACCGATTGCGTGGAGGGCGCCCGTCACCGCGATGTAGTCGATATCGTGCCCGGCGCTCTGTGCGAGCGGGCCGGTCTGGCCCCATCCGGTCATACGTCCGTAGACCAGTCGCGGATTCCGCTCCCAGCAGGTGTCCGGTCCCAGCCCCAGGCGCTCGGCGACTCCGGGCCGGTAACCTTCCACGACTACGTCCGCCCGCTCGAGCAACTGCAGCACGGTCTCGACCGCTTCGGGTTGTTTGAGGTCCAGGATCACCGATCGCTTGCCACGGTTGAGCAGATCCTGCTCCGGCTTGCCGGGAAACACACCGGCAGCCGCGGGACGATCGATGCGGACCACATCGGCACCGAGATCCGCCAGCATCATGGTCGCGAACGGACCCGGCCCCAATCCGGCCAGCTCGACCACCCGGACACCCGCCAGCGGGCCGGAATGTTCGGTCGCGCCGGCAGCTTCGTCAGTCATTGATCTTCTCCGATACATCTGCCCCGGTCGATAACAGAAAGACCCTGCGACCGGTGCCGAAGCCTATGTCCGGTTCGCAGGGCGCGTCGCTTGCCGCCAATGGCCGACAGCAAGAACTTCTCCATACCCGAAGCGGTGGAGAGGTGCCCTGGGACCATCGAGTTCGGGCGGCTCAGCGTCCCAGGGCACGTGTTCCTCGCTGCGCTGGGGGCTCACTCGGCAGCAAGGAGATTCGCCGGCCCGTCGGATTCGGCTCGTGCGGACGGGGCCAGTAATCCGCACGAGCCGAGCGGCACATCCGGGGACAGGAATCGGGTAACCGAGCGAGAGGCTCGTTGCCCCGGGGTGTGCCGGCTTTGCTGCCATCGGATTGTTCTGACAGCAAGGAGCTTTCATCACACTGAACGCGCTAGAAGACCTTGCGCATGATCTTCATCGCGAAATCGCTGTAGGGCGGATACATGAGCCGAAGATCTGGACGGAACGTCTTCTTCAGCACCGCTTTCCGGTGGCTCAGCGCCTCGAAACCCCAGCGACCGTGATACGCGCCCATACCACTCGCACCGACACCGCCGAAGGGGAGTTGCGGTACCAGGTAATGCATCGCGATGTGGTTGATCACCGCACCACCGGAGGGGATTTCGTCGACAAGACGCTGTTGCACCGCCGCCGATCCGCTGAAGAAGTACGCGGCAAGCGGTTTCGACCGGCCATTCACGAAAGTAATGGCATCGTCCAGACTTTCGTAGGACATAACCGGCAGAATGGGTCCGAAGATCTCGTCTCGCATCAGCGGCTCGTCCGGATCCGGATCGACGACCACGGTCGGCTCGATCGACAACGACGAACGAATGCTCCGTCCGCCGACCGCCACCGTGCCCCGTGTCTTCTCGAGGTATCCGGCGAGTCGGTCGAACTGTCGCTCATTGACGATGCGCCGACCGTCGGCACTACCGTCGCGCTCGAACTCGCCGATCCGCTCGACGATCTTGTCCACCAACCGATCCCGAATCCGGTGATCGGCGAGGACATAGTCCGGCGCGATGCACGTCTGCCCTGAGTTCATGAATTTCACCCAGGACAACCGGCGTGCGACAACATCGAGATCAGCGTCGGCGGCGACGATCACCGGGCTCTTGCCGCCGAGCTCCAATGTGACCGGGGTGAGCGTTGGTGCCGCGGCGGCCATTATCTTCTTGCCGACCTCGGTGCCGCCGGTGAAGATCGCGTGGTCGAATCCCTGGGCCAGCAGTTCCTGGGTCACGTCGGCGCCACCCTCGACGACTACGATCGCGTTCGCGTCGAAGTACTTCGGCACCAGCCGGGCCAACAGCGCCGAGGTCGCCGGTGCCAGCTCCGATGGCTTGATCACCGCGCAGTTACCCGCGGCAAGCGCCGCGATCAGCGGTCCCAGTGTCAATACGACCGGATAGTTCCACGGCCCGATGATCAGAACCACCCCGAGTGGCTCGTACTGGATCCACGCCGAACCCGGATACTGGATCGCCGACAACGGCTGCCGCTGTCTTTTCATCCAGCCGCGCAGGTGCTTGATCGCGTAGACGACTTCGCCTCGAGTGGAGGCGATATCACCGAACCACGCCTCCTGCTTGCTCCGTCCGAGATCCTCGGCGAGCGCCGCCACGATCTCGTCCTCCTGCTCATCGAGCAGCTTGACCAAATTCCGCAGCTGCTCGAGGCGCCATTCCAGGCCGCGGGTCCGCCCCGAGGCGAACCCGCGCCGCATCCGCTCGACTGCCGCGGTGACCGGTTCGGCGCTCATCGCAGCGTCGCCGGAAGATGCTTGACGGCGTGAACGAAATTGCCAACCAGGTAGGACGGCTCGCCTACCTGAAGATTCGGCGCACGGTGCAGCAATTGGTCGAAGATCTCACGCATCTGGATCTTCGCGACGAAGTTGCCCATGCAGTAGTGCGGACCACCGCCACCGAAGCCGACGTGCGGGTTCGGCGAGCGAGTGATATCGAAGACATGCGGGTCGGTAAAGACCGTCTCGTCTCGGTTGCCGGAGGAGAAGATCGTGGCAACCCACTCCCCCTTCTTGATCTCCTGCCCGCCGAGCACCGTGTCCTGGGTCGCAGTCCTGCGGAAGGTCATCACGGGCGACACCCAGCGCACCAATTCCTCGGTGGCCGAACCGATTCGGCCATCGAAGTCCTCCAGCAACAGTGCCTGCTGCTCGGGGAAATCCTGCAGCGTCCTGATTCCGTGGGAGATCGTGTTTCGCGTGGTGTCATTGCCCGCGACCGACAGCAGTACGAAGAATGAGGCGATCTCGTCATCGGTCAACCGGACGCCGTCGACCTCTGCCTGCACGAGGTTCGTCATCAGGTCCGAGGCCGGGTTCTTGCGCCGCTCCTGCGCGAATTCCATTCCCATCATCAGCAGTCCGACAAGAGAATCGTTGAGCAGTTCGACCGGTGCACGGCCGGCGGCGACGTCCTCATCCGCCCAGGCGACCATCGCATCTGCCATATGTGCCGCCTCCTCATGCTGCGATGCGGGCAGTCCGAGCATCTCGTAGATGGTCCACATGGGCAGGCGCTTGGAGACCTGGTGCACGAAGTCGAACTCGCCGTCACCGACCTCGAGCATGTCGTCGACGATGGCACGGGCCTGGTTCTTGATCTGATCATGGATCTTCGCCACCTGCTTGGGGGTGAACGCCGAGCTGATCAGCTTGCGCAGCGCGGGGTGCCGCGGCGCGTCCAGCGCCAGGAACGAGGACGCGGCCTCGAGGATATCCGCAGGCACTTCCTCGAGTTGGACGCCGAGGCCGGAGCAGAAGATATCCGGTTTCTTGCTGACCTCGGTGATCAAGCGATGGCTGGTGACCGCCCACACGCCCGCGTTCTCCGGCGGCATCAGCGCGCCTTCGATCGGAGGGTGCCAGCTGACCGGCCGTTCGGCGCGCAACACGCGGAAGGTCTCGTCGCGCTCGGCGGCCGTCTTCGACCAGAACGACAGGGGCGAGATACTGAGCGGATCGTAGGCCCGCGGAGTCGATTCGATTGCTGTTGTCATATCAGCACTTCCTTGGAAGATGATTGAGCGTCATCAGCTCTGGGGCACGGACGCTGAGCTGTACAGTTTCTCGAGCTCGCGCTTGACGAGCTTCCCGGTCGCGGTGCGCGGCAGGGAGTCGACGAAATCAACACTCTTGGGTGCCTTGTATCGCGCAACCCGTTCTCGCGCGTATTCGATGATCTCCGTAGCCATTTCCTCGGTCTGCACGACACCCGGGTGCAGTTGGACAACCGCCTTGACCTGCTGGCCCATCTCCGCGTCGGGGACACCGATCACGGCCACATCGAAGATCGCGGGATGCAGAGTGAGAACGTTCTCCACCTCTTGCGGATAGATGTTCACACCACCGGAGATGATCACGAACGACTTCCGGTCGGTCAGGAAGACGAAACCATCCTCGTCCACATACCCGAGGTCGCCGACCGCCGTCCAGGTCGGGTGTTCGGGATGCTGTGCGGCCGCGGTCTTCTCGGGATCCTTGTGGTACTCGAATGGCAGCGTCTCGCGCTCGAAGTACACCGTGCCGACCTCGCCGGGGGGCAGCACCCGGCCCTTCTCATCACAGATATGAACCGGTCCGAGAACGCTGCGTCCCACCGATCCCGGCTTCTTCTCCCACTCCGGGCTCGTGACCACGGTCAGCCCATTGCCCTCGGTGGAACCGTAGTACTCGACCAGGATCGGCCCCAACCACTCGATAACCGCGCGCTTGACATCCGGTGGGCACGGCGCGGCGGCATGGACGGCCAGGCGCAGACTCGAGATGTCGTAGCGGTCCCGAACCTCGGCGGGCAGCTGTAGCAAACGCACGAACATGGTCGGAACCACCTGAGTGACCGTCACCCGGTACCGCTCGATGGCCCTGAGCATGTCCTCGGCTCCGAACTTCTCCATCATCACCACGGTTCCGCCATAAGCCTGGACGGCGCCGCACCAACGTAACGGTGCCGCGTGGTAGACCGGAGCGGGGGACAGGTAGACATCGGATTCGTTGACGCCGAACAGTTTTCCGACCACCATGGTCAGCGGGTCGCCCGACTGGTCCACGTCGATCGGCAGCAATGGCGGCTTGATGCCCTTGGAACGTCCGGTCGTACCCGACGAGTACAGCATGTCCGAACCGCGCGGCTGCTCCCCGAGATACGGCCCAGCGCCGGCGAGACAGTCTGCGTAAGAACTGTACCCCTCGACCTCGCCTCCGAAGGCCACCCAATGTTCGACCCGTGGCGCCAGATTCCGCACCGCGGTGGCGAGTTCGCCGACTCCAGCGGAACCGATGACCACCCTCGCATCGGAGTCGTCGATGATGTAGGCAGCCTCCGCCGGCGTCAGATGCCAGTTGATCGCGGTTACGTACAGGCCGGAACGCAGTGCCGCCCAGTAGATTTCGAAGCATTCGGGCGCGTTGTCCGACAGCAGCGCGATGACATCACCCTTGCGCAGCCCGAAGTCGTGCAGCACGCGAGCGAACCGTGCCGAATTCTCGTCCAGTTCGCGGTAGGTGATCGTCTTGCCGGAACCGGCCATGATCACCGCGGGTTTGTCCGGTGTGGACAGGGCGTGGACGCCTGGAAACATTGTGCGGTACCTCTCCGCTAGATCTGTTGCACTCTGCCCGCTAGACCAAGAGGTCGGCGCGACCGTCCTGCTCGAGGCTGTCGATGTAGACCGGGTAGAGCTTGCTGGCCAGCGGAGCCAGCTTGAGCATGCTCGCGACATTCCCCCCGATCTTGATCTTGCCCTTCGCCATCGCGAGCGGCAGATTGACCTTTCCTTGCCAGTAGGCGTTGCCCGTGTCGGCCGTCATCCGCATGGTCGCGGTCGATTTGCCGAAATGCTCCTGCCCCAACTCGACCGCACCCGCGGGTGCGTCGATGACCAGGAAAGCGTCCGGTTCCGAGAACTCGAAGCCGAGAACGACACCCGTGGCCGCCAGCTTGGGGCCGATCTCCGGGTCGGCGAATGCCGACTCGAAGATGCCGCCGATGTACCTGCGCACCTCGCCCGCGTCCTTGAAGGCCATGTCGATTCCTCTCCCACGGGGCGGCACCCCTGCGTTCTAGAATATATCTTTGATTAAATTTCCGTCCGGAACTTCCCGAAAAAACTTCTGATCAGATTTCCGGGCGCCGTCGATGAATGTCGATGGATTGAGCCTTGTGGTATCCCTCACAAGCGATGCGAGTATCGTAAGCATAAGTCGACTTATGCACAAGCCCCCGGGGAAACTTGCAGCCTGACGTGGTCGACACCCCACCTGACACACCGAGACGGAGATCCATGGCCAGCAAGCAGGACTACTTCGACACCGCGTTCGAGCTACTGTCCGAGCAGGGTTACAGCGCGCTGAAACAGGCGCCGTTGTGCAAGCGGCTCCGCGTGACGACCGGGTCCTTCTACCACTACTTCGAGAACTGGTACGACTTCACCTCGCAACTGCTCGAGCATTGGCGCACCCAGCGCACGACCCAACTGGTGGAACTGGCACAGCAGAGCACAGACCCGATCGACCAGCTGGAAGCGCTACTACAGTTCGCGCTCGACCTCCCCCACCGCGCCGAGGCCGCGATCCGAGTCTGGAGCAAGGTCGACCCCGGGGTCCGCGCGGTCCAGGAAGCGGTCGACGCCCAGCGTTTGGAGGTGGTGCTGCGGGCCGCGCGGGCGATCATCGACGACGAGGACGAAGCACTGAATCATGCCCGCTGGGGTCTCTACCTCCTCGCCGGATACCAAGAGCTGGACTCCGGTGAGGATCCCGCAGCGCTCGAGTGGGTCTTGCGCAGACTGCTGAACGAGTTGACGGAGAAATCACGCGAAAAGGGCCACGTATCGCCAATCTAGAACCGGCCGTTCGCGATCGACGATCCCGCCGCCCACGAAAACCTCCGATCGAAGGTGTACCAAGTGAGCGCCGGCACCGGCCGGAACCACCTCTTCGACAGTGATCACGCTATGCAACGTGTCGCCTTCGTGAACGGGCCCGACATGGTCGCAGCCATGCCAGCCGACCACCGTTGCCAGATTCGGGAACGCCCGCGACGCCTGCGACAACGCAATTCCAATGGTATGGCCGCCGTATACCAGCCGACGACCACCGGCCGCATGTTCGTCGTGGTGCACCCTGGCGATATTGAGGCTGATCCGGGCGAGCTGCGGGGCCGCATCGACCACGTCGCCGCCGATCACCTCTACCTGCTGCCCAGCCTCCGGAATCGGGCCACTCGAGCCACGGGTCGACGACAACGCCTTTAGGTCCCAATCTTTCACTGCTGCAGTCCAATTCAGATTCGAGCCCGCACCGATTCCGTCCAGGTCATCGGCATGTCCGGTGTCGTGATCCGCACGCAGGGGCAGCATGGCACAGCGCCAGAAGTCGAGAACGTCACGGCCGTGCTGATCGACGGTGTGAATTCGCAAGGCGACCAATCCCGTCGAAGCCCGGTCGGGACGGCGCCGATTCTGCCGCAGCCCTTCCACCGTCGTCGTGGTGGTCAGGGTTTCCCCCATGTGCGGCATCCGCCGGAAAACCAGCCCGCGATAGAACAGGTTGGCTTTGACGTGATGGGTGACCACCGTGGACTGACCGATCGCTATGTCCCACACCAGAGCCGGATGCGCAAGACCGTCCGCGCCGGTCACGGCCGCCGACAGGCCATGGTCGAGAGGAAGACGAAGGCGATCGCCGACTATCGACTGGTGCACGGCCGCGAGTCCCTCGGACAACGTGACCGAGGGTGCGCCGTCGAATGCCCGGCCGCGCTCGAGCTCCTCGAAGTACGGTCCTTCCGCATTCACAGCGATACTCCGATCTTCTGCAGAGTCCTGCGCGCGGCCACCGCGATCGCTTCGTCGATCATCTGACCATCGAGTTCCACCGCGCCGCGACCCCCATCGTGAGCTGCGGCCAGCGCGTCCACCACCCGGCGCGCGTAGCGCACCTGCTCGCTCGACGGCTCGAAGGCAAGGTTGATCGGGTCCACCTGTCGAGGATGAATGGCCCACTTGGCGTCGAAGCCGATTCGCACCGCATGGCTCACTGCCGCGCCGAAGCCGTCATCGAGTCCCACACCGAGATATGGGCCGTCCACCGCGTCCAGGCGATTGGTGCGCGCGGAAGAAATCACTCTGTCCTGCACCGCGATCCAGAGCGCGGGATCGCCCCCAGCGGCCCTGCCCAGCGATGCGGCGAGGTCCGCGTACCCGGTGATCAGCGCGGACAGCCGCGATGAGGCCGAGGCGATCTGTTCGATCCGGCTCAGTCCGTCGGCGGTTTCGATGAGCGCTTCCACCACAAGCCGATCGGCACCGCCGGCACCGGCCTCGATGCCGTCGAGCAGGCGATCGACGAACTCGAGATCCCCCGGCGACTCGACCTTGGGCAGCACGATAGAACTCGCCGGGATCGCGGACCGGACAACAGCGTCGATATCCAGGTGACACCAACGGCTTCGGGGTGCATTGACCCGCACCGCAATCGAAGGCAGTTGGGTGCAATCATCCCAGGCGATCGCACCCAACGTTTCCCGCGCACGATCCTTGTCCGCGGGCGGCACCGCATCCTCGAGATCGATGACCACCTGATCCGCGCCGGAGGCCAAAGCCTTGCGTATCTTGCGTTCGTCGCCACCGGGTACGCAGAGGACCGACCTCCGCGGTGGACGTGCCGTCATCAATCAACCACCTTTCACAGTTTTTAATCTATGTTAAAGTATATTCATAATTATCGGAGTCCAGCGAGGAGACGGCGGCATGAGCGAGCGCAGCGAGCGAACAATAGACACAGCCGAGCACTCGCTCGTGACGGCGTCGAGCGTTAGCGAGACGGCGGCATGAGCGAGCTGTCCGCCGAGGAACAGCAGGTAGTGGCGACGGTGCGCGAATGGGTCGACCGCGAGGTCCGACCCGTCGCTCGCGACCTCGAACACGCCAACGAGTACCCGGAAAAGCTGATCGAGCAGATGAAACAGCTCGGTATCTACGGCCTGGCCATCCCGGAACCCTATGGCGAGGCACCGGTTTCGATGCCGTGCTATGTCGGTGTCACCGAGGAGCTGGCCCGCGGTTGGATGAGCTTGGCCGGCGCGATGGGCGGCCACACGGTCGTCTCCAAGCTCATCCTCACCTTCGGCACCCAGGAACAGAAGCAGCGATACCTGCCCAAGATGGCCACCGGCGAGATCCGGGCCACCATGGCCCTCACCGAGCCAGGCGGCGGCTCCGATCTGCAGGCCATGACCACCGTCGCCAAACGCGATGCGGACGGTTACACGATCAACGGCGCGAAGACGTGGATCAGCAATGCTCGCAGGTCGCAGTTGATCGCGCTGCTCTGTAAGACCGATCCGGCCGCCGAACCCCGCCACCGCGGCATCAGCATCCTGCTCGTCGAACACGGGCCCGGCCTGACGGTTTCGCGCGATCTGCCCAAGCTCGGCTACAAGGGCGTCGAGAGCTGTGAGCTGGTCTTCGACGACTACCGCGCGCCCGCCGACGCCGTACTCGGCGGAGTCGAGGGCAAGGGCTTCGGTCAAATGATGAAGGGCCTGGAAACCGGCCGCATCCAAGTCGCCTCGCGTGCCCTTGGCGTTGCTCAGGCCGCCTTCGACGATGCCTTCGCCTACGCCCAGCAGCGTGAGAGCTTCGGCGTGCCGATCTGGCAGCACCAGGCCATCGGCACCTACCTGGCCGAGATGGCCACCAAGCTCACCGCCGCACGGCAATTGGTCCTGCACGCGGCAAACAAATTCGACGCGGGCGAGCGTTGCGATATGGAAGCGGGCATGGCCAAGTACTACGCCTCTGAAATCGCCATGGAAATCGCGCTCAACGCGGTGCGCATTCACGGCGGTTACGGCTATTCGACCGAGTACGACGTCGAGCGGTATTTCCGCGACGCACCCCTGATGATCGTGGGCGAGGGCACGAACGAGATTCAGCGCAACGTCATTACGTCGCAGCTCGTTGCCCGCGGCGGCCTCACACGGTAGCTCCGAGAAAACGAAGCGGCCGGTGCCTGCGACTCCCCGTCGCCCGCACCGGCCGCTTTCGTTTCGGCATCTCGACGCGACGGCTGGGCCTGTGCCGTTGTGAGTCGGGGAGAGGCACCGTGGTGCCACCCCTCGGATACGGGATGAGTGCGGGCGAACCGAACAGCTCGCCCGCACCACACTTCGCAACAGGCCCTAGGTGGAAGTCTCGTCCGGTACAACGGATCCGGGCGAAGGTTCGATGCCGAGCCCCTGCTCGATCTCCTCCAGTGCCTCGCCCGTGTACACGGCCAGCCGCTGCACATGCGGCAGCGATCTACTGCACGCCGTGAAACTGATGACAGTTTTCCCGGCGTAACTCGACATGGTCACATTCAGCGCCTGCCCGTGAAACAGCACCGACGGGCCGTATATCTCCTCTACCGGCGCGCCGTCGAAGTACAGCTGCTCGGCAGGGCCGGGCACGTTCGAAATGACCAGATTCGCGGCGGGGCGGCCGAACCCGCCGAGACCGAGCAGCAGCAGCGCCATCTGCGGGCCCGACAGCAGCATCGTGAACGGTATGACCGCGGACGGCGGCAGCGCCTGGTGAAAACCTTTGGCCGCCAGTGTGGCTCGGTGCACTGCTCGCAATCGCCGGACCGGGTCGGCGATGTCGGCGTGCAACCGCGCGAAGACGAAGCCCAGCGCATTACCCATCGACGCCGAGTTCAATTCACGCAGGTTCACCGGAATCTGTCCGACGATCGGACCGTCCGGCACCGCGTCCAATTCCCCCAGGTACCGCTGCAACGCTGCGCCGAACGCCGTTAGGAAGACATCGTTGATGGTGACATTGCCTGCTTTCGCCACCCGTTTGAAACGCGCCAGCTCGTAGTGCTGGGTCGCGAACCTGCGCTGGTTGCAGATCCGATGATTGAGGAGGGTGGTCGCGGACTGGAACGGGCGAGTCAGACCGCCTGTCCGATCCTTGTGCACGGCCACGGCCATATCCGCCAGCGCCCGCACGGCCACTGCCGTGGAACCCACTGCGCGACATAGTTTTCCGACCGCGCCGAGCCTTCCCCACGCCGATGCCGCGGTCGCGGCCGTTTGGGTGGCGATAGGCTGCCGAGCGGGTGCGTTACCGCGGATACCCGCACTCCACGGCGGCAGCAGGCCGCGGGCATCCGGATCGGTTGTGAAGACCCGCCCGATGAGGCGCGCGGTGGCGACGCCATCGAGCTGCCCGTGGTGAAACTTGAGGTAGATCGCGAACCGGCCGCGTTCGAGCCCCTCGATCACGTGGCACTCCCACAGCGGCCTGCGCCGGTCCAGCGGAAGCGAGTGCAGGTGCGAGATAAGTATTCCCAACTCCCGCTCCCCACCCGGGGCAGGCAACGCGATGTGGCGCAGGTGGTAGTCGAGATCGATATCTTCGTCCGGCACGCTGTCCCAGCATGGGATCGGCCTATTGCGCAGCACGGCGTTGAAGGGGGCCGCGAAGGTCTCGTTCTTCCGCCACTGCGCGACCAGATCTCGCACGTAGGTCGGGGGCGCGCCCTCCGGCGGTGACAGGATGGTCAGCGGTCCGAAATGCGCAGGCGCATCACTCCTTTCCACGAAGAACCACGCGGCATCAAAGAGGTTCAGAAAGGTTTTCGTCATCTACCTGTTCTCAATCGACTGGAACGGACGGATGGCGTTCGTCATTGAATGCCCCTGCTGCGAAACCGTGGACTCGAGCCCCAGATCCCCCAACAGAATCTAATGTACATTAGAATCTCTGGATTCATACGATGATTGCCGAGCATGTGGCGTGCTACACAGCAACCGGCGCGATCGGACGACGCGACACGATCAGTGAGCACGAAAAAGGGTGGCCCCTATGGGACCACCCTTTTCGCTGACCGACCGCACCGAATTCAGCCGCGCGCCCCTCGTGCCGAGGTGGACTTCGGCGCCTTCGGCGCACCATTGATCCGGGCGTCGTAGCCGCTGCGAGCCGACTTGTCGACTGTCAGGAAGGTCTTGTCGGCGTCGAGCATATGGTTCATGAAATCGCGGAGCCTGCGCCCGAATACCGGCTGCATCCGTGCCACCGGCCCGAGAATTCCCGGCAGATAGACATCCGGCTTACGCGCCGCGATCGCGCCGACGATGCCCTCGGCAACCTCTTCGGGCTCGAGATTGCGCACGAACTTCGTTCCGGCCGTACCCGCGATCAACTCGGTATTGGTAAACGACGGCAGGACACAGGTGAACGACACACCGGACTTCGCGAATTCCACGCGCGCCGTCTCCGTCATCGAGATCACCGCCGCCTTACTGGCGCCGTAGCTCAGACCACCGGGAATCGGTGCGGTGCCTGCCATGGAGGACACATTGACAATGTGCCCCCGGCCGCGCGAAATCATGCCGGGCAGCGCCACTCGCATCCCGATCATGGGTCCGGCCACATTGATATCGAGCACCCGCTTCGACAGCGACGTCGACTCCTCGAGGAAGGGGCCGATCGGCATGATGCCCGCGTTGTTGATCAAGATGTCGAGCGGACCGAAGCGCTCCTGCGCCTTGGCGAGAAACGCGACGAACGACTGTTCGTCGGTGATGTCGACCCGTACGGCCTCGACATCCGGCCCGATCTCGCCCGCCGCCCGCGCGACGGCGTCGCCGTCGATATCACCGATCACGACCTTGGCGCCGCGCCGATGCAGCGCCTTCGCGGTCGCCAGGCCGATTCCCCGTGCCGCGCCGGTGATGGCCACCACACGATCTTCGATCCGGCGAGTCAGATGCGATTCCTTCATTCCCTGCCTACTTCGTTGGAGGTCGTCGGCCGCGAGTCCGACGGTTCGAGTTGCACCGCGCCGCGCCGGCACATTGTTTCCGCCGTCGCAGTCGGCCGACCCTAAGTCATTATATTGGAAGATAGATTAAATTCTAGCCCCAGATCGTCGCGATCGGCCGAAGCCGAACACCTTGTCGAGCTCCCGCCTCAGGCATACCGCCAGAGATCGCGGCTCGGCAATAGCCGCAGCCCGCGGCGCACCTTCCGGTCCACCAGCACGCGATAGCCGCGCCGGATCATGGCAGCGGCGAAATGACGAGCTTCCGCCGTCGTGGCCGGGTACTCGAGCCGCATCTCCCCCACCACGCAGTCGAACCGTATCTCGACGCGAAGGAGTTGCTGACATACCCGAGTCACCGTCTGTCCGTCGCCCATACCCCTGCCCCCTGTCCTGCCAGGGGCACTCGGCGTGGGTCAGACCACACGGCGCCTGATGCGGGTCATGAACTCGAAACCGCGCTGGTCCGGCGGGCGGCGGCGAAGGCGAGGGCTGCTTCCCAGCTCGCCTTCTTCATGAGCAGGCCGCGATATTTCATGATGACGCTCTGCCCGTTGAGGGTGAGCGCTCCCGCGAGCCGATCGCCCTCGCGATACAGCGCGACCCAGCGCCCGTCGACGTCCGGATCCCCATCGACGACCTGAACCTCGTCGGCAGTCGGCACACCCACGAACTGGATCCGGCTGTCGTACCAATCGGACCAGAAATACGGCACCGTCTGGTAGGGCTTGGCGGCCTCGGGCTCGAGCGCATTGCGCGCGGCGAGTGCCCCCTGTTCGGCCGCGCTGGTCCAGTGCTCGAGCCGCATCAACCGGTCGAACAGCGGGTTGTGCCACCGTGCGACGTCGCCCGCGGCGTAAACCCCGTCGACACCGGTCCATAGCCTCTCATCGCACACCACGCCGTTGTCCAGACGCAGCCCGGAACCCTCCAGCCAACCGGTCACCGGAATGGCGCCGATGCCAACGACCACCAAGTCGGCTTCGATCGCCGTGCCGTCGCTCAGCAGTACGCGCTCGACGCGGCCATCTCCCTCCAGCCCGGTCACACCGACACCGCAACGCAATGGGGTGCCGTTACGCTCGTGCAGCGCGGCACAGGCCGCGCCCATGCGCTCGCCCACCGCCCGGACCAGCGGCGTGGGCAGCGCCTCGAGAATGGTGACCTCCAGGCCGCGTGTGCGTGCGCCCGCAGCCACCTCCGAACCGATGAAACCAGCGCCCACGACCACGGTGCGCGCGCCGGCATCCAGGGCGGTTCGGATCGCGATCGCGTCATCGAGGGTCCGCAGCGTGTGGACGCCGCTCAAGCCCTCCGACCCGGGCAGCGTGCGCGCGTCGGCACCGGTCACGATCACGAGGGCGTCGTATGCGATGGCGCGGTCGCCGACCAGGACGCGTTTGCCTTCGGTGTCCAAACCTGTTGCCGGCGTTCCGAGTACGAGTTCGACACCGAGTTCGTCACGCAGGACGTCTTCGGTCCGGAAGACGGTCGACGCCGGCCCCTCGCCGTCGGGCAGTTGCTCCAGGTATGCCTTGGACAGCGGCGGCCGGTCATACGGCAGATGCTCTTCGGCGCCGATGAGCGTGATGCCGCCCTCGAAGCCCGCTTTGCGGGCAGCTTCCACCGCCCGCAACCCGGCGAGGGACGCTCCGACCACGACGAGGTTCTCCTGGGACAACTCGCTCACCTTCCCGCTCGATGCGACTTTAATTGAGATTAAATTAGAATATCGGCACCCGTCAACAGGTAGCCGATGACCGGTGCCCCGGTCCGGAGAACACGAAGGGACCGTTCACCCGAAACGGCCCCGGCCAAGCAGCTGTTGTTCCGGCCCGCGACTCGCTGTGCCGAGCTCGGACCGATCCGTTCGATCCACGACGAGGACGTCCTGGACGGGCACGCTTACCGTTGCCGGTGAACGCCTGTCCATCGAGACCGAGTCATCCGCGATATTCGGAGTCGAGGATCGATCGTGGGACATCCGCTCCGTGTCCGCAATCGCCGGGACCGCGCTCGACCTGCCCCAGGTGCTCTTCCTTTGGGCCCCTCTGCATTTCGAAGACTGCGCACTGCACGGGCTGGTATTCGAAGACTGCGCACGGGCGGCCCTGGGCGGAGACCGCGGCTGCCCTCCAGGTCATCGACCAGGACCTCCCGACCTGGGGGCCCGATTGCCGGATCGAACACCTCCGATCGATGCGACATCGGATCGATCGGGCTCCGGGACTACGGCGTAGCCGGCGCGCCGTCCTCGAATTCACTCGGGCTTCAGGAGCATTCGAGCGTCGAACTCGACACCATGGACCCGAGCTGTCGGCACATCCAGCAGGTCGTCCGCGCCCGGTGAGGTGACCGGACCGGACTCGGCGTCCTCGAGCAGGCAGTCATCGGCCCACATGGACCGAGCGGGTTCACCGATCACAGCGACGGCGGGCCGCATGCCGACCGCAGGTAAGCGCCTGGCCTAGACTCGCCTCGGTGGCGAAATTATCGAATCAGAGTTCGAAAGACGAGTCGACCGCGAGACCGGTGAATGGCAGGGGACGCCGACGCCGCGCCGACGTGCTGAACGCCTTGACCGAACTGCTGCACTCCCAACGCCTGGCCGACATCGAAGTGCAGGATATCGCGCACCAAGCGGGCATCAGCCGCTCGAACTTCTACTTCTACTTCCCGACCAAGGGAGCGGCGGTCGCCGCGCTGATAGCCGATATCCAGCACAACCTGCGGGCGGTTGCGGTGGACTGGTACGGCAGAGACGATCTGCCCGATGACGAGCGGATTCGCCGCGGAATGCGCGCAACTGTCGAGTACTGGCGCGCGCACGCGCGACTGATCGCGGCGATGTTCGAAGCGACGCGGGAAGACGCCGAGGTTCGCGGGATCTGGGAGGAGACGATCGACGGGCTCACCGCAGGTGCGAGCGAGCGTATCGCTCGCGACAACAACACGTTCACAGGTTTCGGGCCGCCAGCTCTCGCCACCGTACTCGTGGACATGACAGCACGTGCGATGGAACGCGATGTCACCGCGATTGTCGACTCGGGCGAGCCCATCCCCGAGACCGAAGCAGCGCTGGTTCACGTGTGGCTGTCCAGCACCGCTCGAATCCAGCCGGATTCGACGCGCGTCTAATTTTTTCTATACAAGAGTAGAAAATCTCGTTACGCTACGTGTGACCCCCAACACGAACGCGAGGTTCCCTGATGCGTGCAACGCTCTCTGCGACCAAAGACATACTCCTCGGGCTCTCCCCATGGGTGCCCGACCAGTCCGGCTACGGACTCGATTCCCTTACGCCAACGGAGCTGACAACGGCACTGGCCGGCGGCGTACCCGGGGCGCATATCGAGTCCTTGCGAGTCGAGATCGACTCACGCGGCACAACTGATCGGGCACGTCTGCATCTGGATTGGAACGAGGCGGGCCGCCGTGCCGGATTGCCGCCGTCAGCGTTCGCGAAGGGCACCTCGAGTCAGCTCGCCCCACGGCTCATCGTCTCCGGATTCGGCTGCCACACTTACGAATCGCGCTTTTTCACCCAGATTCAGCCGAGCGTGGCGGATCTGACGATCGCACCGTTCGTCAGTCGAGCCGGAATCGGCGGCCGCTACGTGATCGCATTCGAAGACCTCGCCCTCCGCGGCGATGTCACCTTCTACAACGCCGACGACGAGGCATCCAAAGAACACGCCGAAGGCGTCATCGACCTGTTGGCCGAGCTGCACGGCCGCTTCTGGCGATCCCCACGCTTCCAGACCGATCTGTCCTGGCTCGAGACCTACTCCCGCAGGCCGGGATACCCGTTCATGCAGCGCTTCTTCACCTGGAGCGAGAAGCGCTTCATGAAGCAGGACCGCGTAGTACCCGACCCCGTCCGGCGACTCACCAAGAACTACGTGCAGAATCAGCCGGCGCTGGTCAAGGTCTGGGAATCAATGCCACAGACCCTCTGCCACGGCGACTGCCACCTCGGCAACACCTTCTCCAACCCCGACGGCACCGCCGGCATCTACGACTGGCAGGTCTTCCACAAGATGAACGGCCTGCGTGACTTCGCGTACTTCATGATGCACTCCATCCCTACCGAACTGCGCCGCACGGAAGAGCACAACCTACTGAGCCGGTATCTGCACGGCTTAGCCGAAGCCGGCGCAGGCAGCGAGGCGCCGGATTTCGCCGAAGCATACGACGCCTATCGGCTGCTCACCATCGACGGCTGGATCGCCATCGTCTTCACCCTCGCGGCCGGGAGCATGCAGCCCGACGACCGCATGGAAGTCACCGCGAAACGCGCCATCAACACCCTTCTCGACCTCGACGTCGAGAAAGCCATCGCAGCGGCGCTGTGATCGCTCGCATCACATTCGGACCGCCCGAAAATCCGATGGTGTAGACCTCACTGTCAGAGCTGGCCGAGCAGGGTTGACGCTCCTAAATATTTAATTTAGATTTGATTTAATAGTCGCAACCGGGGAGGCAGGGCCTCTCCATCCGCGGGCCCCCGACGCCCGAACCGCGCCCGTCAGGAGCCCTCATATGCCCACCGATACGAAGCAGCGCATCCTCAACGCTTGTTCGATTACCGGACTGGTAACACTTATTGTCACCCTGCTCGGCTGGCTGGTTGCCGGTGTGCTCCCACTACCGCTCGGGCCGTCGCACAGCACTCGAAGCGTGGTCGACTTCTACTCCGACGGCGGCGCATTGCGAATGGTCGGCCTCGTTGTCGCCCAGCTCGGAATCGCCTTCACGATCCCGCTGGTCACCGTGATCACCATCCATCTCCTGCGCGTGGAGGGCCGGATTCCCATTCTGGCGTTCGTGCAGATGGTCGCAGGCACTGTGGCGGCGATGTTGCTCATTCTTCCGATGATGTTGTTCGCGATTATCGCCTTCCGCCCCGATGCCCTCGAACCAGGCACTATCCGGTTCATGAACGACCTGGCTTGGCTGCTCTTTCTCACGCCGATCGCGCCGTTCATGATTCAGAACATCTCCATCGGCGTTTGCATTCTCACCAATCAGCAGACCGTATTTCCGCGCTGGGTCGGGTACGCCAACTTCTGGATCGCGCTCTCTTTCGTCCCCGACGTCCTGGCGTATTTCTTCTATTCGGGCCCCCTGGCCTGGAACGGCGTCGTCATCTTCTGGTTGGCTCTGACGACATACGCGATCTTCCTGGTGATGATGTCGTTGATGACAATGCGCGCCAACCGAGAGTTGGTCGCCTCTTCGTCAGCCACCGTCTCGAACGCCGTACCAGCGTGAATTCGGACGAATCCATCGAGCAGGGTTGGCGAGAGCTGCCCACGCCGTGGCCTGCCGCCTTCGAGTGGATCGGCCGCACGGTCGGAGGCGAGGTGGTTTCGGCCACGCGCCAGGCACGGTGGCGGCCCGCCTGGTTCGTCGACGTCCTGATGCACGACGGCACGACACGCGCGCTCTATCTGCGTTGTCAGCGCGAGGAGAACATGCCGTGGACCCAGAAGCTGTCCCTCGAGCGGGAGTACCGGATCATGCTCGTGCTGCAAGAGCACGGAGTAGAGATCCCCAGGGTGCTCGGCTTCTGCCCGGAACCCGAGGGGATTCTGATGGAAGCGGTGGCCGGCCGAGACAGGTTCGGCCCCGACGACGCACCTGAGATCCGCGACCAGGTCCTCGACGAGTACATCGAGGACCTGACCCGCGGCGGCCCTGGAGGAGCGCGACCGGGCCGACGAAGCGGTCCTGCTCGGGCGTCGCCCCGCCGACTGGCGGGAGGCGGATCAGCTGATCGAGGAGTTGGTCCGGAACGCGGGTTCGGAACGCGATGCCGAGCTCGTACGCTTTCTGCACCGACGCGTACGCCGCCAACAGGCTGCGTTGGACCCGGCGATGCGCGATGTGCGCGGTTTTACCGTGCAGCGGCTCGACTGGGGCGGACTCGCCGGCGGGAGCGCGATTGACGCGAGTCCTCGCACAAGCCCCAACCGCCGCGACCACGGCGCATAAATTATCAGTTGTCTGAGCTGGGAGTTGATCGATGCCTACGCCCCACCCCACCGATCCGGAGTTTCGCGAGGCCTACGGCCGTGCATGGAGCGCCCCCGATCCAGCCTCCTTGGTCGCGTTCTTCGCGCCGGACGGTACATACAGCGATGTGGCTCGGTCCGACGAGTACACCGGACACCCCGCGATCGCACGTTTTCACGGATTCATGCTGCGGTTCGCCCCGGACTCGGTGATCGAGTTCGACACGTGCCACGCGAGCGCCGGCCGAATCTATGCGGAATGGATTTGGTATGGAACATTCAGCGGCTCACTGCAACTTCCGAACGGCACCCTGGCCGACGCGAATGGCCGGGAGTTCCGGGTGCCGGGCATAGCCGCGTGTACATACCGCCAGGACGGGAAGCTGACCAGTCACCGGGACTTCTGGGATTTCGCCACAGTGCTGCATCAGGCGGGGGTGCCGATCGGGGCTCGGTAAGCCTTCTCGACTCCGAGGCGGCTGCGGACGACATCGTGTGCGCGAGTCGTTGAATACCAGCATGCGCGGGGTCGCCCTGACTTACGCCTTCGACCAGCGCGATCCCACCATCGACCCGCACCTGAACGATTGGACGATGTTCGCCGTCGAAGAACTGGTGCGGGCGCCTCGGGGATCAGCGGGAAGCGAACATCCGGCTTAGTGCGATCGCGACCACCGGTGAGTAGAGGAAGAAGTCGACTATCACCCCGGATACTGCCTGGTGCACGGATTCATGCAATAACGTGAATAGGCCGTGGGCGCTTGGTTTACGCCGCCCACGGCCTATTCGGTTACGCCACGATCGGATGGTGGTTGGATTGGTCCGACCGCGGCCGTCTCGGTATGCGCTGCCCGCCGGGTCGCGGCGCGGACCAGCGCGTCGAGTCGGGTATCAGGCCGTCGTGACCGGGAACTGGTCGCGGATCTTGTCCACCACGATCTTGGCGGTTTCCGCGCACGCGGTAGTTCCGCCGTTGCCGTACTCCTTCACCGCGTCACCCACATTCCACAGATTCGGAATCGGTGTGACATTCGGCAGATCGAAGCCGGCGACCGCGCGCTGGGGCGGCCAGCCGTCGCGAGTGACGTTGATCGACAGGATTCGCGCCTCGTCGAAGCCGGGGACCTGATCGCGCAGATCATCCAGCAGCAACTGGGTTTCGGCTTCCTCGTCGAAATCGCCGACGGCCGGCTTGGGCACTGCGGTTCCCTGGTAGAGATGCCAGCCATCCGGAGCCATCTCCGGGCAGATGTCGGTGAAGTTGGCGACGTAGCAGAGCCGGCGAGTCTGGGCGAAGCTGGTCATGCCGGGGGCCTTCACCAGCGGGCGCTGACTCGCGAAGTTCACCGAGATCATGGCACATGGCCGGTTGGCCTTGTCGACCTGCGCGACATAGTCGGCGGGCAGATTCTCCCGGCCGACCAGATCCAGGGTGGCGAACGGCCCGATGTCGCTGACGGTGAAACGCGCTGTCACTTCGACGGTTTCGTCACCACGTGCGATCACCGCTCCGGTGATCCGGCCGTCGGTCAGCGTCAGCGAGGTCACCTCGCTGTCGAGCCAGACCGCGCCGCCGTTGCCCTCGACCACATCGGCGAGTGACTTCCACATGCCGATGGTGCCGTCAGGGCAGTACCCGAACTTCTTGAAGGCGCTCTTGCGGGTGAAGTAGGTGAGGAATACCCGCGCTGGCAGCTCCTCGGAGCCGACCGCGAACACCGAACCGCACATATTGCGGAAGATGCCGTGTACCGACTCGTTTTTCGTGTACTTGGCCACCCAGTCCGCGGTGGACAGCTCGTCCTCGGGCATACCGCTGTCGTTGCGGGCCGCTCCGAGTCCCTGGACCAGTTTCGCGCCCTGGCGGGTGAGCTTGGACAGCAGGAAGCCCCAGCCGCCGCCGGTGACGTCGACATCCTTGCCGCCGATGCGGTACAGGATGGGCGGTTCCGGCTTGCGGACGTCGAATTTCGCGCCGACCTCGTCGAAGGTCTCCTCGGTGATGCCGCCGAGTTCGATGACGATGGCGCCGTTGTTCACCTTGAAGCCATCGATGTCATCGGTGGAGGCCCGGCCGCCGACCTTGTCCAGTCGCTCGACGACAAGTGTCGTGTAGCCCAGGTGCGACAAGCGTGCGGCTGCGAGCAATCCGCCCGCGCCGGCACCGATTACCAGTGCGTCCCAATTGTTTTCGGTCATGTTCAGTCCTCGATTCAGCCGAGCGGGTTGGCGCCGGGCTCCGCACCCGACATATCGGTGATCTGGCTCCACTGCGCCGCGACCTCGTCGATGCTCGGCGGGGTGGCGAAGACGGCGCCCTTGTTCTGGAACTGCTGCACCCGGTACACCTGGCCGCCGCCGGCGACGACAACCGTTGCGGTGTCAGTGCATTCGTCGCTCATCAGGTAGCCGACGACGCCGGCGACGTGCGCGGGCGGCAGCTTGTCGAGCATCTCCTTGGGCGCGATGTCCTCGGTCATGCGAGTGGCGGCCAGCGGCGCGATGGCATTGGCGAGGATGTTGTTGCGGCCGCCCTCGATCGCGAGGGTGTTGATCAGACCGACGAGACCGAGTTTCGCGGCGCCGTAGTTGGCCTGGCCGAAGTTGCCGAAGAGTCCGCTGGTGGACGCGGCGACCACGATGCGGCCGTGGTTCTGCTCACGGAAGTAGGGCCAGGCGGCGCGGGTGACGTGGTAACCGCCCCACAGATGCACCTTCTGTACGGATTCCCAGTTGTCAGCGGTCATCTTCGCGAAGGAACCATCCCGCAGGATGCCCGCGTTGTGGATGACGCCGTGCACGGTGCCGAAGTTGTCGACGGCGGTTTCGATCAGATTTGCCGCGCCCTCTTCGGTGGCGATGTTGTCATAGTTGGCAACGGCGGTGCCGCCGGCGTCGCGGATCTCCTGCACCACGGCGTCGGCCATCGAGGTGCCGGAGCCGGAGCCGTCCCGAGCGCCACCGAGGTCGTTCACCACAACCTGGGCGCCCTCCTTGGCCAGCAGCAGCGCGTATTCGCGGCCGAGGCCGCCACCGGCTCCGGTGACGACGATGACACGATCGATTACTCCGGGCATTAGTGTTGTCTCCCTTGACTTTCCAGAGTTGATTCAGTACGACGCGGGCAGCTTCAGGCTGGTCTGCGCGACGAAGTTGAGGACCATTTCCCGGCTCACCGGCGCGGTCTTGAGCAGACGCGCGGAGAACCAGAGTTCGGCCAGGCCGTATTCGAGGGACAGGCCGTTGCCGCCGTGGGTCTGGATGGCTTGATCCAGTGCCTTCAGCGATGCGTCGGCCGCGGCGAATTTGGCGATATTGGCGGCTTCGGCTGCGGGCTTCCCGGTGTCGAACAGTTCGGCGGCACGATAGGCCGCCATGCGAGCGAGTTCGACCGCGATGTGCGCCTCGGCGAGTGGATGCGAGATGCCTTGGTGCGCGCCGATCGGCACCGACCACACCTTGCGGTTCTGGGCATAGGACACCGCCTTGGAGACCGCGTAGCGGCCGATACCGGTGCTGATGCCCGAGGCAAGAATGCGCTCCGGATTCAGTCCGGCGAACACCTGGCGCAGCCCGTTGCCCGCTGCACCGATCAATGCCTCCGGGCCGACGCGGACTTCGTCGAAGAACACGGTGAACTGGTGATCGGGCGAAACCACCGCGGTCGGCAGCGGCTGCAGCGTCAGACCGGGTGTGCCGGTGGGCACGACGAACATCGACAGCGGCGAGCGCGAGGTACCTACGAACTCCGGGTCACGAGTGATCAACAGGATCGCTTCGCACTCATCGATGGCCGAGATGAAGTACTTGCCGCCGGAGATCACCCAGTCGTCGCCGTCGCGGCGCGCGGTGGTGCTGACGTTGTGGCTGTTGGAACCGGCGTCGGGTTCGGTCAGACCGAAGGCCATTTTGCGGCTGCCATCAGCCAGGCCCGGCAGCCATTCGGACTTCATCCGCTCCGAGCCGTGCGCGGCCAGGATCGAACCACAGATCGCGGGTGAGACGACTGCGAGGAGCAGCGGAAAACCTTGCGCGGCAAGCTCTTCGACGACGATGAGCATTTCCGACAGCCCCGCGCCACCGCCGCCGTACTCCTCGGGCAGATGCACGCCGAGCAGACCAGCCTGACCGAGATCGCGCCACAGCTCGTCGACCTTGGCTCCCGAGCGGGAACGTTCCAGAAAGTACTCCTGGCCGTACTTGGCGGCCAGCTTGGCAACGCTTTCGCGCAGCAGTGCCCGTTCGTCGGTATCGATGATGAAGGCAGACAACGGTTTATCTCACTTTCCGGTGAAGGTCGGCTGCTGTTTGGCGAGGAAGCTCTCGATGGCACCGGTCGCATCGGCCGTATGGGCGATGCGACGCAGGGCCGCGGTCTCCTCCGACAGCGCGTGGTCGAGGGTGGTGGTCCAGGAGTTGTGCAGCAACCTGCGCATCTCGCCGTAGCCGCGGGTCGCGCCGGCGGCGAGCCTGCGCACCGTCGCCTCGGCTTCGGCCGCGAGCTGGTCAGCGGGGACGACACGATTGATCAGACCCCAGTCGACCGCGGTGTCGGCGTCGATGACCCGGTCTTCGAACAGCATTTCACTCGCCCGCCGGATGCCGATGAATTTCGGCAGATACCAGGTGTTTCCGGAGTCCGCGGTAATACCGATGCGCCCGAAACCGGTGGCGAACTTGGTCCCGGTGGCGGCGATCGTGATGTCGGCCGGGTACAGGAACCCCAGCGCCCCACCCGCGCACGCCCCGTGTACCGCCGTGACGATCGGCACGTTCACCCGAGCCAGCAACCGGATCGCCTCGTGCATGAGCAGCGCCATCCGGGTGAGTGTGTCCGGCAGGTCCGCCGCTCCGTCGGAGAACGCGCCGATATCACCGCCGACGCTGAAGACCGGACCGTTCCCGGTGATCAATACCGCCCGCAGATTGTTGTCATTGGAGATCCTGGTCGCCGCCTCGAGCAGCGCCTCCCCCGCCGCCTTGTCGAGGGCATTGCGCGCTTCGGGCCGATCCAGCCTGACATAGGCGATGTCGTCGACGACCTGGTACGAGATCAACGTCGCACCTCCTTTTCGAATTTAATGTAAATTAGGAAATATCCTTTGGTCAAGCCCTACGCAGCAGAACCCGGCCGGTGAGGAAGTTTCGGCTACCGCTTCAGCCCAGCTCAGAGCCGACAACGGCGACAAACGAGACGCAGGCGCCCGGACGACCACCGAGGTTGTGAGTCAGGGCCATCCGCGGATTCGCGATCTGACGTTCACCCGCCTTGCCGCGGAATTGCAGCCAGCATTCGTAGAGCATGCGCAGGCCACTGGCACCGACCGGGTGGCCGAAGGATTTGAGACCGCCGTCCGGATTGACCGGCAACCTGCCGTCCAGGTCGAAATCTCCCGCGACGCTGTCTTTCCATGCCTGTCCGCGATCGGCGAAGCCGAGATCCTCCATGAGGACGAGCTCGGTGGGCGTGAAGCAGTCGTGGACCTCGGCGAAGGAGATCTCGGATCGGGGGTCGGTGACACCGGCCTGGGTGTAGGCATCGTTCGCGCTGGCCACCACCTCGGGAAAGGTCGTGAAATCGTAGTCCGGATCAACCGCCCCGCGGCCCGGTCCAGCGGTGAGCGAGAGCCCTTTTACGTACAGGGGTGTGTCGGTGTAGTTCGGGGCGTCCTCGGCGCGGACGAGCACCGCGCAGGCCGCGCCGTCGGAGACACCGGAGCAGTCGAAGATGCCCAGGCGTCCCGCGACCAGCGGGGCACCGGCGATCTTCTGCTTCGCGACCTCGGATCGAAACTGCGCCTTGGGGTTCAGCGCGCCGTTGTGGTGATTCTTCCAGGCGACGTGCGTCATGGCCGCTCGCATGAGAGCGGGATCCACGCCGTACTTGGCGCAGTAGGCCGGATCCAGCAGCGAGAAGGCGGCCGGTGCCGTCAGGGACAGCTCCGATGCCGTGCCATCGCTGGGCGGATCGCCACGCAGCAGACCCGAGAAGCCCGAGTCCTTGAGCTTTTCCACACCGATGGCGACGACGCGGTCGTAGGCGCCCGATGCGACGGCGTAGCAGGCGTTGCGGAAGGCTTCGGAGCCGCTCGCGCAATAGTTCTCCACCCGGGTGACCGGTGTGTTCTGCAGGCCGAGCGGCTTGCTCACAGTCAGGCCGCTCTGCCCGGTACCGAGTGTGCCGAGCCAATAGGCGTCGATATCGGCGCGGTCGAGTGTCGGGTTGCCGTCGAAGCAGTCGGCCATGGCCTCGACCAGCAGATCGTCGGCGGAGCTTTCCCAACGCTCGCCGAACCGGGTGCAGCCCATGGCGACGATGGCGACCTTATCGCGGATTCCATTGCTGCTCATAGCAGTTGCGCCTTCCAGAAGTAGTTGTGCACACCCTCGGCGCTGTGCAGGCGGCGGAAGGTGGTGCGGACGCGGGAGCCGACAGCCAGCCGGTCCGCCGCACCGTCGGCGACCTCGAGTGCGTAGCGGCCACCGTCGTCGAAGTCGACGACCGCCTCCACCACCGGCGGGGCGGGTGAGTAAGCGAGCCGGTCGACGGTGAAGGTCGTGACCGTGCCCTCGCGATGAGCCATGGACACCTCGGTCATGGCGTCGATCGCACCGCAGCGCTTACAGATCCGGGCCGGCGGCAGATGCACCAGTCCACAGGAACCACAGGCACTGCCGGTGAATGCGAACTTCCATCGGGCGGCACGGGCCGACGGCGGCGCGGCCACCCGATCGGGTTCCGGGCGGCGCGGTGGTTCCAGGTCCAGGAGGCCACGCCAGTTCAGGTACGTCGTATACGGCACCGGCGTACCCTGCTCGAATTGCGCTGCTACCGGAGTCGACTGTCGTGCTCGCACTATGCGCTCGGTGGCCCGGAGTACGAGGGCGTCGCAACCGTCGGCCGCCGAGATCACGAGCACTGTCTCACCGGGTTCGGCCTGGTCCAAAGTGGTGGCCAAGGCGAGTCCGATGTCGGCGGTGCCCGCATGGCCGATGGGTGAGTTTCGGGTGGACAGTTTCCCCACCACGGCCGTCGCGGCACGTTTGGCGAGCGTGCGGTTGGGCGAGACCAGGACGACATGATCCGCCTCGTCGAGCCCTGCCTCGGCCAGGGCGTCCGCGGCCGCGCGGCGCACCAGCGGCAGGTACTGCTCGATGCCGAAACGCTCCTCCCACTGCTCTCCCGTCGCCGCCCGCGGATCGCGCCATCGGTCGAGGAATTCAGTGGTCAGCGCGGATCTGGCAACAATTTCGGCGATCGGCTCGGTCCCGAAGAGGAACGCCGCGGCGCCGTCGCCCCCGCCCCGCTCATCGGCGGATCCGGGGCGGCCGATACGCATATCGGCCAACACCGCGAGCCCACCGGCACTCGCGGCCGCGAGCAGCGCCGCGATGCCGCTGCGGGCGGAACCGGCCAGATCCGCGGCGAAAGTATCGGCGGGAAGGCCGAGTGCCGCGTGGATGGCAGTCGCGTTCGCTTTGTCGGCATAGGCCGGTGTAGTGGTCGCGAAATACAGCCCGCTGGGTGCGATGCCGGGGGTGAGCGCGGCCGCGGCGGCCGCGACGCCCATCGTGGTGCTGTCCTCGTCGAAGCAAGCCGCGACACGAACACCCTGGCCCGCGTTGGTGTTCAGAGTCTTGCCGATATCGGCGAGTGATACCCGGTGGGCGGGCAGGTAGGTGCCGTAAGAGGTGATTCCGTAGTTGATCATCAGGGCGCCTCGAACAGCGCCGCCATGCCCTGACCGCCGCCGATGCACATCGACTCCAGGGCGTATCGTCCACCGCGCCTGCGCAATTCGTGCAGCATGGTGGTGAGGATGCGAACGCCGGTGGCGCCGATGGGGTGGCCGAGTGAGATACCCGAGCCGTTGACGTTGAGCCGATCGTGGTCGTCGAAACCCCAGCCCTTCAGCACCGCGAGTACCTGGACGGCGAAGGCTTCGTTGAGTTCGACGAGATCGATGTCGTCGAAGGTACGGCCGGTGCGCTGGAGGAGTTTCGCCACGGCGGGCACCGGTCCGATGCCCATTTCGGCGGGTTCGCAGCCCACGGCCGACCAGCCGACCAGGAATCCGAGTGGTTCGAGGCCGAGTTCATCGAGCTTGTCCTCGGCGACGATCAGGCAGGCCGCCGCGGCGTCGTTCTGCTGGCTCGAATTGCCCGCGGTCACGGTGCCGTCGCGCATGATCGTGCGAAGCCGACCGAGGGATTCCGGAGTCGAGTCGGCGCGAATGCCTTCGTCACGGACGAACTCGATCGGATCGCCCTTACGTTGCGGCACCGAGACCGGCACCACCTCGTCGGCGAACTTGCCCGATTCCCAAGCGGCCGCGGCCTTGTGGTGACTGCGAGCCGCGAACTCGTCAGCGGCGTCGCGGGTGATGGAATACCGCTGGGCCAGGTTCTCGGCGGTCTCGATCATGCCGCTGATGTGACCGAAGCGCTCGACCGGCTGGGAGCGTTCCCGGCCGCGGTCGAGACGGTCGTAGAACGCGACATTGCCCGACCGTGCGCCCCAGCGCATGTCCTGGGTGTAGTACTCGATATTGCTCATGCTCTCGACACCGCCCGCGAGCACAACATCGGCTGCTCCGGTCTGCACCATCATCGCGGCGGTCACGACGGCATGCAGGCCGCCGCCGCAGCGGCGATCGGTCTGGAAGCCGGGCACCTCGATGGGCAGGCCTGCCGCGAGTGCGGCCCAGCGACCGATGCAGGGTGCTTCGGAATTGGTGTAGGACTGCGCGAACGAGACATCGTCGATACGCGCCGGATCGATGCCGGAGCGCTCGACGACCGCCTTGATGATGTGGGCGGCCAGGTCCTCGGCGGGGACGGGGCGCAGTGTGCCGCCGAAGGTTCCGACGGGGGTGCGCAGCGGACTGACGATCGCCGCTCTCTTCATGATTCCACCTCGATGCTGAGTATTACTGTGCCGCTATAGTTTTCGGACGGTTCGGAGTCACCAGGTACTTGCCGCCGCGCGCAAGACAGCACGCTGGTCGGGGTGTGCGATGGCGAGCATCCGTTCGCGCCGCTCGGACAGCGGCAGACCGCGCAGGTCGGCGATGCCGAATTCGGTGACCACGATGCCCGCATCACTGCGTGCGATGCTGACCGGCCCGGACAGCCGGTCCACGATCCGGCTGCGCGAGCCAGCCATGGCCGGCAGGGCGATGATCGGCAGGCCACCGTCGGACCGCGCCGCCGCACGCAGGAATTCCCCGCCGCCGCCGACCGCGCCGACATATCGGCCGCCGGCGACCTCGGCATTGACCTGGCCGCTCAGATCGACCTCGATGGCCGAGTTGATCGCCACGAAACGATGTTGCGCCGCAAGGCGTTCGGGATCGTGGGTGTAGGTGATCGGCCGCAGCGATACCGCAGGGTTGCAGTGCACGTGCTCGAACAATCGCCGCGTGCCTATCAGCACCGCCGCAACGGCGACGCCACGGTCGGTGGTCTTACGGGCATTGGTCACCACGCCCTTGTCGATCAGTTCGACCGCCGCATCGGTGAGAATGCCGGAGTGGATGCCGAGGTCGTTGCGCGCACCGAGTGCGCCGAGCACCGCCTCGGGTACCGAGCCAATCCCGAACTGCAAGGTGGCGCCGTCGGGCACGATGCTCGCGACATGCGCGCCGATGGCCGTCATCTCGGGTGTCGACGGGGCGGCAGGACTCTCCGCCACCGGGCGTGAGGTCCGGATGACGATATCGATGTCACGGTCGGTCAGGTGCCGGGCGCCAGGGGTGGCGGGCACCTGATCGTTCACCTCGGCGACCACGATCCGCGCGCTGTCGATGGCAGCGGTGAGGTAGTCGTCGGCCAACCCGAGGCTGTAGCGTCCCCTGGCGTCCGGCGGTGCACACTGCACCAGAACCACGCCGGCACGCGAGACGAATTCCGGCAGCGTCGAGTAGGAGCCGGGGTACACCTCGAGCGCCCCGGCCGCGGCCAGCGCCCGATTGCTGCCCGTACCGCAGTAGCTGACGAACCGAATATGGTCGGCATGCTCGGGTTTCACCGTCTCGACGGCGGGGATGCCGATGAAACAGGTGATGCCGCCGAGGTCTGCCCGCTGTTCGAGCAGACGCTCGGTCAGCGTCACCGGTTCCGCGCACGACTGACCCCAGACCACGAAATCGCCAGGGCGGATGACGGCACGGAAATCGAGGTCCGGCGCGGAAACCGCGCGCGGCGGCATGGCATCAGGCATATCAGTCCTCCCGCCAGCGGTCAGCGGACGGGTCGAGCAGACGTTCCATATGTCCCTCGGCCAGCCACACGATCGTTTCCAATTCGAGGGCGTCCAGGAAACGGACGCGGCCGGACTTCAAGTCCTCCAGCCGTAACCGTGGACCGTTCGCGGTCTCGTCGATGCCGACCCGTACCGAGGCGAATTCACTGTGCACGATGCCGAATTCACGGCCGGTGCCACCATCCGATCCTGGCCTGTCCATCTGTCGACCCCTCAGATCAGGAAGCCCATGCTGGGCACGGCTTCCGCGCTGTTGACGAGCACCACGGTCTTGCGGACCAGCTTCAGCTGACCGTCCACCCGCCGCAGCACGTACGTATAGCGGCCCGCCCACGTGTGAATGCCGCGCGGTTTCGACTCGTAGAGAACGAAATTGGCGCCCACCGTGATGTCGTCACCCTCGACGCCGAGCAGTTCGACGTTCGAGATCGTGCGGCGCAGATTCGACGGCGGCGACTGCGCGTACCGCTTACCGGTACGCAGCTGCTGCAGCCGGGTGGAAATGCGGCGGCGGTTGTCGTACATGATCGACACGTGCCGCTCCGGGTCGTACCTGCCGCCGTCGACCGGCACCCAGTACAGGGCGTCCTCGGTCCACAGCGCCTCCCACGAGTCGTAGTCGTGTTCATCGGCGAAGCGGGCCTCGCGGTAGATGAACTGCTCGAGCTCGCGCAGATCGATATCTGTCAGGGCGGGCCCACCCGTCACCCGGCCACCACCCCTCATCGAATCGCTTCGCGATACCGAATTCATTTTGCCTCCATCAGAGTCTTGTAGTGCTGCCAGAAGGCACGCATGGCGGTCTCGTCGGTCGCGCCGCCGATGCGGAAACCGTTGTCGTCCAACGATTCCCGGGCCACGCCGCGGCGCAGGTCGAGCCATTCGGGCAGCAGTTGCGCCACGCCGACCTGATTGCGTTCGTACATCTCGGTGTCGTCGGCCAGCAGCATGCCGGCCGGGCCGACCGAACCGATGGACTGCGACAGCATTCGCTTGTTCAGCTCATCCGCACCGTCCAACTGCACCGAGGTGGAGAACTGGATGCACTCGTTCGCCGACAGCGGCTGAATGTTGAAAACCTGGATCTCGGCGATGAACAGGTTGGGGAAGATCATGACGTGCGGCGCGCCCTCGATCATGATCTCCTCGGCCGCTTCGCCGTGTACCTCCCGCATTTTCGCCACATACTCCGGCACCCGGTCCGCGGTGGTGCCGAACCAGCGCATTGGCTCGGCGAACTTGCGGAACTCGGGCCGCAGATCGTTCTCGCTGTGCCCATTGCCCAGCGCGCGCGTGACGGCGGTGGAGGCGTCGCTGTAGAGCGGGCCGATGGTGGAACCGGTCACCGAGAAGATGGAGCCATGCACGAACTGCGGGTGGTAGCCGTCGGTTTCGTTCTCCGCCAACAACTTCCAGTTGGCATGCGTGCGGTGCCTGAGCCAGCCGTTATCCAGGCGCACCGTGCCGGTCGGCGAGAGCCGCGCCAGCCGGTCGATTTCACCGGCGGCCGCGCCGAGATGCTCCAGCAGTGGCGGGACGTCGGGGTTGAAGCTGCCGAACACGAAGCCGTGATAGCTCTCCACCCGCGGCACCACACCGAGTCCGAGGTTCAGTTTGCCCTTGCCGCCATAACCCTTGTTGTAGGGGTAGCCGAGCATGTCGCCGGTGTTGCTGTAGGTCCAGCCGTGATACGGGCAGCGGAAGGAGCTGGAATTGCCGCTCTGTTCATCGCACACCAGGTTGCCGCGGTGCGCGCACCGGTTGGTGACCAGATGCACCTCACCGGCGCGGTCGCGGGTCATGATGATGTCCTGCGGACCGATGTTCTTGCGCACGTAGTCGTTCGGCTGCGGCACCTCGGACTCGTGCCCGACGAACACCCAGCCGCCATACCAGATGCGTTCCAGTTCGTCGGCGAATACGGCCGGATCGGTGTAGAGCGAGCCGTGCACCCGCTCTGACTGAATGAACCGCGAATAGTCCACTCGCGGTGCTTGTTTCGCGACCGCGCCGGTTTCGCCGGCCGCGCCCGGATCGCAGATCGAATGATCGCCCGGTTCGCGCGCGGCGTCCGGAGGTGTCGTGACCGTCATTTCTGTTGCTCCAATCGTGCTTTCGCGTAGCCCACGAGACGGAACTTCTGCACCTTCCCCGTGGGGGTGGTGGGCAGTTCCGCTGCCGTGAGGAATACGACGTGTTTGGGAACCTTGAACCGGGCCAGATTCGCCTTGCAGATCTCGATCACCTGCTCGGCGGATATCTCGGTGTCCGGCGCGCGCACGATGCATGCGCAGCCCGCGTCACCCCATCGCTCGTCGGGTACGCCGATCAGGTACGCCTGGCTGATTTCCGGACGGGTGGTGAGCAGTTCCTCGATCTCCTTGGGCATCACGAGTTCACCGCCGCTCTTGTAGAGCTCCTTGCTGCGCCCGGTGATCTCCAGATAGCCGTCTGGACGCACCCGCCCGAGATCACCGGAGAACACCCAGCCGTCGCGGAGTCCCTTGGCGGTCTCCTCCGGCTTGCCCCAGAATCCGAGCATGCTGGTCGGGCCGCGCGAAACCAGTTCGCCCTCTTCGCCTTCGGGTAACGGCACGCCGGTGACCGGGTCGACGGTGCGATATAGCACCAGTGCCCCGTCGTCGATTCCGGCTGCTCCGGCGGATTTCGGCCGGCCGGCAGTGGTCGCGGTGAGTTCCAGTGAGTCCTCGGGCCGGGTCAGGGTCATCGCGCCGCCGCATTCGGTCATGCCGTAGCCGGTGACGATCTCGGTCGCACCCAATTCGTCGCGGACCCGCTCCCACAGCCAGACCGGAGCGGGCGCGGCACCCGACAGCACCGCCGACAATGATGACAGGTCATAGCGGTGCCGGTCCGGATGTTCCAGTACCGCGACTGTCATCGTGGGGACGCAGAGAATGTCGTCGGCTCGATGCCGCTCGATTCCAGCGAGGTACTTCTCGGCATCGAAGGCAGGCAACATGATCACGGCGCCACCGACCATCATGGCCGCGATCAAGCCCTCGACATAGCCGAACATGTGGTAGCACGGCAACGAGAACAAAATCCGCCGGCCGTCACCGAAGGCACGGGTGAACGCCGAGGCGTACCCGGTACGTAGGACCGCGTCATGGGTGATGAGCACCCCCTTGGGGGATCCGGTGGTGCCGGAGGTGTAGAGGATGTCGCCTACCCCCGTCGGATCCACTCGAACCTCGGCGGCTGCCCCACGGTGCCGGGCGCCGACCAGAGCCAACTCGTCCACGGTGAGCACCCCGGCGCGCTCGCGTCCATCGGTGGGTAACTGAATTACCGTGTGCAGCTCGGGAAGCCGCGAATAGTCGCGGTCGAGCGATTCCCATCCGGGAGCGATCTCGTCGAGCATCCCGAGGTAGTCGAGTCCCGCGAAACCGGTCATGGTGATGAGAACCCGGCATACGGACTGGCCGAGCACGTAGTCGAGTTCCTCTGTGCGGTAGAGGAAGTTCAGCGGCACCGCGACCGCGCCCGCGAGAGCGATGGCGAATTTCACCGGCACGAACTGCGGATAGTTCGCCATCAGCACACCGACGTGGTCTCCCGGGCGCACGCCCAGTCTGACCAGTCCATCGGCGAGCCTGGTCGCGAGGTCCGCGGTCTCTCGGTAGGTCAGCGTGAGTTCGTCGGTGATGACCAAGGGGCGTTCGTCGAACTCGTCGGCGCATCGGCGCAGCCAGTCCCCCAGCGACCGCGGCGTCCAACTCGGGAACCGCTCCGCCAGTCTTTTCCGTCGAACGTCGAAGTCACTGTTACTCATGATATTTCACCGATCTCGTCGACGGCACCGTCGAGAATCGCCTCGCGGAGTCGGTATTTCTGAACCTTGCCCGACGGGGTCACGGGAAGGGTGTCGGTGACGAACCAGCGCCGCGGTGTCTTGAACGGCGCGAGGGTATCGCTGAGTTGTTCTTTGACCGACGCGACCAGATCCTCGGGCTGTTCACCACGCACAACGAGCACTGCGGCCACGGTCTCACCCCACTTCTCGTGCGGGATGCCGACTACTGCCGCTTGCTGAACCGAATCATGTTCGACCAGGCGAGATTCCACCTCGGCTGGGGCGATGTTCTCGCCGCCGCTGATGATCATCTCCTTGAGCCGTCCGGTGACACTGACGAATCCGCGTTCATCCATCAGTCCGAGATCGCCGGTGTGCAACCAGCCTTCGTCGTCCACTGCCACCGCGGTCGCGGCCGGGTCGCGGTAGTACTCGATCATCTGCTGATAGCCGCGGGCGCAAATCTCACCGATCACCCCCAGCGCAGCCACCCCGGCGCCATCCGCACCGGCGATCTTCACCTCGACTTGCGGGATGGGGCGGCCCACCGTGCTGAGCTGGTCGGCGATCGAATCGCTCTTGCGAGTAAGGGTGATCACCGGTGCCAGTTCGGTTTGACCGAAAAGATTGTGTACCGCCGCACCGAAAACCCGCGCCGCGCCCTCGATCATCACCTGCGGAACATTTGCCGCACCGCCGACGATGCTGCCGATTTTCGGTGCGGCGGACTCGTTTCCGCGGGTGGCTTCCAGCAAGGCGCCGAGGATCGTGGGCACGAAGAACAGCACGTCGGCGTTCTCGGCGGCGGCCAACTCGAGAACCTTGCCGGGGACGAAAGTCTGCACCAGCACAGTCGTGCCTGCCATCCAGACGGGTCCGATGGTGCCGATCACACAGGCTGCGGTGTGAAACATCGGCAACGGGTTCACGAACACCGATCCATCCGAGAGCTCGGTGGTCGCCATCGTCATTCTCGCGACATTCACCAGCGAACGATGCCGCAGCAAAACGCCTTTCGGATTGCCCGTCGTGCCCGAGGTGTACTGCAGCATCGCCGGATCGCCGGGATCGACGTCCGGAGCAACGAAGTCCGACGTGTCCGACTGCCAGCGTGCGGTATCCGTCAGGCTGATCCGCTGCCGGACGCCCGGTACTCGATCGACGGCCGCCGCGGCGACCGTCGCCATGTCGTAGCCCCGGTTTTCGTCGGCATGGATTAGCACGGTTGCCCTAGAATGCTCGAGCGCGTAGACCAGCTCACCCGCACGGAAGGCGGGGTTGAGCGCCACAAGCACCCGCCCCGCCAACGCCGCGCCGAATTCGATGATCGGCCACTCGATGACGTTCGGCGCCCACAAGGCCACGAACTCGCCCGGAGCGGTGAGTTCTGTCAATGCGGCCGCGACTCGCAGTGCCTCGTCGTAGAGCTCACCGTAGGTGAGACAGCGAAGCTCCGAACCGCCATGCGGGATTCCGACGAAAGCCGCTGTCGTGGAATAATTCTGGGCTCGATCGGCGAGGAGCGAGCCGACAGTGTGCTCCGAGAGCGGCACACTGTCGTCGACCGCCCAATAGGACTCACTGAGTTTGCGTTCGGCCACGGCTGTCATAGGCATGCGCTTCCGCTATTTCCCGCGAAATGCGGGAGTTCTCTTCTCATGGAACGCCGAGACACCCTCGGCGAAATCTTCGGAGTCGAACAGCTTCACCTGGTTGTCGACTTCGCTGTCCAGCACCGTCATCGGATCGCGCGGCCAGCGCACGAACATCTCCTTCAGCGCGGCGACCGCCAGCGGCGGCGCGACGGCCATCCGCTCGGCATCGGCAAGCGCCGACTCCAGTGCGGTCCCTGGAGCCACGACCGCGTCGGCAAGGCGGAGTTCGACCGCCTCGGTACCGGTGAGCCGGGTGGGCAGCAGCATGAGTTCGCGGGCCTTGGCCATGCCGACACGCGCAGGCAGCGAGGCGAAAATGCCCATGTCCCCCGCCAAGCCGACACCGGTGAACGCGGTGCTGAAAACGGCGTCCGCCGCAGCAACGACCCGATCGCATGCCAATGCCAAAGACACACCCGCGCCGAACGCCGCGCCCTCCACCGCTGCGATCACCGGTTTGCCGCCCTGCCAGATCGCGCGCACCACCCGCTGCGCGGCCTCGGCGCGAGGGCGAGCCTCCGCCTCGTCCATGCGCCGCATCGTCGAAATATCGCCGCCCGCACAGAATCCCGCGCCCGCGCCGGTCAGGACGACCACCCGCACGCTCGGATCGGCCATGGCTTCCTCGAGTCGTTCGGCCAGTGCGTAGCGCAGCGGAAGATCGATGGCATTGCGCCGCTGCGGCCGGTTCAGGGTGATAACTCGGATCGGGCCGCGATCGTCGATAAGCACGGGTGATTCATCGCCGGACATGGTTATTCACCTCGAAACTTCGGTTCGCGGCGCTCGATGACGGCGGCCAGACCCTCACGGGAATCGGCGGTACCCGACAACTCGGAGACGGTGCGGGCTTCTTCCGGCAGCCGGTCCGCCAGCGTCGCGCCGACTCCGCCCCACACCAGGCGCTTGGTGGCGCCGATCGCTTTCGGCGCGGTCGATGTGAATTGCCTTGCGTAGGTGAGCGATTCGGCTGTCAAGTCAGCGGCGGGCACCACCTTGGTCAGCAGTCCGATCTCGAGCGCCTCGGCGGCGTCGAGAACCGGATTGGTCAGCAGAATGTGCATGGCCTTGCGCAGGCCGACCAGTTGAGTCAGGGTCACCGAAACGCCCGCGTCCGGGGCCATGCCCACGCGAACCGCCCCGGACATGAATTTCGCAGTGTCGGCTGCGATTACGAAGTCCGCGGCGCAGACCAGGCCGAAACCGCCACCACCGGCGGCGAACCCGTGCACCGCTGCGATGACGGGGACGTTCAGCTGGGTGAGAGCGGACACGGCGATCTGCAACCAGGCCGTGGCCTCGCGCAAATAGTCGGGCAGCTGTTCCCCTTTGGACGCGAATACCCGCACGTTGCCGCCTGCGCAGAAGTTCTTGCCGGCACCGGACAGCAGCACCGCCCGGACCCGCGGGTCACCGTGTACACCCAGAATTGTTGAATGCAATGCCTGCAAGAACGGAACATCCATGCCATTCGACGTGTCCGGGCTGTTCAGCAGTACATGGGCGATGCCGTCGTCATCGACGTCGACACGAACCAGATCAGTCATCGGTTGCTCCCTGTGGTGAACGAGCCGATTCCGTCGGCCGCGGACGGACCGGCGAGATGGTCGAGGACCGCCTCGAATTCGAGACTCAGCCCTTCGGCGAGCGGCATGCCCAGCCCCTGGTAGACGAGTCGTTTGCTCCTGGCCAGTGCGGTGGGATTCTTCGTGGACAGCTGCTCGGCGAAAGCCCGCACACCGGAGCCGAACTCCGAGGCGGAGTATTTCCGGTACGCAAGTCCCCAGGCCACCGCGTCATCGGCCGTGAGACGGTCTCCGGTGAGGATGTGCGCCAGTGCGCGTTGCCGTCCGACCAGTCGCGGGAGTCGTTGCGTACTGCCGCCACCCGGGACCTGCCCGTATCGCGAGTGGATATCCGCGAGCACCGCGTTCTCGTGGATGAGCACGATATCGGCAGCCTGAGCGAGTTCGAACCCCCCTGCCGTGGCATAGCCTTCGACCGCGCAGATCACGGGCACCGGCAGCTCGGCGATAGCGTCGCAGGCGGCCCGGAAGTTGGCGAACAGCGGAGCCATGGCGTCCCGGCCGTCTTCCCGCAGCCGTTCCAGTTCATGGAAATCACCCCCGGCGCAGAAGTTTCCACCGCTGCCGCGAATCACGATCACCTTCGCTCGCGCGGCCGCCTCGTTCAGCGCGAGGTGCAACCGCGCACCCAATTCGACGGTGATGGCATTCATCCGGTCGGGCCGGTTGAGGGTGATGGTGCCGACACCGTCGGTCACCTCCGTCAGCACCACCTCCGCCGACGTGACGCCGAGACCGGCCTGTGGCTCCGGTTGACTCACATCAATCGCCCTCCCCCGACCTCGAGCACCGCTCCGGTCATATAGCTGGACAGATCAGAGGCGAGAAACAGTGCGGCCCCGGCCACTTCGTGTGGCTCTCCGGCTCGCTTCATCGGAATGGCCGCCTCACGTTCGGCGAAAATCTCCGGAGGCATGGCCTCGGTCATGGCCGTGCGGATGAGTCCGGGTTGGATGGCATTGACACGAACGTTCTTGTGCGCCAGTTCTTTCGCGCCCGCCTTGGTCATGCCGACGATGCCGGCCTTGGCGGCGCTGTAGTTGGTCTGGCCCGGATTCCCGGACTTGCCCGACAGCGAGGACATGTTGATGATCGCCCCACGTCCGGCCTCGCGCATGACCGCCGACGCGGCCCGCAGCCCGAGCCAGGTACCGCGCAGATGCACCGCCATCACGGTGTCGAAGTCGGCCACGGTCATCTTGCGCAGCGACGCGTCCCGGGTGACACCGGCATTGTTGACGAACACATCCAAGCCGCCGGCCCAGCGCACTGTCTCGTCCACCAGTGCCTGCACCGAATCCTCGTCGGTTACATCGCAGCCGGTCCCGATCGCTCGGCCACCGAGTGGTTCAGCCGCCGCCTGGACACCCTCTTGGTTCAGATCAGCCAGTACGACCGCGGCACCGTGCTCATGGAACAGCTGCGCGATGGCCAGCCCGATGCCTCCTGCCGCACCGGTGACAACAGCGGTCTTCCCGCTGAGCAGACCGCTGGTCATGCGATGAACCGTGCGATCGACTCGGCGACACAGGCCGGCTTGGCCGAGCCCGCCACCTCGATGGTGGTGATCAGCTTCGCCTGGATTCCGCCGGGTACCTCGTCGACGGAATCGATACTCGTCGTGGCACGCACTCGCGAATCGACCGGCACCGGCGAGATGAAGCGCACCTTGTCGAAGCCGTAGTTGACGGCCATGGACAGCTTTTCGATGGTGTAGAGCTGGTGATTCAGCACCGGCAGCAGCGACAGCGTCAGCAGCCCGTGCGCGATGGTGCCCTTGAACGGTCCATCCGCGGCACGCTCCGGATCCACGTGGATCCACTGGCGATCACCGGTCGCGTCCGCGAAGGTATCGATCCGCTTCTGATCGACCTCGAGCCACTCGGTGGTTCCCAGGGATGTCCCCGCAGCGGCAGCGAACTCCTCAATGGTGGCGAAAACTCGCACGTCAGCACTCCTCACTAGACTTTGAATTTAATATAGATTTGAATAGAGGTTAGGTCAATCCTGCGGCACAGCCGAACCACCCCCGGAACCGGCCGCAAGCGAAGATCGGAGGCACCGACATGGCAATGCCCGTCACCGACGAGGGCCCGGAATCGAAATCTGCCCGCACCCGCAAGCGCATCCTCGACGCGGCGGCATACACGCTCAGCCGTAAGGGCTATGCGGGCACCCGACTGTCCGACGTCGCCGAACGAGCCGAACTGCAGGCGCCCGCCATCTACTATTACTTCCCCTCTCGCGACGATCTGGTCGAAGAGGTGATGTGGTCCGGCATCGCCGAAATGCGCGAGCACATCTCGGAGATTCTCGACGCGCTGCCGGAAGCGACGCCCCCGATCGAGCGGATCATGGTCGCCGTCGAAGCCCATCTGCGCCACGAACTCGAAATCTCCGACTACACGACCGCCGCCATCCGCAATGCCGCCCAGGTCCCGGCAAAGATCCGCGCTCGGCAGCTGGCCGAGGAAGCCGCCTACGGCCAAGTCTGGAAGCAGCTTTTCCAGGACGCCGCAACTGCCGGAGACCTGTCCGATCATCTCGATCTGCGCGCCGCACGCATGTTGACGCTCGGCGCCCTGAACTGGGCCTCGGAGTGGTGGACTCCTGCCGCCGGCCCGCTCGACGCCGTGGTCCATACGGCGCAAACCATCATCCGCGGCGGACTCAGCGGCGCTTCACTCTAGAGATTTAATTGAACATAAATTAGACTTTACGCTTGGTCCGTAACGAAGGAGTTAGACCGCATGGATCTGCAGCTGCGCAATGCCCGTGTTCTAGTCACCGGCGGTGGTTCCAATATCGGCCGCGGCATCGTGCACGGCTTCGCCCGCGAAGGCGCGCGCATCGTCATCAGCGATATCGACGCCGAACAGGCAGAGAAAGTTCGAGCCGAAGCACTCGAACTCGGCGCCGCGGCGGTCGAAGTCGCGGCCGGTGACCTCACCGCCGAGGGTGTCGCGCAAGTCGCTGTCGATCGCGCTGTGCGGAACTGGGAAGGACTCGACGTACTGGTCAACAACGCCGGGTGGAGCGTGCCGGGATTCATCGCCGAGGACACCGACCGCGCCAAATGGCAACGCACCGTGGAGGTCAATCTCTACACCGCCATCGCGACCACCCAGGCCGCAATCCCGGTCATGCGGGACACGGGACAGGGCTCGATCGTCTTCATCTCGAGCGACGCCGCGTTCGGGCAGATTCGGCAGGGCGTGTACGGGGCCACGAAGGCGGCGCTGATCGCGTTGGCGCGCACCACCGCCCGCGAACACGGCCGCCACGGCATCCGCTCGAATGTGGTCTGCCCGGGACTGGTCATCCCCGAAGGGCCCGACGCCGTCGGAAAGGACAGCCTGTGGGCCGCCGGTGAGGACTCGGTCTTCAACGAGAAGCAGATCGAGTTCCTGCGCAAGGACATACCGCTGCGGCGCCTCACCAAGGCCGAGGACATCGCCAACGCCGTCGTGTGGGTGTCTTCCGAGACCACCGCCCGCCAGGTCACCGGTCAGGTGTTCTCGGTCAGTGGCGGCTACACCATGCCGTAAGTCACATTCCCGTGTGCTGCACGAGCTGAAACGCACAGGGCCTGCGGGCACGTGCGAGGCGGCAGCCCGGCCAAAGTCACCCATCACCGAAAGACCCTGATATGGACACAACAGCATTCGACCTCTCCCCCGCCCAAGCCGATATCCAGGCCCGAGCCCGGATTCCCACCGGAACGATGCTTCCGCGACGTCATCGTCTCCTCCATCGCCGGCGGAACCATGCAGGTCCTCAAGAACACCATCGCCGCACAGGTACTCGGCAAAAAGCTCGACCAGCGCCGATAACAGCCACACAGGGTGTGATCTCCTGCCGCAGCGAACGGTGTACCCATCGTGAACTGCGGTGTGGATATGGAGCGATTCCTGCCCGGAGGCCTGATCGTGTCGTTCCGCACCCGGCCGGGCCGAGTCGGCAGGCATCCGTTCGGCCGAGATGGGCACTTCGGTTCCGTGGTCGATCCGGGCAGCACGATCAGCGATGGGTGACTGAGATATCCCCTCTCACCTGCCACGCCGCCATCGGGCACAGAGCGCTCGCAAACCAATCAGGCCGCGCTTGCCACGTCCAGGCCCTCGAACAGCACGACCCGACGCACATTCAAAGGTGCAGGTACCCATCGGCGTCGCCCTTGCTACGTATCGACACCATGGGTGTATGTGTCGGTTGCCAAGACCAACGATGACCGAACACGGAATCCGGTCGGACCGGGTCCAGGGGCTTACCAGCGCCCGGGTCGGCGGGTTCCAGAGCGTTCCGGCTATTCGTGCCACGGAAGTCTGGACCGCCCCACGGCACAGACCATTAGACGATGTCGGCTACGTCGACGAGGGTACGTCGTCGATCTGGTCGAAGCGAAGGCCACTCGAGGCAGCGCCGCGTCCCGTTTCGCGGGCGCGACCGATCCAAAGGTAGGTGCGCCCGTCGTACCAGCGTGCTCGTTGCGCGCGCCGCGACACGACGATCCCTGATTCGGGCACCTCTTCTTCGGCGATGTAGAACGGCGCTGGCATCTCTTTGAGAAGCTCACCGCGGCGGCGTGGCTGGACGGGCGGCTGACCGTGCGACGGCATCGCTCCGCGCCGCAGCCGAATATCGGCGATGGAGCCGGGCAGATGCTCGGGCAGGAACGGCACCCAGTTCTCCGGCACGGTGGTGCCCAGCACATACCGCACGCCCGCAATGGTCGGCGGGGGCGACGGCTCGTCGGGTATCAGCAACCGGGTCTCGATCCCCTTGCCGGTCCCGTCGGGCACGGTGTCCTCCACGGCCCATGCCAGATTCGCCATTTCATCGCGGGCGAAGCTCACCGCCTCGAGCGGTTCGCTCTCCTCGACCGAGGTCAGGCTCGCAGGCAACCAGAAGAACCTGCCCCGCCAGTCGTCGTGACTCTCACCGGTCACCGAGAAGAAACTCCAACTCTGCCAATTGTTTTCGGCGGCCGGGGCATTGGCGGGCGGGATCAATGTGCGATCGCCGAATACGTCGGTGACGACCAGCCCCATTACCTCGCAGAGCGTATTGACCGACATCTCGAACGGTATGACGAACCAGTCGTTACCGTAGATCAGGCCCATCTCAGCGAAGATCAGCAGCAGGTGATCTGTGGTCTTGGCGTTGAGTGACCCGAAATTGATACGGCGGTCCTCCATCTCCCAGAACCGCGGATTGGGCATACCAGGGAACGAGGCTGCGGTGGGCACAAACGAAAGCGCCTCGACTTCCGGCGCTGGTACTGGCGAATTATCCTCGGGTGCAGCCAGTTCCATGTGCGAGGGGGCGGCATCGAACGCATACCAATCCAGCCGGCCGGCGGCGTAGCGGGGCGCGGTCAGTAGCGCTTGTTCGCCGTTGGCGGTGGCGGCGGTCGAGATCCGCACATCGTACGCGAGCCGGTCGGGCAGCCAGGCCCGCGGCGGGTGAGGTTGCTCGGCGCCGAAGATCCGAGTTCGCCAGTCCGCCACCGTATCCGCCGCCGGCTCGACGTCGCCCGCCACAGCCCCCAGATCGGCGGCCAGCGTCCCGGCCTTGTGGCTCGCCAGCAGTTTCTCGCCATCGAACGAGCGGCTCGCCGCGAGCCGGTACAGCACCTGCGCATCGGGCTCACGCGGCCAGTCCGGGTCGGCATCGAGCGGAAACTTCGCCCACGCCGCGGCGCCGACCGTCGCACGGACACCGGCGGGCACGCCACGCAAGAACAACTCGGCTGCCTCGATTCGGGCGGGCAGTGTCCACGGGAATCTCTCACGTTCGACAGCGACCTCGAGCGGCGTGGTGTCGTCGTAAGGCTGTGTCGGGCCCCCGGCGAAAGAGACCCGGTCGAAAGCCGCACCGCGCGTTGCGAGCCGGGCATCGATCGGGGACGCGGCATCCTCGGCCTGCAATTCACCGAGCTGCCACTGGCGGGTGAGATACCACAGCGCGTCCCGCACCTCCGCGCGCAGGCTGCGGCCGAAGTCGACGGTGCGCGGGCGGCCCTCGAGGCGGTTGTAGGCGGTGATCGCGGGGACCCGGAAGATCTTCTCGAGCACCTTTTCGTTCTTGATCACCTCGGTGAAGTGCTTCATGGTTTGATCCCTGTGGAGTTGAAGTCGGCGAGGTAGGCCGTGGTCAACGCCTTGGCCAGGACCATCGGCACGCCGAGGGCGAAGTCGAGCGACAGTACACCGGGCGACGTCGAGAACTCGGCCATCGTCGCAGGCAGCAGGGTGGTGACCCCCGGAATCTGGTCGAGCATGTCGGGCTCCACCGCGCGTAACTTGGCGCGTAGCACAGTCTCTCGCACAATGCCCAGCACCGCGTCCCAGCTCCATCTGTCGTCTTCTTCGCCCGCGACAGCCAGCAACAGCGACTGCAACGGCGCGCTGTTGGGCTGGTCGAAACCGAAGGCGAGACCGGTGACTTCCTTTCTACGAGGAAAAGATTCGGTCCATTCGTCGATCTGGAGTCCACACCGGGCACCTGTCGGGTCGAAGCCGTGCGGACGCAGTTGGATCAGCGACAAGGTGTCGTCGAGGATCTCGTGGCCTGCCGGCAACGCCGCGCCCAGCCAGACGTCGCCCGCTCTTGGCGGCAACTGAATCGCCGTGACCTCGGTGCGGTTGCCGGTCATGAGCTCCTCCACGAGCCGCAACCGATGCACCCGATGTACAGCAGTACGCACTTGCGCCACGCTGGTCAGCACGTCACTCACCGGATCGATGGCCGTATTACTGCCTTGGGCGTAGGCGAGCATCGCCTGACGGGTCGCGTCGCTTGCCTGCAGCTGGGTCGCGTTGGGCGCGGTGAAACGCGGCAGCACACGGAAATCGGCACCGGTCAATTCGTGGATCGCCGCGATGAGCTTCTCGGCCGCCTGCGGCGGGGTGAGGCCCGCCGCCCGGCTTTCCGCGGCGAGAGCGGCGGCGCGGTCCCGAAGGTTCGTGAGGGCCTCACCGATCGACTTTCCTTGCGCAACAAGGGTATTGTCGTCCCCCGCCGGGAACGCGTACGGAATGCCCGCATCGGCGGCTCGCCGTAGCACTTTGCGCAGCTCGGCGAAGTCGACGGCGCCGGCTCCCAGCGCGGTTGCCAGATCAGTGATGAGTGTGTCGGTCACGGACTTCAGCCCGTTGAAACGGGTCCGCAACTCGGCGACATCGATGCCCGACGGCTCGGTACCCGCGGGCAGTGGTTTCGAGGACGTCAGGGCGTCGCGTCCGTCGATCGGGCGTGCGCTCGATAGCACTTGGTGTGTCAGGTCCAGCACCGCCAGCGCGTCGCCCATTGGGGCCACCGTCGAGTCGGCCAACCCGGTCTCGGTGAACGCGATCGTGACCGTCGCGGTTCGCGTGGCGCCGGTGACCGCCAACGCCGCCGCATGAATGCGGGCCTCGAGTTCTTGCGGTCCGGCGGCGTCGCGGACTCCGCGGCTCAATTGCACCAAGTCCAAGGGCTGCAGATGCAGCTGCGAGAGCCGGACAGCGGTGTCGACGGTTGAGCCGGATTCGGTGAGGGATACCTTGCAGGCGAATTTCGCGGGATCGCCCAGCAGGGTACCGACCCAGTTGTTCAGCGGCGGTTCGAGTTTCGCGCGCGGGGTCGGTAAGATGGCCGGCCACGGATTGCCGACGACAGCGGGATAGAGTTCGAGAGTCAGCCGTTGGGTGAAGCTCAGATCAGTGCCTCGCGAGGAATTCGTCACCTCGATGTCGGGGTGCGCCGCCGCGGCCGAGAGCGACTGGACGATCGCCGCCGCGCGGTCGAAGTTGCCGAGCGCGAGCTGATACACGCATTCGGTGGTCACCACGTCCTTGAGGGCGTCGAGGGAGTCCTTCAGCCGGTCACGAATCGCCGCGAGCTCGTTGACTTTCGGGGCCGGAAGCGCTGGCAGGCCCGGGACTCCGGTGGGAAAGGTGTCGGCCGCGGCGATGATGTCCAATCCATTGACCACGCTGTAATCGGGGACGATTTCGGGTGCCTGTTCCGGGTGCCCGGCTGGCGGGATCTTCGTGTGTTTGATCGGAAAAGCCTGCCGGAAAGCGGGTTTGAGGTCGTTGAGCACGATGGGACCGGTGTGGCGGGTTGTCGCATCGTGCAGGCCGCGCTCGAATTCGATGCCGAGAAGCACCTCGAGGGGCTGGCCGTTGCGTACACCTTGCATCAGCTCGTCAGCGCGGCGCACCCGGCGCGAACTCAGGTTGACCGCGAGCCGATCGGGATCGTCCGGTGTCGCATGGGTCAGGTATCCGTTGCGCAGGACCGCTGCCGCGGTGGCGTGGTTGAGTGACGGCGTGTGCACGAACCCCGCCGGGTCGGTCGGCGTGAACAGGTCGCCGCTGTCGCCGCGTAGCGACTCGTGCAGGTCGCTGTCCTCGAGTGGCCGCCGCCGTCCCTCGTCGCGGCGAACGTTCTCCAGATAGCCGACCGCACCGAGGTATAGCCCCCGCCGCGGGCTGCTGGAATCGCTGTCCTCGCGTCGGCGCATGAGGCGCCGGGCCGCCAACGCCGTCTCCCAGGCGTCGAGCCGATAGCTCAATGTGTCGATATGTTCGGCGAGCAGCCGTTCCAGCCGCGCGGTCGGCAGGCCCCGCAGCACGGTATAGGCGGCCATCATCTCCGACAGCGGCGCGCCGATCGAGGCATGGACGCCGGTGCGGTACTCGGGCAGATGCACCATTGCCAACAGTGGCAGATCGGAATTCACCGTGCCGCTGACCGCACTGGCGGGGGCCGACAGGATCTCCCAGACCGCGATGTCGAGCGCCGGTGTCATCCCGATGAGCTTGCGGCTCGTCAGCAATTCCGGCGCCGCGACCTCGAAATGATCGAGCCACCGATGGACGCTGACGCCGGTCTGAATGAGCAGCGCGTGCCGTAGCAACCGGTACAGCAGGGCCGTCGGTGTCGGCGCCCCGGAGAAGTCCTGGGCGCGCAGCGCGTCGGCGCTACGCGCGTTCGCCGCCAGCCAATCGATGTAGTTCTTCGTCTGCGCGGCGTCGTAGGGCTTGATCGGATCCCGCTCGGAGAACGGTTGGGCGTCGATGAGCGAGGTTTTCGGGATGTGCGTCTGGTGGCGCTGGTAGATCAGCTGGAACAGCAACGGATACGGCTTTTGCGTGCCGTCGGGGCGGCGCACCCGATAGCCCAGGTCGACCAGCGTCGAATCCGCGGCGACGCCCGCGAACACTGATGCGTACACCTCGTTCATCCGGTTGCCGCCGGTCTGGAAGCCTGCGAGGTTGGCGAGATGGTCGTAGGTCGTAGCGATGCGCTGGAAGTAGTCCGCGGTGGTCGGCTGCAGGCCGAGCACCGTAAGCAGATCGGCGCTGCCATTGGTCGTCGCGCCGAGGTGGGCGATTTGCGGAAGCCGGCTCTTCCAGAATGGCCGCGCCTTGGCGACAATGGCTTCGAGGGCGACGTCGAACCGAGGCACGTCGGTGGTCTGCCGTACGCGCGGGGCCGGGCCGGCGACGACGAGGCCATAGGGTTGATTGCCGACGCGAATCGAGGCCAGCGGTCCCCGGCCGGTTACCCAGCGGACGTAGAACTCGCGCAGTTCGTCGAGCGTCGCATGGTCGGCGACCTCGCCGATCATGGTGCGCAGAAAGTACCCGAGCGTGCCCGGGTACAGCGCGGTGTTCATCGCAACGGCCTCGGCGTGGTCGCGGTCCGTCGCATGCGGAACTCGCGCGAAAACCTCGGGCTCGAGACCGAGATAGGCGGCGAGTCGGTAGCCGTCGGTCGCGGCATCGAGGTCGGTGACGGTCGCGGAAGTCTGTTCACCTGTCTGCGCGGCGAAACTCGCCTCCGCGAACCAATCGATCGTGTCGAGCCCGGCATCCTCGGCGCTGGTGTTGTTCGTCGCTGTGCCTTGCGGCACAAGTGCCAGACCTTTGGCCGAGTACCGGTGCCCCCCAAGGAGTTCGGTGAGCAGATCCACGGTCGCGTCGGTGTCCGCCGAATGTTTGAGGCCGAGCACGATCAGCTCGTCGAAGCCGCCGCCGTCGTCACCCAGCGGCACCTCGAAGCCCAGCCCCATCTTGACCGCGGTATCGAAGTCACGCAGCCATTCGGACTCCGCATCGAACTCGAGGCGGCCGTCGGCGCCGCGCTTCCATGACGCGTGGCCGTCGATCGTCAACGGTGCCGGACCGGCTTGGACGACGTCGGGGATCAGGTAGTCGGCGGGCTTTGCGTAAATCGGCCGGCCCGCCCGGAACAACGTCAATACCAATCGGTCGGGAAACACCTTGACCAGCGGGGGCCGCGTCCAACCGTCCTCCTTCAGCGTCGCCTCCACGGGGAAGGTGAGGCCATCCACCCCGACAACGGCCAGTTCGGACCAGTTGACCGGCCGGGTGCGATCGACAATGTAGCCGGCGCGTGGCGCGGTATAGCCGTCGACGAGTTTGCGCCAGGCCTGCCTGTGCCCGGTTTCACTGCTGTCGGCGGCGATGGTGCGCCAGTAGTCCCTGCCCGCGTCGGCTTCGCCGTGGGTGAGGAGCTCTTCGTGGGTGTCGATGGCGATCTCGTCGGGGAAGACCCGCACGAGCAGCTGTTCACCCCGGAACCGTGTCTCGACCCGCAACGGCAGCAAGAGGATTGGCGTGTCGGCGGACCACATCCGCGTCAGGAGTTCGGGGGTGAACGCCTCGTGCAGTTCGCCGACGAGGTCCTTGACGGCGCCGCGCCGGTGGCTGGTGGCGGCGTTGCTTTCGTTCAACTGGGCGGCAACCCGCCGCAGCCTCGCCTCTACATTCCGCAACGCTTCGGCGTCACCGGCGCGCTCGATGCGGGACCGCTCGCGGCGCAACGCGATGTGCTCGAGGCGCAAGGCATGATCCTGTCGCGCGGCATCGCTGTAGGCGCCGCGAGCGGCGCGCAGCTCGTCCAGAATCTGCCCCCGCTCACGCATCGAGCTTCTCCAACATCTCGCGCGCGTGCACGGCGATCATCACCGGACGCTGGAACAGGATCGACGCCATATCGGCAGCATGGCGGCCCCACTGCGCCCGGAGGTCGGCGGCGAGCAGGTTGAAAAACGCCGGAAGCGGCTGCGCGGACGGGTTGACGAATTCGCCAGGCGGGACACGATCCCAGCTCAGGTCGTTCCAGGTGATCGGCGTGGTGTTGTCGTCGTCCGGATCGAAGGTGATGTCCATGCCGAAGCGAGGCTCGCCGGGCAGCTCCTGGATCACGAAATACCAGCCCCAATCGTCATTTTCCTGTTTCGGATCGTCGGCGCCCTTGGCCTGTTCAACCGTCAGGTCGAAGCCGAAGAACCGGATATCGGGGTCCACCTCGGCGCTGAACAGCGGGAACCGGATCTCCGCTGTCATCTCGGCCTCCGTCGTCACGGGCCGGATCACCGGCGGGCGGGTCGGGGCGGGCGCACCGGACGAGGTGTGAGCCAGGTGCGCCTTCTGCGCGTAGATCAGGGTATTGGGATATTTCTTCAGCAGTTCGCCGCGCACGGTGAGGACCAGATCGCCGGTCTTCGGACGTTCCGGAGGCTTGTGGGCGCCGAGCTTCGATGGCGTGGTCCAGGTGTCGAGCGGCGCGATGTCGCGGTAGCGCGCCTTGAGTTGCTCGGGTGTGAGCGGCGGATTCGTCGGCGGGACGACAAGGCCGCGCACGCTCCAGAACTGCCGAAAGTAGCTGCCACGCTCATCCGTCGGGTACTCCCGCCAGAGCAGTTCGCGCCCGAACTCGTGGTTGAGGCCGACCATGTAGGACTCGATGAACGGCGGGTTGGTCTTCATCAGCGTGATGGTGTCGGGCGGGATCAGCCCGATGTTGGGCAGGAACAACTCCGACGACAGGTCCCGCAGTTTCTCGTACATGGCGTCGTCGAAGTCCGGATAGGCCATCGCCGACACCAGATGCTCGGGATCGAGCAGCCACTCGGGCGAGAAGTGCAGTACCACCTCGTGTGCGAGCATGATCGGCCAGGTCCGTTGTGGGTCGAGAGCGTCGGCGAGCTTGCGGCCGACGTCGCCGAGATCGAGTTTCGGCCGCGCCGGTTCAATGGGCTTGATGCCCAGACGCCCTGCGATCGCGATCGCGGCTCGGCGGAAGTTCGCGGCTTCGACACTGTCGCGTCTGGCACCCGCGAAGTGCGACGACGAGCCGACCACCGAGATGTAATCGGCGGCGGTGATGCCGACATGCTGTGAAACCAAACTGATTCCGCTCGCTCCGGGCCGCGGCGGCGGATCTGTCTCGACAAGTGTGAAGTCCGGTCGCGGCGGCACATCCGCGAGGGTTTGGGGAAGCCTGGCCGGGTCGGTGATGCCGGACGCGACGTCACCGGGTGTTGGTTCGCGCCGGGCGACCAGCACTGCCGCGAGCGCCAGCCCCAGGAACACCAGCGCGACGATCCAGGCGCCGACGACGAACATCACGACCGCCAGCACCACGAGCAGCAGCACTATCCACCAGAGGTAGCGCTTGATCCAGGTGATCCAGCCGGGAGTCCGGCCACCGGCTTTGTCGGCGACGGATTCGTCGGAGGGCAGCCCGGCTCCGATGTCTTTGGGCGGCGCGGCGGTGACCGTGCCTTCGTTGATGGCCTCCACCATCCGGTCCTGGCTGAAGCCGGGGTCGGACGCGGTCAGCCGTTGTGCGAGCGGGCCGCGAGCGCGCAGCATGCGACGCATCGCGGAATCGAGCGGCGCGCTGGATACCCGGCTTTCGGCGACCACGTGATGGATTGTCGTCAGTGATGCCATGGCCTTCTTGGTCACGGGGTTGGCGACCGTCAGCAACGTCGCCGGACGCAGCTTGGTGAAGAAGGTGGCGTGCATCGTGCGGGCCGCTTCCATCGTGATACGGCCCAATGCCACCCGCCGGTTCATCGCGAGGATTTGCGTGACCTGTGCCCACGCGCGGGCGACGTAGTCCTCCTGGTTCGTCTGGATGACGCGGGTACCGAGCCCGGCCGGCACGCGCAGGCGTGGATCGCGGTTCAGTGTTGTCATCCATCCCCTCGTGGCGAAGTCCACGCGCTTCTTCATGGCGTGCTTGCCGCCATAGATGGGCGGGGTCACAAGGGGATCGACCTTGCCTCCGGGATTGGCAGCCAGCCGGTCGTCGGCAAGGTTGAGCACGTCGGCGAGTTGGGTGAGGAACGGTTTGGCCGTGTCAATGGTTTCGGGCCTGCTGACTGTCGTGGGCGCCCGTAGCGCTCCCTCCAGACCGAGCACGGTCTGCGGTGGCGGCGGGTCGTGCTGGTCTTCCGGTGGAATTTTTCCGATGTCGGCACCGATCGTGACACCGAAATTCGGGTGCGACGCGTCCATATCGCGGATCCCGACATGCCTGTCCACCGGACGAGGCTCGAGGCGTTTGACCAGTGACTCGAAGTCCTCGTCCTCGCCGGTGCGGAAGTACCAGTCGTAGTAGTACGGCAACTCGACCGCGGCACCAGGCGTCCACGCCGGGGCCTGCGCGTCGGTGGTCGACGGATTCAGCTGCAGGCCCGCCAGCCGACCGCTCTCGAAGGCCGGGACGACGAACGCGCGGTAAGCCGTATCGTGCTGCAGCTTCCGGGGGCTGAAGAGTCGGCTGATGATCTTGTCGGCGTTGGCGGAGTCAGGGTCTCGCAAGCTCAGCAGGAATTGCTCGAACTCCGTCGGATTGTCATGGCCTTCATTGATGCTGACATGGCCGAAGGCCCAGTTGTGGGTGAGTGAGGGCAATGCCGCAGCCGCGGTGACGCGCAATGTCGGCAGTGGATCGCGGTGATCGCCTTCTTCGTATTCACCGGGTTGACCGTTGTCGGGCGCCTTCAGTACCAGCAGCGCAAGCCACGGCGAGAGCTTCTCGCCGTTCGGATGGGCGGGCGTGTACCGCCACAGGAAGTCCTCGTCGTAGAACTCGACGAAGGCCAGGTAGTTCGGCTCGTAATTGGAGATCCAATGTCGCGGCTCGGTGCGCACCACCATCTGCGGGTTGATGCCGACGATATCGCCGGGCCCGATCAGCGCGAAGTTCTTGGTGATGCCGGTGCCATTCAGGCTGACACCGATAGGCACGGTGGCACGTTCATTGACGCCGGAATCCCCGGACCCGAGCGTGTCGGTCTGGTTGATACGCGTCGCGACTCCGTGCCGCAGCCAGGACGAAAACGTATAGCGGCCAACGGAAATCATGCGGCACCTGCCAGTTCGTGCGCCGCGACGACCTGGATCCGCCCCCGCAGTGCTGGATCGGAGGCGACCAGTTCGTCGTGCATCGCGTCGGCCTCGGCCATAGTCGCGGCCTTCAGCCCGGCGATCGGGCTGAGGTCCGAGACAGCGACGACGAGGAACTCACTGGGGTTGATCGTGACGCGCGCAGGCTTGACAGCGCCCTTCTTCGCCTGGGAGAACACGTTTTTGGACGCGCTGCTCCCTCCGGCGAGCACCGAGAACACCGGCCTGAACAGTTTGAAGATGCCCGCGAACGAGATGAATCCGCGGCGGCGGTGGACATAGCTCAGCTCGTAGTCGACCTCGCACACCACGCGCGCCCCGTATTCGCTCGCCTCCCCGGTAGAGAAACGCAGCCCGCTCTTCATCCGCTCGAACGACGGTGCGCCCAGCTTGTCCGAATCGGACAGCCTCTTGTACTGGGCGACCGCGAATTCCTCGCGTTCGTCACCGACGCCGCCGAGCGCGGTAGTGAGCTCGAAACGATCGACGTCGGGCTTCTTATTTCCGAACTTCTCCAGCGGATACGACAGCGGGACGACCTTCTGGCTGACCGATAGCACGCCGAACGGCTGCAGCACGATCTCGCCTTCAGGCAGCTCCTGTTTGCGCAGCGAGACACCGACGGTCGCGTTCGCGGGGGTGGTGGCCCGCCAGTTGCGGTCGTCGTTGATCGCGGCGGTGACGAGCTTCGTGACGTTTTCGATCTCCACGGGATCGGGCGGTGCGTCGTTGCCCCAGGTCTCGTTGAAATGCACTGATATCTCGAAGAAAAGGATCTCCAGAGATGCTCGTCCGTTGGCGTTCCATGGCGCGGGCCCGGAAAGCTCGCCGTGCACCGATATTCCGGCGATGACGTCGGTGCCTTCCCGCAGCGCGACCCCAGCCGAGATCGACGCGACGAAGTGGACCGGGTTGAACTGGACCAGCAGGTCGTATCCGAGGAAGCCATAGATGTTGAATCCGCAAGCGGCTGCGTACAATTCGACGCGCGAGCCATTCTGCACCGTGTTGGACGTGATCGCGAAGTAGGTCTGCACCGTCAAACGTGGATTGTTGCCAGACAGCAGCGAGATCGTCATCCGGCGCATATCGCGAAGGTCGTCCGGGATTTCGCGGAACGCGGGATGGAAGCCGCCGACAGAGATGACCAGCATCGGCCCCGAGCCCCAGCCGATGCGCAGCGCCATATCGCCGGTGAGTGTGAAACCCACCAGGCGACTGTCGAACAGGCTTGCGTCGAACCAGATCAGCCCGCGATCGAAGGCGATGCCCCCGGCGAAGTTCACCTGCAATCGCAGCAGCGGCGCGTCTTCAGCGGGAATGTTGATCCGCAGCACACCGATGACGACGAGGGCTGGCGCGGGAAGGTCCAGTATGACGCCGATCTCGACCGAGATCAGGGTCGGTGTTCCCCAGCCGAGCTTGCCCATCGGTGCGACGATGAAATGTCCCTCGGCGAGCGGGAATATCGTCTTGATATCGCTCGCGATGCGATCGATATTGGCAACGATGTTCTGCGGGAACAGGATCGAATTGACCGCCCCGGTTTTTACTCCGGCCATCAGCGCGGGCGTATCCAAAGTGCGGTTGAGGCTGAGCAGTCCGCCGACGCCGAGCAGAGTGAAGCCGAATCCCAGTTGTATCGGGATGAATTCGGCGGTGATCAACACCAGGAACGCAAAACCCCCGCGCCCGTCGGGGAACTTCGTATTGATGATGCCGAACGCCTTGAGGTCGATAACGCCTTGGAACGACAGTTCCAAGGCGCCCGAATATTCGCCGGCATCCGGATCGAGCCGCAGGAAGCCGCCGCCCTTGACCAGGCCGGTGTCGACGCTGAGGCCGACACCCCTGGGCGGTTGGAAGCGGAAGGACAGGTCGAGAGGTCCGGCATTGCCCTTCCCGTCCGATCTCAGCCGTACGTCGACGGCAAAGCCGATCTCCTGGACGACAATGTCCAGCATGCCGAGCCGGGCGGCGATATCAGCCGACAGGGTGACAGGAAACGCGTCGTCTTGGACGCCCACGCCCAATGTCAGTGCGTTGATCGCCACCGCATCGAGCGAAAGGTGTACGGGCAGTTTGATTTCCAGCGCACTGGAGCCGCGGAAGCGCAGCCCGCGGGCGACAGACCAGTCGAAGCCGAAGTCGAGATCCGCGTCGAGTTTGACCGCGGACAGGATGGTGCCGATGAACCCGTCGGCCTGGCTGAAATCGAGGGTCAGCTTGCCGCCCTTGATATCGCCGCTCAATCCGAACGAGCCGGTCGTCTGACCGGTGCCTGCATTCCACACGAGGTCGCTGGCCAGAAATACGCCGATGCTCGCGGCGCGGATGCCTACGCCACCGGCAATTCCGAGCAACGTCAGCGTGTCGTTGCCTCGAGCGCGCCGCGTGATACCGAATCTCGCACGGCCGGCGAGCTCACCGGCGGGATGGGCGCGGATGTCGCCTGGTGGTCTGAGTTCCAGGACGAGTCCGCCCGCGAGCCCGCCGTCCAGGAGCATCTCTAGCCGCGTCTGTGGAGTGAGATCCAGCGCCGCCGCATAGCCACCCGGGATGTTGTCGCGCAACGTGAGAGCCAGACCGCGTGGGCCCGGGCCCGTTGTGGGTGCGAGCGTGGCCTGGAAGGTGGTCAGCGTCGCGGTGGCATCGTCGTAGTGCACGGGGATGACCAGGGCGTCGAGAAGTTCGGCGACACGGCGCACGAGTTCACGGCCATCGAAGCCGGGGCCGCCCCAGCCGTACAGGGTTTGCAACGCCGCGCCGGGATTCCCGATCACCGAGTCGACGCGGTCGAAGCGCAGCCGACGCGTCAGATGGGTACCCGGGCCACCGACGTTCGGCACCGTCATACGGTCGACGACACCGCCGAGCCCGAGCCCGCCCAGTGCCACGGCGTGCCGGTCCTCCAGATATCGGATGACCCGGTAGGAGAAGAGGCGCTCGGCGAAATGGCCTGCGAAGGCCGACGCGTCGGCGCCGTTCACGCCCGCTCCGGTGAGGATCCCGGGTAGTTGCGTGGCGAGCGTGTCGATCGCGTTGATCACCGCCCGAACCTGGTTGAGCGTCGCGACGCCCTCGCTGACGATCGTCGCAACGACGTCGGCTTGGATCGCGGCGGTCAGTGCCGCCGCGCGTGCAGGCAGGAGACCCGCTGCGGTCGCGACGGTCTGCGCTGCAGCCGTCAGCGCGGCTGGCGGTGTGAAGGCGATCGGAAGTTCCAGGCCCAATTGCCGGATGAGGCTGGCGATGTTGGCTGACGCGAGGTCGTCCTGCAGCGGAGCCAACGCCTCGGCGAGTGTCAGGGCGATTCGTTCGGACGTGCCGGTCGCACCGCTCATCGAAGGTGCCATTTCAGTGCGAGGTCGGTCAGCATCGCCGTGGGTACCAGCACGCCGTAGGCGACGGCCAGCCTGGCCCAGCCTCGGCGCTCCAGAAACGGAATGCTCCTTGTCGACATCCGACGATAGGCTCGGTCGAGAGCCAACATGGCGACGCGAGTACGGCGTCCGGCCAGCAATTCCGCGCGGCCTCGGCGCAGCGTGTCCAGTGCGGTGCTGCCGACGCCGAGTTCGAGTGCCACCAGCGTGAATGGGCACAGGCCGCTACCCGACCCAGTCCCGGTGCCGGTGCCCGCCGGTGGCGGTGGTGGGGGTGGTGACACAGGAACCGGCGGCGGTACGGCCGAGAGCGCCGCCTCGAAGAACGCGAGCAGCAGTGCGTGAATCTCGCGTTCGATCTTCGGGTAGCCGTCCGGCTTTGTCGGGTGTGGTTGGAAGCCATCCAGCGCCGGCGTACCGATCTCGGCGGCGAACGCGTGTAGTGGTGGTGAATTGGGGACGGTGAACTGCCGGCTGAAGAAGAAGTCTGTGAACGTGCCGGTCGCCGGGTAGGCGACATCAGCGATCCCGCCGAATGGGTACAGACGGCCGGTGGCGGCCTTGATTTTGCCCTGCATGGCCCGCGCAATCTGGTCGTGCTTGTCCAGCAGGCGCACCGGCGGCTTATAGGGGAAGAACTCGGAGTACTTATCGCCCAGGGTGCCGTCGCGTGTGCCGTCCAACGCCGTCTTCTGAAAAGTCTGGGTATCGTCCTTGCCGTTTCGCTCGATCGCCCAGGGATACATGATCTTCAGCAACGCCGAGTGCAGGTCCACGCTGAAGGTAACCGGCCGGTTGTCGAGCAGCCAGATCAAGTTCTTGACCTCGGGTTCGATCAGCGGATGATGCTGATCCGGCGCGGGTTTCGGCTTGCCGATGAAGACTCCGTCAGGGTCGGCAGGATTCTTCGTCCCCCCTAAAAGCCCGCTCGCCAAGAACGCAGGACTGTAGTAGACGTCGAAATCCCAAGCTATATCGAAATTGCGGTTGATATCCACCCCAACCGATAGCGGCGGACTACCGGGCAACGGACTCGGTGCTCGATTCTTACGCCACGATCTATGCACTTGTGTATTTTTACTTTGCGAATAGGCGCGCCCATCCGGGTTCGCCAACGGCACGAGCAGGATGCTGAGCTTGTCGATCATCATCTTGATCGTCGATGCCGGAACACTTATCGGTCCGAAAGTCGTTCCCGCCTCGGTGTAGGCAGGGATGACGAACGCACTATTGGTCTTGTAAGCCGACAGTAACTTCTGGGCGAAGCTGAGGAGGGCGTCGGGCTGCGCCCATTCGCGGGCGTGCATTCCCGCGATTGCAAGAGCGGTCACACGGTTCGGATCCGCGCCACTCCCGATCTCGAGGAACGAATAGGTGGTGGGCCCCATGCCCACGGAGACGGTCTGATTGGGAAATTCTGTCTTCTTGCACACGCCTCCCGGGGGTTTTGCCAGAGCCGCCATCGCCTTCTCGAATGCCGGGGCTTCCAGAGGATAGGGCATCAGGCGACCCCGCCGTCGTCACCATCGTTGATTGCCGCATACGCGGCCGCGACCTGGGCCGCATAGTCCTCGGCGGATTGCAGCACCGCCACTGTGCAGCCCATCGCCCGTGCCGCCGCCTGAGCGTCCTCGTCGGCGAACGCGTGAACCAACATTTTCGCCGGATCGTCGGTGACTTCGGGACTGAATTCGATCAGCAGATTCGGGATAGCTGCCAGATCGCGAAATTCGTTCGTATCGCAAAGGATATCGACGACCGCGTAAGCGGGCTCAGGCATTCACACCTCCCCTGAAGTGTTGCAACCGATCGTTCGACGACGACCTTCGAAGTGTATCGGGATGGTTTGCGACCTTGCGCACAAATCTTGAAACTTCCCGCCACCAGCAGGACAGACGACCCGTTGCACACAATCGACGAGTCCGCCCGTGGGCGCTTGAACAACTCGTTGCCAGGTCCACTCCAGGTTTTGCGCCAAGCTCTCTGATCGCGGAATGGTTGGCCTCCTCCACGAATACCGACCAGCACTCCACTCCGGTGCCCAATTTCTATGTCAGCGTTGCCCACCGCACCCTTTGAAGCGGCCTGGGTCTGGTTTCTCTGCCCACTGCCCGTCAGCTCCTGCGACGGGCCGTATCACTCGGCCTCAACCGCGACGATAAGCGAGCGGGAGGGTTCCACGGTGTCCGAAATCGTGCGATGGCCAGAGAAGGCCGTCGGGGACGTCGATCCCCAACGGCCCGACTCGGCAACAGCAGCCATCAGTCTTCATGAACGGACCAGAACAGCAGCGCCACTGCCAGCTCAACGTCGAGGTCTTGCCTGTTTGCTCACTGCGGCACAGGACGCCTCGTTCGTGCAATTGCTCTGTGTGCGACAGATGGGACTGCTGGGGACGCGGCGATGTCGCCCGGTGGCATGCCGTCGACCAACCATCGGACAATCCGTTCGACGCTGATATGGGGCCGCGAGCCAAAGAACACCGGCGTTCGAAATACGAACGGGGACTTGGTGATTGATCATGGTGATGGTGCACCGCCGGGAATCGGGAGGAGTTTGGTGTGTTGAATCTTGCGTCGCTCGATCATGAATCCATTGCGAGGTGGTGGCTGCTTTGCGTGGGTCTCAGGGCGACGATGTCTTGGCCGACGCCGACGATGATTTCAGCGGCTGGGGTCGATGCTGACGGCGACCCGGAGTTCTGCAACGCCATAGCAAAGCGATCTCCGTCGACTTCACCCGTGGATCGGCCGATTCGTCACCATGCCGCGGGGCGTAACAATCGGACCACCGCACGTGGCAGGACGTGGCTGACCATCGCCATTGCTTTGGTACTAAGCGAAGCTGCGGCCACCTTCTGCTTGTCGCCCAGCAGGGCGTCGATACGGGCTCCGAACACAACAAGATTCATATGTTCCGGCGATCTCTCACCGGCCGACGGTAAGTCACCGTCCGATTACTCCGGATCACGATACCGGTGCAGCAAATTGTTGAACATCCGTAACTTGTCGACGGCGTCTTCGGGCATCGGGTCGGGATGGAAGTGCATAACCTTGTTGCGGATGAGCCGGATCTCTTCGAGCCGGGAGATGAATGCGGAGCGGTCCAACGGCCACCCCAGTTTCTCCCAGACCTCCCTGTTCTCCAGCACACGGCGGTAGTCACCCACTGAGAGCTGGTCGAAACTGGTGATCTCCCGGTGACAGAGTCGTTGAACGGTCCGAATATCCAAGGTGCGGTTCAGGATCCAGCGCAGCGTTTGATCCAGCTCCCCCAACTGGAAGAATGGGGTCGCCATCTCGCCGTAGCGCTGAGCCACGTCGGCCGTCGTGACGATGCCGTTAATGGCCTTGTTCTCGTCCCGGACGAAGACGAATTCGCACTGTTGCAGCGTGGGTAGGACATCGGAGAGATCGCGTTCGTAATCGACGACCTCCACATGCGGGTCGATCGCATCGGCGAGACTCGCATCGGGTCTCTGGTGCATCGCCTGGACGATCGAGCGCCAGGTGACCGCTCCGCGCAGATTACGAGGGCCACTGAGGACAGCGAGCTGAGAGTAATCGTTCAGAAGCATCTTGGTGATCGCTTCTTCGAGGGTGCTGTTCGGCCCGACTGACTCGACCCCACCCAGGGGTGACAGATTCCCAACCGTCAGGCGGACATCGAGATCACGCTCCCCCTCGTCGTCCTCGGCGACCGGGACGTCGTCGAGGACAGACGGACTCGCCACCATGTTCCCGTCCGCCTCGCTGGGCGGCGTAGTCAGTGCGACCACGGTGTCCAGAGTTACCGCCCGAAAGCTGGGTGAGGTCACCAGTCCGTGGTTGGCCAGATCCGCCTCGATCCGACTGACTTGATCTCCGCGATCCGATGCTCCCCACAGCGACAGCAGTTCACGGACCGAAATGCGTTCGGCCTCATCCTCGTCCGCATGCCTGCGGGCCTGCCTCAGGCGCTCATGGATGCGCTGACGCACCACATCCTCGTTGTGCCGGTGCGCAGCGGCCGCGACATTCGAGATCACCCGGTCGAGCAACTCCTGACGGACGGCGTCCAACATCCGATCCTGCTCGACCACAAGCCACGCCCGCCACCCGTCGACGGCTCCCATCCCGGCGGCCACCATCGCCGCCCGGGACGGTGAGCGGAATTCCTCGCCATCGGGCTCGAGCCGGATACGTCCCTTGTCGGTGACTGTCGCGTCGTAGGTCACGCCGATCCGGTTGCGCTTGAACCTGAGCTTCGCGCCAGTCTGAATAAGACCGGCATCCAACAGGTCCGAAACCGTAACCCGACGCCCGCCGATCAGATACGCCGAGCGACCGCCGGGCTGCTCGGCTCGCTCTGCTGTCACTTCGCTCCGCACGGGCGCTCACCACTTCCGCAAGCCGGCAAACTTTCGCCGGGCGCCGATCGCCTGCTTGAGCACCCGCTTCTCGAGTTCGGGGCGGCTCAAGCGATCCACCCGAGTGAGCTGCAACTCCGCAGCCACGGCCAGCAGACCCGCACGGTCAAGCTGCTGATCACGCAGATATGCGGCCCCCTCGTCCTCAGTCTCGGTCGCGCGCAGTTGCGCAGCGATTCGGGCAGCATCGGCATTCGAACTCGCGGCTCCGGTCGGGGCCGCTGCCAGCACAGGGCTGGACTCGTGGGGGGCGGGCTGCGATGCGGTGCCCCCGGTATCGACATGGTCGGCCCCCGCGTTGTCGGCCATCGCATTATCGGACCCGGCGCTCTCGACCACTATCTTGCCGTCGGGCGGATCGAGGGTCGGCGCCGGAGTGGGGGGTTCGTCCGCGGCAGCGTCGTTCCGGGTGAACTCGTGGCGGACCAATATCTCGAGGAGCTCCGCTTTCCTGGGTTTCGTGTAGCCGCGGAGGCCCAGCAGCTTGGCCACCTGGCGCAGCCCCTGCAGCGGCAGGTCCGCCCCATTCAGGTAGAAGCTCCGTTGCTGCCCAAGCGGCAATCGCGAAAGATCCTGCACCACTTGAAGAGGAATCGTTGACGGCGACCCGACGGGGTCGGCCGCCAGAGACCGGGAAATGCCGCGCGATAACCCACGAGGGGCGGAGCCGACCGATGTCGCATCGTCGGCGGGCACGACCGCCAACCCGACCGTTCCGTCGAGAATCCCACGCAGTGTGGCCTCGTCTTGTCGTGCCAAGAACTCAGCCAGCCGGGCTTGCAGGGCGACGAAACTTTTCAGGTCGCTCACTGGTGAGCACCCGTCGACGATGCGAGCGCACCCAGTACCTCATCGGCCAACTGGTCGAACTCCTTGACGACCTCGTCCTTGCCGGCGTTGTGCAGCATCGCTGGCACACCGCTCTCGCCGGCATTGCCGAAGTGCTTGGGACTGTTACGAATCATGCTCTTCAACACGGGAACTCGCGAACTCTCGCGCACCTCTTCGATATAGCGGTGCTGAGCGAGCGTCACCTGTTGCGAGTAGATCTGCACCATGGTGAAGACGACCCCCAGGAAACTGGGATCGATCGGCGTATGTCCACCGCCACCACCCTTGTGGTTGACGTAGTCGTTGAACTGCTCCACCAGTCCGGCGCAGTTGCCGACCAGATAGTCCAATCCCAACGTGGACAGATAGTCCGCCTTGGCCGGCACGAGAATGAGCTCGCTGGCCACGATCGCGGTCTTGGTGACGAGGCCGAAATTCGGTGCGCAGTCGATGAGCACCAGATCGTAGGCGTTGCTGAAGTGACTGTCCCCCAACGCTTGTCGCAGACAACCGTGCAGATCCAGAAACCGCCGCTTCGATCCGTCGAGGGTGGTGGTCCCGCCCAGCAGGGCGGCGAGCTCGAGATCGATATCGATCAGGCCGAGGTGCGAGGAGATCAGGTCGAGCTGTCCGACGGGGTTCTCCAGCGCTCTGTTGACACGCTCCGGCGTGACGACAAGGTCGGCCAGGGAGAGCTCCCTCCCGGGCATTTCACCCTGGTACCACTGTCTGATCGTGCGGTCGTCCTTGAGCCGATCGTGCCAGTCGTCGACCGAGAAGAACGAGAAGGTCAGATTGGTTTGTGGATCGAGATCGATAAGTAACACGCGCAGCCCTCGGCTGGCGGCAACCGCACCGAGATTCGCGGTGAGCGTCGTCTTTCCCACACCACCCTTGTAATTCATAACCGCCACGACCCGCATCCGCTTCTCCCCATGGTTTCGGGCGCCGACGTTGCCGGCGAACAACGATCGATGTCACATGCCGGGGCGAGATGACGATCTGAACGCCTCGCCACCCCGCAGCACTCATCCGAACTTCTGCTCTCCCCACGACACGGCCGTCCAGGCTTTCATCAATCGTGCCACCAACCATCTATCTCGCAAGCCGAAACAGACTTCTTCGCAGCAACTTTCAGACATATTGCCCCGGCAGGTCCCCTATCGACGAGGCCGGTCGGTATGAATATCAATGCTGCGCAGTATGTTTGGTTGAACGTCGTATAGCGGACCGCCACCGGCTGAAAAGGTGTTCGGAGAGACGCTGGCCCCGTGGCTAACCGATCGATACGGAACTACCCCACCTTGGGTCGCTCGACGAAAGGCCGCAACGGATATCGCACGAACCCTCTCAACGACACGCCGGAAGACCGATTTCGGCGCGCCTCCTCGCGGGTGTTGCAGAACTCGACTGGCGCCTGCCGCGCCGTCCTCGCGGGGCGTCGGGCCTACCGGTGTAGGAACATCGGCGAGGCGCTTCAGCAGTGCGGTCTTCCGGACACCGATGACTAGGCGAGATACTCACTGACCTCCTGGAGACCACTTGCCATCGCGGCGGCGCTTGTGCGCGACTGGTTCATCAGTGAGATCGACCGAGCACGCCAGGCTGCCGCGACAGCCGATCCGTTGCGGGACAAGCCAATTGATGTCGGGTCGGGAATCCGCATCTCGGTGCCGATACCTTTGGTCACGCCAGCATTCACGACCCGTCCATGCCTACGCTCTGATAGGACTCGGTAGGATTGGCGTCATGAGTGATGGGGGGACACCAGCCTCTGGCCAGAACCTCGCTGTAGTACCCGAGAAGGTGCGCGAGGTCGGCAAGTACGTCTACGAGTTGGCCGAGGCACTGCGATCGGCACTCGATTCTGCGGCTAAGGACGTCGCGTCGCTGACCGATGGCAGCTGGACCGGGGACGCGGCCAACGAATTCTCTGAGGGCTGGACTGAAGTGCGTGACGGCGGTGTCCAGATCATGACCGCTCTAACCGGCATGGCGGAGAAGCTGGGCGTCACCGCCGACACCTATCAGGCGGGAGATGAGAGCAACGCCGCCACATTGAGCACTTCGAGTTTGGATCTGCCATGAGCTCTCAGTTTTCGGTCGACCTGGACCATCTCGATGAGATCGTGGTCCGTCTGTCGGGTCTGGCCGGGTTCATCGGCGAGCATCTCGATGAGATCGATGACCGGGTCGCCACCCTGGTCGGTAGTGGGTGGGAAGGTGTTGCCGCCCAGGCGTATGCCGATGCCCACGCTCAATGGGTCATTGGGGCACGCGAATTCGTCGAGGGGGTGAAGAATGTGAGCGACGCGGCCAAGGCGGCCCACGCCCGCTACACCACTGCCCACGACACGAACTACACAATGTTCTCCCAGGGATAAGACATATGGGTGTACTGGTTATCGACTGGCAGACCTACTACGACGCCGGCAAGAAATGCCACGCCCTGGCCACCGACCTGCGTGCCGCCGACAAACCTGTCCACGATGCGGTCAAAGGTGAATGTGCGGGCATGGCCGGTAACACCGCCGGCTGCGAACAATGGGGCAAGACCTACGACCGCGTCGCCCAGGAAACGATGCAGACCTGCACGAACCTGGCCGACGCCCTCACCAACTTCGGCACCATGCTCTACGCCGCCGGACACAACTGGGCACTATCCAATAACTCCAACCCGATGCCCGACCGACCCACCGTGACGGCGATGTCGGAGTACAAGGTGACAATCCCGACCTCGGTAGGCAACAACGGCGACGGTGTCACCGAGGGACACGGCAGTGTCCCCGGCTTCTACGACGCCCTGGTCGGAAAAATCCAGGACGAATTCGGAAGCAAGCTGCCCAACGGCAACAAAGACAAGCTCGCCAAGGCCGCATCGACATGGAAAACGTTCGCCGAACACAAAACCATCACCGATGCCGCATCCAGGATCACCGAGATTACCAACCTTTTCAGCGACATCCAGGACAAGAAAGGCCTCGACCCCCTCCTCGGCCACCTCACCACCCTCAATGGTGGTGCCACTCAACTTGCCTCCGCATCCCTCAGCCTCTCCGCACCTGTCACCGAATACAGCGCCGCTACCTCCGAAACCCGCGACAAGTTCCGGGACGCGGTCACCAACGCTTTGATAGCAGCCGGAACCACTGTCGTCATCGGTATCGCCGCCTCCTGGATCACCGCTGCCCTCAGCGACGTCGCCGCCGGCGTCGGCGTCGTAGCGATCGCGGGCAACACCGCCAGAGTGCTCAAAAGCACCTACGACGCAAGCAAACTCATCAAAATAATCGGCACGGCCTCCGCAGTGGCGGGTGCCACAGCCTTCACCGTCACTGCGTTCGACAAAGTCCCCGACCTCACTCAGGAAGCCGCAAAACTCGCCGCCATCATCCTCATGAAAGTGTATATCGATGAGGATGGAAGCCCGGCGAACGACGGAGGCTCGGCTGGCGTTCCTTCGAGCGCGGTTGCCGATGAGATGGCAAGAATGCTGCGAGAGGGCATTCATCCGGGTGAAGATTGTTCCGAGATTGCGGAACATTTAAAGAAGGTTGCCGCTGGGGAAGGGGAGATACTCCGGGTGGATCCTGCTCCCGGGAAAGAGGTGACCGTAGAAGAATACGGGCTGCGTGAACAATTTCTATATCACGAGGTCTATACCGACGGCAAATATGTCTACGACCCGAGGCATAGTCCAAACCCCATCCCCATCGAGCAATGGCGGAAGACTATTATGGGAGATAATCCCGGCGCTACGATCAAGGGAGTAGGGTAGTGAATTCTGGTGATTTTATTACTCGACTGAAGCGGTACGGAGACCTGGAGTGGTATCGCCATGCGGGCGGTGTCGGTGATGACGGCACTCCCGCACCGCCGCTTATTGTCTGGCGTTTCCCCGAACCTCAACCGGCTCGTGTTGCCGAACTTCTGCACGAGGCCGCTTTTGCCGACAACCGAGAGATCGACTGGTTGTTCGACACCACCCGACGTAACTGGGTACTCGTACCCTCACGAGTAATGGCTGAGAAAGAACTTCACGGACTAGCAACCGAAGCGCAAGCTGTGGACCTCTTGGTGAAGACGGATCGAGAATTCTGCCAGCGTTCGGTACGTGATTTCGAGAGAATTATCGCAGTGCTGGATCAATATTCTGGCAACTGACTCGACGAGTTCGCGCCATCGAGATACGTCGCATAGGCGACCACCGCACTGGTGCTCGACGCGATCGGACATGCGATCTGAACCCATCAGCCGTGCGGGATGTGACTTCAAAGATGTCGTGCACCATACGGATAGAGGGTCGAAAGATGCGACAGACAGAATCTGTGCAGGATCGAAACATCCGTGCTTCCCCAGGCACCGCGGTGTTGGACGGATCACCTCGCCGACACCAACGTAGCGGCGCGTTCATGCGATCGAAAAACCCTCGATGCACTGCAAGGTGTTCTTCCCCACGGCGTCCGCGCTAGCGCAGGAGCTTCTGGCGAACAACCACAATCCGTTCCCCAACCCGAACTCGACGCCGAAACGACGCCGCGTGGTCGGCGAGTTGGCCCGGCGGCGGCCGATCGCACCACCTGAGGGTCGCGGCTACGCCCGGATTCGGATCCGGTGGTGTACGCCAGGTTCGGCTTCTTCAACTCCGAATCGGCCACCACGCCGTTATCACTTTGAAATCCGAGCTGGTCCTCCGGGCCCTCGACAACGGAATCGCTTTGCCGTTCTTGCCTTCACCAAACGCCACATCGCTGACAGGCTCGACACCGGCACCCTCGGCTGGCCTCAGGACACCTACCGCAATGGCTGTCGGCGATCACCGCAGAGCCCACGACAAGATGTCCGAATGACTCTCCCATAATTCCCGCACACCGGCATCGGTGAACCCGAACGCCCCGCAACAACCCCGAACCTACTCCCGGACCGCATGATCGAGGTCCTCGCCAAGCAGCTGCCGGAGCCAGCTCGGGCGACGCAAGCACATGCCGAATTGAGTATGTCCGTGTGTGGCGCTAGTACGCATCGGTGCTGCCGCCAGACCCCTTGCGCACGAGCCCGTACCGGGGCCTGGTATGAACAGGTACGGGCACGTGCCGTTCAGCCGCAATGCACTTTGAATACCTGCCACTCGTCATCACCGATGAGGCCGCCCCAGTCGATGCAGTCGCCCTTTGCCTCGACCTTCACCGGACCCGCGAACTCGGTGTATTCGGCGTCGTCGACGACTACGGCGCGGCTATCCCCTGACCGCCGGAGCCCGGCGCCCATCCGCACGGGTTTCCCCGCCTGGTCCCGGACGGTGACAACGCAATTGTTTTTACCGTTGTAGGTCAGAAAGGCGGTGCCACCGACGATGTCGTGCGAATCGATCACGTCATATCCCTTACCGCACTGACCACCGTAGGTTGCCGCGGATGCCGTCGCGGGAAGGAATACCGCCATCCCGGCAGTGATTCCGATTACGCTCGCACACACGGCAATTGTCTTCTTGGCGTTGATCACGTAGAAACCTCTTCTTCTCGACGTGCAGTCTCGCGTACGCGGGTAGCGCAAGATCTCCGAACGGCGCTCGACGCTATTGACATACCGTCGAGGGCTTACGAGAAGAAACGCTGTGCACCACATGATGGTTCACTCTGTTTCGAAATTTCCCGTTCCCCTCTGGCTGTCCGTGGAAGCATCGGGACCGCAACCGACTCGCACCGCCCGAGAGTGATTCCATCTGCGTCAGTAGTTCGTCGTCGCGATCTGCGATCCCAGCAGGGATGCTGTCACCATCCGCCGTGCGGGCCGACCGACGATCTGTCTCGGCGGGGATCTGATCAAGCAGGGGTTGGGCAGGGCTGGACAGAGTGGGCAGGAGTGGAAGCCCAATACTTTTCGGGCACTGGTGCTACATCAACTGGCCGACGTCCACAACCCGGGAAGTCCTGATCGGATACGGTGCAGGCGCCCTGTGGGTGACGTTCGTCATTGGTGTCGCCGTACCCGCCGCCGCAGTGCATGTCTGGTTGTCGACCGGCCTGGTCGTGGCAGGCACCTACTCCCGTTACCGGTGGACTCGTCGGTCCTGTTCATCGATGACGGAACAATCCTGACCTCGGCGGGCGTCGCGGCCGGTTTGGATCTGTGACTCGCCGGGATGGTCGGCTACGACCGGCGTTTGTTCGAACGCGCCGACGATCTCATCGCGTTGGTGCGCGAGGCGGGCCGCTGGAGCCCGAGTTGGCCGCGGCGTATCACCAGGGCAGGCACCTGGCCGATCAAACGCGCGTCCAGGTGTTCTCCGCCTGGCCCGATAACACCCTCCGCCCCGACGTCGACCTACCCACTGCCGTCGACATCTACGCCGCCCTGTGCAATATCGACGTCTACCCCACTCTCACCGTCGAACGCGGCTGGTCACCCGAACGAGTCGAGCGCTGGTGGACCGAGATCCTCGCCCGTGAACTACTGAGCCCACGGCCGGAGACCAACGAACCTACACCGTGACCACGCCGAGGCCATCGACGCAGAGAGCCCACCTCGGCCATACCGCACGGTCCAACGGGTCGAAAACGAACGTTCGCGAGACCTATCGGGGGCATATGCGGCGGCACCGGCTGCCGCTGGTCGTCGGCCCCCGACTGAACCTCCGTGCCAGACAGGCTGCTCACCACATCCGGCACCGGTTCAACCGGGCGAGGGTAGCCGGAGCCAGTGTCGATGTGACCGCTGCCGCAGCCGTCGCAGTAATCGATCTCCAGCGATATACACGACGGGACGGTGCTCTCACACAACTCGTAGATGGTGACGCCATAGGGTCGTCTGCACGACTCGCATTCCAGATGGTACCGGTCAGCGTCGCGCGATGCCCACCGTCAACATTGGTCACTTCGAAAGCCCGGACGCACTGACCAGACCTCAACGGACGCGGCAACCGCCTCGGTGTCCACAGATCCGGTCGGCCAGGGTGGTCGCGCCGCCTCGGCCGAGTGAGCCTTGTCAACTTCATTCGGAGCCCCTTCAAGCGAAGACGGCTCGCTCGCCTACCGCTAGGCAAGCTGGAGGGTTTCAAAACACCGATCAAAGGCGGAAAACCGCCTCTGACCTGGTCGGGCTGACAGGATTTGAACCTGCGACCACCTGACCCCCAGGGAACCGGATTTCATCCTGGGGTGTCCGGCTGGTGCTCTCTCGTCCAGGTCAGAGGCACTTTCATGTCTCGCTGGCGTCGTCATGTCCAGTCTGTACCTGCCTGTCTTGGCACGCTGGCGGCACACTGAAAAACCCCTGTTGAGCCGCGCCGGCGCATTGTCGACGACCGTGCAGAGGTCGGGATCTGCCAACCGCACGGAGATTGGCGCAGACCCCCAACACCGCGCTCGTAAGAGGTCTTGGCGGTAGGTAAAAATCGATCCCTGCGTGGTTGAACGTGATCAGGATTCGATTGCCATTGGCAGTAGCGACGTCGTCGTTCACCAAGCGAGCGACCACGGTGAGTTGACAGTTTTCGTCATGTCGATCGGCCGCAAATCTCCCGAGCCCACCGAATCGGTGCAGGACTGCACGCCGACACGGGCAAACAGTCCCACCCACAGCCGGGTCGGGCATGAGCCATCAATCACTTACGTGCCCGAACAGCCCATCTAGTGGACACACGAGAGGACGCCAATGAGGCATCGCATCGGCCAGGACCGACGCTTCGTCGGCCATCTCCCCACGCCGACAGCAATCAACAGCAAATGCCGGGCGGCTACGAACCGGCACTAGAGGCCGAGCGAACGGGCAATCCGGATGATCCTGTGCGCTTCAGCGGTGATGCTCGCGTCGGTGCTACGTTCCACGATCCGCTGTGCCGCACGAACGATGTCACGAATCTCGCTGTCCGCCTGCACGATCCGGCGCTCGTCCGAGGTCTCCATCGTCACGCCCTCCCCACGCTCCAGTTGCCGCCCGAGACTACCTGACGCATCCGGGTACATGGCGTGTCGGACAGATCCCATGCTCAGCCAAAAACAGGCTCCGAAGTGGCCCTACCTGCTGTGGGTACACCGCTGGCCCCAGCGCCCAAGAGGCAAGCGTCGGCCACGTGATCCGGTCCTGCACACCATGAAAGGACTTACCACTGGAACGGGGTGTCCAACGTCAACGTGCGTTCGGCGGGTGGATACCAACCTTGCGCAGCATATTGGTCGGTGTGGAGGTAGCACTGAACGCGAACCTCGGTACTCCCTGGCGTAAAAGTGAGTAGCCGGCTTATCGGCAGTGTCGTGAGCGGCATGTGATATCTACTGAGAGAAGCGACGTTCATAAAGTAGGTACCCCAGCTGCGCTCAATGTGCGTCTTGTCACCATGTGAATCGTCTGGGTTTGTGTGAGTATGCCCCGCGATCCAGAGCTGAACAGCGCCGGGGTTGCTGGCAAGATGATTCTCGAATGCACCGGAGTCGGGATTGCTGCCGACCCAGTAGAGATACGAAGCACCCTGCGGCGTTCCGTCACGAAAGGGGCGATGATAGAGCTCATGCAAATTGCCATCAGAGTCTGTACGTACACCCTCCCAATCACCCGACGCGACAGTTGTATTCTTTAGCACATAGTGGTGCACGGAAACAACGATCGAATCGTGATTTTCATCGATCATCGTCTTCCACCATTCGAAGGTGTCGGCACTCACAACGCCGCCGGGGTTGCCGCCAAGCGTTCCCCTGCCCACCAGCTGTGAGGGTTCGTTGCGATCGCTCATCATGAGGAAGAGGATGTTTCCCACCCGAAACGAGTATCGTTCCCAGGTCCCCTCGATGCGGTAGGGGCGCGCGTTCGCATCGACGCCCGAGTGTTCGGTGTGCTGCCCAAGCGGATCCACCCACCTCTGCCACCACCAAGCATCCGGTTCGGACAATCCGCTGCGATCATGATTGCCGCAGATGCTGTACACATCCTCGCGCCGATGCTTCTGCAGTGTCGCGAATTGTCTACGGACCTCAGCTCCCTCCGCGTCGTCGGGCAGGGTGTGATGGGCCCCCGACATATCGCCAACGTCGACGGCGATATCCCACTCGAACGGCGGTCCACCATCCATCCCACCGAACTCGGACTGGTTGATCGCCTCGGCCAGACTCTCCCGGCCGAACTTCAGATCGGTACCGACGTGGGCATCACCGAACGCCCACAGCCGAAACTGCGATGGATCTCCAGTCGTGTCTGTCGATGTCATGTCCGTGAGCTCTTTCTTCAGTGAATCGCGTTGCCTAGTAGACAATTTCGCCAAGCGACTCTGGGCCACGCTCGGTCACGCCGATTTCCCGCATCGCGGTAGCCATCTCTAGTACGCCCTTCGCATCGGTCGAGAAAGTAACGCCAGGTTCGTCCACATACGGCGACATGGGACGCGGGATCTCCGAATTCCTCGGCACGGCAACAGTCCCGACGATGCTAGGCGGAATTCGATGTGCCAGATCCACTCGGCGATGAGGATCGGATCACGGCTACCCTATTGCGCCACCTTCACTATGAATGCACCTGCGGAGATGCGGCCCACAATTGGGATTGCGCCACCTGCCCCAGCCAAACCGAATTTGAATTCACGCCGATCCGAATACCGACACGCACGAGTTTCCGGCGTTAGCACGAGGCAGGCGGTTTGAGTTAGGACCACGGAGCAGCAAACCAGCAGGCCGCCGACCCGAGTACTTGCGCTGACGGATGCAGGTTGCTGCGGCGAAGGCGTATCTGTACGGTCAGCCCGGAACGATCCGCCCAGGTCGCCAACGGTAGCTGCACAGGCCACCCTGGTGAAAGAGCACCAACCTCGGGGAGAACGGTCGTCAGCCTGTGAAGATCAGCAAGTGGCGCGGATCGGCGAGGGCTGATGCGAGCAAGCAGGTTCGGCTCCGACAGAGCCCGGCGTGGTGGACGTGCCCGGCACTGGGGCGAGCGGGCGGTCGCTATATTCCAACGCTGGATAACCTCTCGGCTCTCCCTTCCCGACCTGATGACGGAACCTCTGAACCTTCGATGTAGCTGGGTTGAGAACCGAGCAGTCCGTACGGAATTCACCGACCGCAGATGAGCATCCGCAGGCGCGACTCTCTACCGCATGACATCGGTCGACGGTACGATATTCGGGTGTCGGCAGATATTGACAGTTATCTCGAAAAATTGCTGGACGATGCCGTAGAACGTCACAATAAACGAAAGAACCGACTAAAGAATGCCTCTTGGTTTCTTCACATATCGGCGATGATCCTGGGCGGAACGTCGACGGTACTCCTGGGACTGCAGATAGACAGCGACACGTACGCAACCGTATCCAGGAATGCCGCTCTTATAATAGTTGCACTTACCACCATCATTGGCGCACTCCTAGCCTACTGGAATCTCGATGAGTACTGGTTGAAGCGCAAGGTGATTTACAACGACCTGGTTGCACTTAGAGAAAAGTATCGCTATCTGACTGCTTCAAACCCGAAGAATAAGCGGGCACTGCAGAATGAAATATTTGAAAGCTACATGAGACTTGTGGGTAGCCACGGCGAGTATTGGGAAGCGATGTTGGCGAAACAAGCCGATGACAGTACCGCACACGAACGCCGCGACTTAGTGAGCAATACCCCTAAAGAAGAGGGGGAAGAAACTTGATCGGTCAGCACGATTGGGAGATGGCGCTCCGGCCGGTTTGGCACTCAATTCGGCATGGTGACTATCGGCATATTCGGAAACTCGGTGTTTGCAGAGCTAAGATCGTCGCTGTTTACGGGGATTATCTGGTGATAGCACCGTGCTGCGGAGGCGGAGGCGTGAGCTTGGGCTGCGATGCCTACACGCGCAGAAGCCAAAAGGCGAGGGCAGAGCGGTGGACAGTGGGCTTCCTGGCGGCACCTAACCGCTCCCCTTTCCGGAATTTCTTTATTAGATTCATAGAGCCACTGAGTGAGATTGATCAAGAAATTCGCCCAAGCGTCGGACAATTGCTGTGGATAACCTCGGATTCGAACCCGCAGATTTCCAATGATATTGAATATTTCGCTTCGGGCGTTCGCCTTCGCGAGTTGAGTTCTGAGTCACCGCCGAACCCGGAATTCCGAGATTAGTGATCGGCGTAGGTGATCGGCTACGCGGTTCTGTTGCCCAATCAGACAATTTGCCGACTCCACGACTACCATAGCCATCAGCCTCACGAGCAATCGAGCGCCTGCACCCGTTCGACAATCCGCCTCGGCAACTCTGCCGCAGTAAGCCGATAGCTCGACCACTTGTCCTGACTCTCCGCACTGGCCGACGCGGCGAACCGTAGTGTGCCTCGCGTTGTCGGTGTTCCCTTGAGCCGGTCGAAATCTCGGCTCGGCACCAGCCAAGCCGCACTGAGTGTGCCGTGCTCGATATCGACCAAGATGAACAAGAGATCCAGATCACCCCTAGGGCGGAAGTCGCCTGGCGGATCTGCGCCCGGAGCCTGCCACGGGTGGCCACCGCCCCATCCGACATGCGTGCTTTGACCTGCACTGCCAGCGTGGCGGTGTGGTCGCGGAGGTGGAATACCAGGTCGACGCCTTCATCATCGACCATCGAGGTCGAGACATTCAGTTGGCCCCGAGTAGCGAGGATGCAGATCGCCGCGACGAGGTACTCCGCCGCTTTACCCATGCGAGCGGAATCAGCGGACTTCTCCAGATAGTTTGGCCGTTCGTCTGGAGCTAACTCTGGCTGCGCGACATCGACGCTGCCGGAATGCAGCGATTCGCCGATGGCGCCCGGTGGTGAACCACTCATCGGACCATACTCGCGACCCGCACGAAGGCGGCTGCGATGTCGTCGCGGTTCCTACGACTGGTGTCTTTGTCTACCTGGTTAATCGACAGTGGACCAGGGTGCGCGGTGAACAGAACCTCGGCACCACGAAACCGCCGATGGCTCTTTCCGACTGCGGCGTGCCAGGCCGGCCAGGTTTGCGACTTGCCCATGACGATGACGGCCGCGAGGTCACCGGGCAGCAGGTCGACCACCTCTTCCAGATACCGTCGCGCCCGCCGAGCCTCCGCTCCCAACGTGCGTCGGCCTTTTGCCGGGTTGGCAACCCACCACGGGATCACATTCCAGGGCACGTAATCCGCGTACTGGAGGGATGTCTCCTCGCACAGCTTGTACACGTTGTGCGCGGTCTGGTCGTTGTTGTGCAGGCTGATGAAGCCGGATTCGCCGTCAGCAGCGCCGGAGGGATCCTGTAGCAGCATCAGTACTTTCGCACCGTCTGATGCTGCTCGGGGATCGAAATACGGAACGCTTTCACCAGTCGCGGCTCGTACCTCGTCCACCCATCCGTTGAGTTCTCGGAGCGGGCCGGTGTAGCGCTCCGCCATCCGGTCCGTCACATTCCGAGGTGTCACGACCTTGCTCAGCAGCTCACCGCGGTCGTAAGCGATTCGGTTCTTCACACCACGGTAGGAAGGAGATGCCATGCCGGTAATGTCGGCGCCTTACTCGAGACTGTTAGCGGCGACTGATTCCGACACGCTCATCCAGTGACTCGCGAGTTCCGCACTACCGGCTGATACCACGATCGCGCATTCATAGTGCCCTTAAACGCGACTTGGTGGCGATGGAGCACAGCCTGGATCCAACCACATGACAAGCACATGTCGATAGAACTCATGACGCGGCATCCGCAGCATGTTGGCACTTCTAAGGCGACCTTCGGCCATCACCACCTTATGCAGCCAGGCGACGAGGTGGGTTGCCATTGGGATTGCCTGAAGCGCATCGCGTAGGCGGACGAACAGACCGGAGCGCCTCTAGCGATCGTCATTGTCGCTCAAGGGAATCCGTGCCTAGCCCATTCCACCGATCGCCTTCACCAACGAATTGGTTTTGAGCACAAGCAGATCCCCAGAGAGGAAACCGATGAAGCCGCGCAGCGCTCCTGCCCAACACGCCGACCACCGCCACGTCCCTCGACATCAGGCTGCGCGCCGTGTTCCATATGAGGATCATTCGCCACAGCATCGGATACCACCGGAGACGCTGTTGCGCAGCAGACGTCACCGCGGCGCGCCACCGTCGGGAGGGGACGTAGGCATGGATATCGACATTTCTTGCCCGGCCTGCGGTCGCATGGATTGGGTCCAAAGTGTGCCCGCAATCCGCGCTACCGGGGTCCAGACGATCACCGGCACCGACTACTACTCCGGGGTCGGACTTGCTTCCAGCGGCTTCATCCCGGTCATCGGCTCCGCGACGATCGAACGCACCCAAACGTCGAGCCTCGCACGAACTCTTCCACTGACACCACTTCAACGGACATCTGGACGACCGGTGATGTGGGGATTAATCATGGCGATCCCCTTCCTCATCGCCGTTGCACCGCTGACCATCTCAGTGCTGCGGCCACAACCCGACGTGGGATGGGGATGGACACTCGTCGGTGCTCTGTTCTTCCTTGGAGCATTCGCCACACCCTCGGCTATCGCGTTTGCCATCGCCGTTCATCGAATCCGCCTGAACAACCGCATCTCTCGCGGACTGCCGACTGCCCGCGCCGTCTGGAGCGCGGGTAAATACTGCCACGGGTGTGGTCTGTGCTTCTGGCCGTACTCACCCGCCCCGAATGTGCCTGCTCGGAAGGCGATGCCTCCCAACAATTTCACGTGGGTCGTGTGGAATGTCGGTGGCTACGCCAACATCTGATGGCTGACAGTTTGTGGCTGCAACGCCTGTTATCGGCTCGGGTGTCCACGCACATGTTGGGCACGGCGTCCACCGTGTTATCCACGCTCGGGGAATTCCTGGATTTCATCTGGCTGCGGTGTTTCGCTGCGATGGAAGACCTTTCGAGCTGTATCAGTCGCTGAGCGCGTAAATCCTGGGCGGACGAACGGCCCGCCTTCGGCACGCTTGTTGGCGGTATCGGCCTTCCCTCGGTCACCGGTTGAGCCGAGGACTGTTGCCCCTGTGTTCGCGGCGTCGTTGGCGGCAGCTATCAGCTGGCGGGCCTGCTTCGGGGTGATTTCGAGCAGGTCGGCGACATCGTCGTCGGTGTTGCCTTGCTCACGGATCGTCGCGGCGGCGAGTGCTTGCCGTTGTCGGTGCTCGGCTATTTCGGTGGCCGCTCGCTCCTTCGCCGCCGTTATCTGCTGATGTAGCGCAGCGATTCTGTCCTCACGTGCTTGCTCGATGCTCGTGATCTCTTGCCAAGCGGTGATGTACTGCTTGACCGCCCCGCTGACAGCCTGTTCCCGTCTGCGAGCGGCATCGCGTCGATCGCGGATTCGATCGCGAGAGCGTCGAAGCCGTTCGACGGCTTCCGGTGAGCGCGTGCTGCGGGCACGACGAGGTGTGATGTTGTCGTTCATACCGATCCCTGACCGGCCGACCCGCGCGTCAGTCCCCAACCATCAGAATACCGCTGATCGTCGGCGACGAATCCAGCCTTCCGCATTGCCCTCGCCCAACCGATGCGCGGCCCGATCGGTTCCCTCCTGGTACGGCTGCATCGATCAATTCCGTTCTGATTCTGTGTCTTTCGATTAGCGCGGGCACTGCCAGCAAGACATCTCGTTTATCCCCGACGTTCCACCATCCGCCCGCAAGTAGCTGAAATCTCCCACTGATCCGAACGCCAGGCCCGAGCACAGCTTGGACCTGGCGTTCTTTCGTGTCCGAAAGGCGTTGTGCCATGCCTGAATCCCCTCCCTCTGCATTGCGGTGTGTCGTGTGCCGATCGACTGATTCCGGTGGCCGGTTCCCGGTTCATGATCAGTGGGTTTGCCAGCGCTGTTTGCCGGATCTGCCGCGCTGCGATGGCTGCCGTCACCGTGTTGTGGTGGTGAGCGACACCGCGGAGGAGTACCGGCTGTGCGGGCGTTGCACGGCGGGGTGGGTCGGTTGCGTGTCGTGCCGTCGCCTGACTGCGCCGTACCAGCGCACCGATTCCGGTGAGGTGGTGTGCGGGCGTTGCACGGAGGCGTTCTTCGACCTGTGCACCAGTTGTAGCCGGTTCAGCGCTGCCAGCCGTTACCTCTCCGGTGGCGGCCGCATATGCGCTCGATGCGCCGAGCAGTACTCGAGCTGCCGCGGCTGCGGCACCCTGACCCGCGTCGGCGGTGATTGTGATAGCTGCGATCACCCGCATCATGTCTGGAACTACAGCTACAAACCCGACCCACGTTTCTATGGCGACGGTCCGCTGTATCTGGGGATGGAACTGGAAATCGTTGTCCCCGAATACCAGTACCGGCGATGCGTCGCGCTCGCCGGCGATCATCTCGGCCCGTTGGGGTACCTGAAGCGTGATTCCTCGATCGAGCCCGGCGGGTTCGAGTTGGTGACTCACCCGATGTCGTACGACTACGCGATCGGCGAGTTCCCGTGGCCGCTGCTGCGACAGCTCGCCGAGTTGGGCTGTGAGACCGACTCGAGTGTTGGGCTGCATATCCATGCCAGCCGTGACGGATTCGCATCGGCAGCGCACATCTATCGGTGGATGAAGATGCTGTATCGCAACGAGTCCGCGGTCACCACGATCGCGCGCCGGCGCTCGCATTACGCGCCGTTCGATCAGCGAGCGCGGGCGAAGGTCAAAGACACCGCCAAGGACCCGCTGCACGCGTTGGGGTTGAGCCGGTATCAGGCAATCAACCCCTACCCACAAAAAACCCTGGAGCTCAGGGTGTTCGCGAGCTCGCTCGATGTTCAGCAGGTCCAAGCCGCGCTGGCCTTCACCGCCGCCTCCATCGACTACACCCGCGGCCTGCGGGTCGCCGATGTGCGGGCCGGGGCGTGGGACTGGTCGCGCTTCGCCGCCTGGGTCACCCAACAGAACGGTCTCTATGGGCCGCTGCTGGCGGAGATGGAGGACCTGTCGTGTGCTTGCTGACCTACTTCCCGCCCGGCACCCCACCGGATCCGGTCGCCTTGTCGGTCGGGGCGAGGGTGAACCCGCACGGTCACGGATTCGCCGTCATCGCCGGGACCCGCATCATCACCGGACACGGCATGGACGCCACCGCGGTCATCGACTACTTCACCGCGGTGCGCGCACGCTACCCGCGGTGGGCGGGCCTGTTTCATTCCCGCTACGCCACCCACGGCGAACGCAGCGTGGACAACTGTCATCCGTTCCATCTCGGCGGTGATGCACGAACAGTGTTGGGACACAACGGCACTCTTCCCAAACGGGTCCATCCAGGCCCCTACGATCCGCGCTCGGACACGCGCATCGCCGCTGAGGAATACCTGGCTCGGCATCCGTTCGGGTCGATCGACACCCGCAGCGGCGCGCGTGGTCTGGGATCGTGGCTGGGCAGCAGCAAACTGGTGATCCTCACTGTCGATCCCGCCTACCGCCACAGCGCCTACGTCTTCGGTGAACAGGCGGGCCGCTGGGATGGCGGCATCTGGTACTCCAACACCAGCTACCAGCCCCAGCGCGGCGTCCGGCTCGCCGCCACCTGTGCCGGTCGTGCCTGCGCGTCGACTTCGACCGCAAAAGCCGCTATTGCCTCGGGTGCGGCTGGTGCTTCGACTGCGACATCGTGTTCCCCGACTGCGAGTGCGTCGGAAGGCACCGCGCTGTCGGGCACCCGCCCGTGCGCGGCCGGCTGCTGTCGACTTCCTCGGCGTCGCGGCATCCGGCCGCCGGGCCTTGAGACCCATTTCTCGCTGATCTGTCCCCGAGAACCCCGTACGCAGCTCTTGCTGCGTACGGGGTTCTTTCCATTTTCATCGAAAGGTCTCCTGTCATGCCCGCATCCGTTGTGCCCGACTCGGCGTGCTCGCAGTGTGCCGATCCTCTCCCGCCTGCGAATCTCACCGCGACCGTTGACGGCGAATGCCTGTGCTTCTCGTGCGTCGATGAGCTGTCGGTGTGCGTCGAATGCGGCGGGCACACCCGCAGCCCGCACCTCACCAGCGACGGCACTCTGCTGTGCGCGCGGTGTGTGTCCGGATGGGAGCGGTGCGCGGACTGCCGCACCTACAGCCGCACCACCACAACGGCGGTCGGTGCCCGCGAGATCTGCGGCAACTGCGTCCGCGACTACCAATCCTGCGACGACTGTGCCCGACTGTGCACCGACACATACGGCGTCCAAGGCGGAAACCGGGTCTGCGATGCCTGCCTCGATGAGGACTACCGCGAATGCGCCGACTGCTGCGACCTCATCCCCTACCACGACACCTACTGCCAAGACTGCACCCGCCCCAGCCATCCCGCGGTCTACGGCTACGACTACAAACCCCGACCCCGCTTCCACGGCATCGGCCCGCTGTTCCTGGGGCTCGAACTCGAAATCAAAACCCCCACAGACCATTTCAACGACGCGGTCGACACCGCGCTGGCCCACCTCGGCGACCTGGCGTATCTGAAGGAGGATTCCTCGATCAGCCCGTGCGGGTTCGAGTTGGTCACCCACCCCATGTCGTATGAGTACGCGCGCACGCAATTCCCGTGGGGGTTGCTGGCGCGGCTGCAGGTGCTGGGCTGCTACACCGACAGCGACGTCGGTATCCACGTCCACCTCTCCCGCGACGGGTTCGACTCCTCGACCCACGCTTACCGGTGGCTGAAGTTTGTCTACCGCAACCAGACTCCGGTCACCAGGCTGGCGCGCCGATCCTCCAGTTGGGCCGAATTCTCTCCGCACGCGCGCTCGAACGTGCTGGCCTTCGCCAAGGGCGAGCGCGGCGCGGGCCGCTATCACGCCATCAACGTGCGCCCCGAGCACACCTTCGAACTGCGGATCTTCGCCAGCTCCCTGCAGCCACAACAGGTGCAAGCCGCCCTCGCCTTCGCGGCCGCATCCGTGGAATACACGCGCGGTCTGACCGCGGCCGATATCGCGCGCCGCCGCGGCTGGGAATGGGCCGCGTTCACCACCTGGCTTCGTGCCCGCCCGCAGTATTCACCGCTTCTCGCCGAACTGGAGGACCTGGCATGTGCATCCTGACCTTCGTCAAACCCGGCATCAACCCCAACCTCGACGCCCTGCGCGGTGGCGCGATCGCCAACCCCCACGGCCACGGCTACGCCATCATCACCAACAACACCATCACCGTCGGCCACGGCCTCGACGCTGAGGTGGTGATCACCGAATTCGCCGCTCTCCGAGACCGATACCCCGACGGGGCGGCGTTGTTCCATTCCCGCCTGGCCACCCATGGGCCACGCACGGTCAACAACTGTCACCCCTTCCTGGTGGGTGGCGATGAGCGAACGGTGCTCGCGCACAACGGGATCCTGCCCGAGAACGTGCACCCCGCCCCAGGTGATCTGCGCTCGGACACCCGCATCGCTGCCGAGGAGTTCCTACCACGACGCCCGTTCGGGTCACTGGATTCCTGGGCCGGACGCGCGCGGCTGGAAGATTGGCTCGGCTCGGACAAGATGGTGCTGCTGAGCGTCGATCCCGCAGCCAAGCACAGCGCCTACATCTTCAACGAACACCGCGGGCATTGGGACCAGGGCAGCTGGTACTCCAACCACACCTACCAACCCTCGCTTTGGGCCAGCGACGCCACCGACTACTGGGGCTACTGCGGCGAATGCGGCGAATTCAATGACGACCCCACCGGCCCGCACTGCATCGCCTGCGGGTTCTGCGCCGACTGCGTGCGCGCATTCCCTCAATGCGACTGCCCCTCTTACGACGGTTCGGAACGCTACGCAGACCTGTTCGATCTCGAAACCGCCTGAGTCCCAACATATCTGCTCATACCATCTCCGTGCTCGCGGTGGCAACTCCCCAATGAAAGGCGCGAATTCGCATGAGACACCGCCCAATCCAGCAGAAACCCCGACGCCCCGACACGTATCCGCGTTCCTCTGATAACCGCCACCACCAACGCACCATCCTGGCCGCCGTACTTACCAGACATCACAACCTTGACACCCGGTTGCTAAGTTTGCACCGCACGCTCACTACAGCACCCGGCCCCCGACATCTCGGTGGCGCCGATGGGCACTGACCTCCACTCCTACACCGCGCGGATGCGCACTGACCCGCGCTCTGGGCCCTATCTGCCCGAGGACCCACGCACCGTCGAAGGCGTCGTCGTCGCCGGATATCGCGCCGCGTTTGCCGTGCCGCCACGCCCGGGCACCGCCGTCGCGGTGTTCGGCGGGCTCGACCTCGCATGTACTGGGCCGCTGGCGGTGATGGCGCTGGTGCGGGTCGAGCACGCCGGCCAGGTCGTCACAGTCAACGATGACGGCAGCAGCCGAATCCACTGGGAAACCAACACATTCGGACAACCTTCCGCCGGAATCAGCTGGTATCTCGCGCCCACCGAACTCGGCTGTTATGGCCGGCGAGTGATCGCCGATGGTCGTTGGGCCGCTGGCGGCCGTCAAGCGGTGCTGCCTCGGTCGGTGACCGTCTTCGTTCCTGGAGCACCCACGGTGGTCGATGTACACGACCACGACCCGGGCACCGGACACCGCTGGATGCCGACGTGATCAGCAGCGGCGCAGACCTGCTGGCCTGGATCGAAACCAACCTCCCCGAGGTGGACCAGGACCGGTTCGGACCCTGGCGAGCAGAACCCGCCACCCCCACCGCGCACACCGCCCACATAAGTGTGCGCATCCACAGTCCCGGAACCGCTGACCGCATCACCACCGTCACGCTGTCCGCAGCCCCGATCGGCATGCCCGCCGCGCCACGCGATTTCGCGGCGCCACAACCAGATTCGAGGTGAGGATGTCCGATTCCCCGACTCCGCGCCGCACGCGCACCCTGACGCAGCCTCCGGTGCCGATGCGGTTGATGCAGGCGCCCATTGCTCACGGGCTCGTGGTTCCGTTCATCACGTTGGCGCATCGCGATCGTAGCCAGCCGGTGTGGGGAGCCCTCGATCCCGTCCGTCGGCTGCACGCGTTCATCCGCAAGCTGTGCCAGGTGTGCGGTGAACCTCTGCAGGTGTACGGCGAACCGTTCGGTGACCGGGTCGTGCTGTATCTGCGGCCTAGCGATTACCTGCGTGGAATCGCTGTCGAGCCTGGCGTCCATCCCGAATGCGGTCGCTACTCGCAGCGCGCGTGCCCGACGCTGGCTGGGCGCAGCAGCCGCTACAACCCGGCCTCGCTCGGCGAACGCCTCACCCGCTGTGCCGACCCCGACTGCGGCTGTACCCGCTGGGCCGTGACCGAAGACCCAGCCGAGAAACCGTCGCGGGAAGGTCAGCCCGCCGAAGCCTGGTATGAGGCATGGCTGGCGCTGTCGGACTACACCGTCGTCTCCGACCCCGGCGACGACACCACCGCACCCGCGTTCGGTGTCGACATCCGCAACGCAAGCCTGTTGAAACTGCGCAAGATCCGCGACGCCACCCTGACCGACACCGGTGACCGGCCGATGGATCTGCTCGCCGCGCTGATCGCCGCACGCGAGCTCTTCGGTGACGCAAGCCATTTCTGGTGATCCCACCGATGCTGCCCGCTCACTCGTTCGCGGCCGTCTCAGGCCGAGCGCACCGAAACCGCCGTGCCGGTGAACAACCCGCCACCGCCCCCGAATAGCTGCTGCATACGTTGACCCACCACTGGTAACCGTCCGCAATCGCTGGCACGGGGCGCAGCACTTCGAGGTCATGCGCGAACTCGCTCGACGGTGTCACCAGGCCGCAAGCCACGTAATCGAACCGGATCCCCCTTGGCCGATACCGGATGCCGCCGCGAACAAGCCTGATCCACGCTGCCAGGAAATGATCCGCGCCCCATCTCGGAACCGTGGACGACCGTGCCGTCGCGTTCGTGCACGGCGATCGGATCGCCTCTGCTCGATCAGCGGTCGAGTCCTCGCGCGGCAGCGGGCGGCCTTATCCGGCTCGGCTCTGTCCTCGGCGCCGACGTCACGGCCGCAACCCGGCCGCGCTCCGGTCATCGCACATCCATCCATGACCACCACAGTCCGTGAGCCCCCTGACAACGGAAGGTAGGGACGAAATCCCATGTCCGACAACACCGATGACGACGCCCGCTCCCAGCCCATCGACGCGGGGATCCCAGATCCGGGCGAGCGTGCCGCGCAGTCCTTTTCGGCGGGCACATTGTATGTGGGCGATCCCGGCGAATTGATCGTGGCCTTGCCCGCCATGGTCGGGTTCGTTCCCGAACGCTCGCTCGTGGTCACGCTGCTGCGGAATGCACCCGACCCCGACGCCGCTCCGACCATCGACACGGTGGCACGGTTCGACCTGTATGTCGACGGCAATGAGCGACCAGGGTCGGCGGCGGCGTACGCCGAGGCCGTCGCCCGGATCTGCACAATGGACGGCTCGCGGGAGGTATTGGCGGTGATCGTCGACGATCGGGCACTGCCACCACGCCCGGACCTCGACCGCGACAATGCAAGCGGGGGAGGCCATGCCGGGCTGATCGAGGCATTCACGCAACTGCTCGCAGACCAGCAGGTGCTGCTTGCCGGGGCGTGGGCCGTGCGATCGATCGAAGCGAACGAACCATGGTGGAGCCTGCTCGACACCGACCATCACGGGACGTTGCCAGATCCAGCGGCCTCGATGGTGACCGCGGCGCATGTGTTCCACGGGCGCCCGATCCGAGCCACACGCTCACAGCTGACCGATCTGATCACCCCCGACACCGAGCTCACCGCACGGGTCGCCGCGCACCTCGAACAATCGGTGGGCCTGGCGCACGACCGGTACGCCGCGGCCGTCCGCTCTGGCGATCCCGACGCCTATCACCGGCACACGCTCGAGCGGGTGCTGTGGCAGATCGCCGAAACCGACTCCGGCACGAACCCTACTGCCCGTGAATTCGCCGATCTGGCTGTGGCACTGCGGGATCGGGTCGTGCGCGACGCTTTGTTCGGGCTCGCCGTCGGCGAGCACGCCGACGCCGCCGAACGCCTGTGGGTGACCCTGTCTCAGGCGACCTCGGGCAGCGACCGTGCCGATGCCGCAACGCTTCTCGGGTTCAACGCCTACGTCCGCGGTGACGGCACGCTCGCGGGCATCGCTGTACAGGCCGCCCATGACGCCGACCCGACCCATTCCATGGCAACCCTGTTGGCGACCTCCCTAGCGACCGGGATCCGGCCCGAGACTGTACGCCGCCTTGCTCACTGCGGTCGCGGCATCGCCGCCGACTTGGGCATCGACCTCGGACCCGACACACACTGACCCAACCCGCCCTCAGTCGGTTACGCGAGGCCGACCCCGTTGCAGCACACTGGGCCGCTATCGAGCGCGGGTAGTCGGTCAGGGGCGTCGCTGCGTTTCCTCGGCGTAGATCCGCATTCCTTCCGAGACCTTGCTCGCTGCGTGCTCAAGCTGATCGGGAGTCAGATGTTTGCCGAACGCTGCGGCGTTGAGCAGCTGTTCACGGACCTGATCGAGGTTCATCCACGCCCTGTCCAGCCGAGAGAGTTCGGGCATGGGCCCGACGATACCGCAGATCGAACATATGTGCGCATCCGGTGGCATCCGACGCGCTCTAGACCCAGTCTGTGGCTGACCAAGATGACTGTCACCTGATCAGGCTTTCTGTCACCAACTCTCGGCGCTGGTCGGGTTCGACCCCCAGCTACAGATGGCGGCTCCTATGCGTTGTTGACGGCGGCCCCAATACCGCCGTGGTTGGCGGCTCCGGGTCGGGGAGTCCGCTGGCGCGACTGGACAGGTTGCCCGCAGCCTCACGAAAACGTCAGTAGATGCCAGAAAGGGATTGTCACTAGCCCGGACCGCCGGGTACGACGAGCCCTGCCCCTGACGTGTCTGATGTGCTGTCGGGGTCTGCTCCGACACCACACACTTCAGCCCCGCGGCCGACGGGATTCGAGCTCGGCGAGATACACGGCAGCAGGCTCGGTTTCGGGTACGCCAAGGCGCCGGTAGATCTCGACAGCGGCACTCAGGTCGGTCACGGCAGCGGGGACATCGCCGAGGCCAGCCCGGCAGCGGGCGGCGCCTTCGAGGGCGCGGGCCTGTTCGAGGTGGTTTCCGATCTCGCGGGCCAGCCCGATAGCGTCGGTGAAGGCTGTCAATGCGTCGCCCGGTTCGCCGGTGGCCAGTAATACTCGCCCGATCCCATTGAGTTCCTCGGCTTGGCCGAGACGGAAGCCGATGTCGCGGTAGAGGGTCAGAGCCCGCTGGTGCAGGTGCGCGGCCAGCTGATGTTCCCCGGTTCTCTCGTGCAGGGTGCCGAGGTTACCGAGGGTGTCGGCTTGGCCGTGGCGGCTGCCGAGGTCCCGGTGCAGGGTCAAGGCCTGCCGGTACAGGTCCGCGGCCTGCTCGTAGTCCCCGATTTCCCGGCGCGCATAACCGAGGGCGGTCAGGGCGTTGGCTTCCCCGCGGCGGTTGCCGAGGTCGCGGTAGATGGTCAGTGCCTGCTGGTGCAGGTCGGCGGCCTGCTCGTAGTCCCCGACTTCCCGGCGCACAAGGCCGAGGTCGGTGAGCGCGGTAGCTTGCCCGAGGCGGTTGCCGAGGTCACGGTAGCGGGTCAGGGCCTGCTGGTGCAGGTCGGCGGCTTGCCCATAGTCCCCGACTTCCCTGCGCACGAAGCCGAGATAATTGAGGGCGGAGGCTTCTCCGAGGCGGTTGTCGAGGTCACGGTAGCGGGTCAGAGCCTGCTGCAGCAGGTCGGCGGCCAGTCCGTAGTCCCCAGTGTCCCGGCGCACAAGACCGAGGTCGGTGAGGGCGTTGGCTTCTCCGAGGCGGTCGCCGAGGTCACGGTAGCGGGTCAGCGCCTGCTGCTGCAGGTCGGCGGCCTGCCCGTAGTCCCCGGTGTAGCGGTGTACTAGGCCGAGGTCGTTGAGGGCGTTGGCTTCTCCGAGGCGGTCGCCGAGATCGCGGTAGCGGGTCAGCGCCTGCCCGTACAGGTCGGCGGCCTGCTCGTAGTCCCCGGTGAGCCGACGCACGAAGCCGAGGCTGTCGAGGGCGTTGGCTTCTCCGAGGCGGTTGCCAAGGTCGCGGTAGAGAGTCAGGGCCTGCTGTAGAAGGTCGGCGGACCGCCCGTAATCGTCGGTGAGCCAACACACGATACCGAGGTCGGTGAGGGCGGTCGCTTCACCAAGACGGTCGTGGAGGCGTTGGGCCGTCTCGGCCGCGCGGTGGTGCACTCGCCCGGCCAGTGGCCAGGGCCCGTCCCGGTCCAGCAGCGCTGCTAGTACTGCGGTCAACGCGATCATTCGCGCGGGATCACCGCTGGCGGTGTGCTCGAGGCAGGCCAGCAGGTTGATCCGTTCGACGCGCATCCACGCCAATGCCCGCAGCTGGTCGCCGAACTCCCGGACCACGACACCACCGCTCGCCGCAGTCGGGATTGTGATGTCGCGGTCGCCGGTCGGCCGTGTGCGGCGGGCCAGCCACCGATCTGCGTAGGTGGCGGTGTGCTGGTAGTAGTCCAGCAGCCGATCCATGGCCCGAGTGTTGTCGATGATGGGGTCGTCGTCGGTGAGGGTGTGGGCGTAGTCGCGTAGCAGGTCGTGCAATCGGTACCGGCCTCGCGCAGGTTCGTCGAGGAGATGATCAGTATAGACGGCATCCAGCTCGCGCTCGGCTGTCGCGAGATCCGTTCCGGCCAACGCTGCGACGGCGTACGCATCGACGTCTGAGCCGGGGTGTAATCCCAAGCGGCGGAACAGCAGTTGCCGTGCGGGCGGTAAGTCCCGATAGGACAGGTCGAACGCGGCGCGCACGATGCGGTCATTGGCGTCGAGTTCGGTCAGCCGATCCGTCGCCGCCTCGAACTCCTCGGCCAACTCGGTGATCTCGGCTGTTGTCCAGTGCGGGTGGTGGGCCAAGCGTCCGGCCACCAGCACGATCGCGAGCGGCAGCCATCCGCACAACTCCACAATTCGCTGCGCCACGTCTCGTTCGCCGTCGCTGGCAGGGTCGCGGTCGGCGACGGAGAGGAACAGGTCCGCAGCCGGGTCCCGATCGAGAACCTTCAGTGCCAGAGGCCTCGTGCCGGGCACAACGCGCAGCCGGTGTCGGCTGGTGACCAGGGTCAAGCATCCCGGTCCGCTCGGGAGCAGCGGTTCAACATGGTCTCGGTCCGCTGCGTCGTCGAGCACCACCAGCGCCTTCTTGTCGGCCAGCCGGTTACGCCACAAGTCGCGGCGACCGGTCAGGGTGTCGGGAATGCTGCGTGGGTCCATACCCAGCTCGATTAGCAACCCGGCCAGCACCTCCGAGGGATCCGCGGCCTTCTGCTCGGAGGTGTGGGCGTGCAACTCGATGAAGTACTGGCCATCCGGGAACCGCGCCGCCAACTCGTGGGCAGCACAAACCGCGAGGGCGGTCTTCCCGACTCCGGCCATGCCATCGATCGCGTAGATCGATATCACGTGCTCATGGTCGGCCGCGGCAAGGATCTGCTGCAATTCTTGGTCACGGCCCACGAACGCGCGCGGCGCGGCAGGAAGGCTCGAGGTGATCGGCTCCTGCGGCGGTGGCGCGGCCTCATGGTAGTGCTGGGCTGTGTTGATAGTGCCGATGTTGTCACCGGCAACGTTCACCTGCTGGGCGTGGTCGAGGGCCTCGAACTCGGGCACACGGATTCCTTCGTCAGCCGAGGTTGATGGTGCCGGTGTTGTCGCCGCGGACATTAACCTGTTTCGCCTCGTCGTAGGCGTTCGCTACGAACGCCTCGATCGCTCGGTCCTGCCGCGCCGTCGCCACCAACCGCTGCACCTCACGGCCGAAGTCCGGATCCGACCGGGCAGCCTCGGCAACAAGCTCGGCGGCGGCCACCTGCTCCTGCGGTGTCGGGTTCTCAGCCAAAACCGCTAGGGCTGCTATGGTTTCGCCCCCGCGGCCGAGCTTCTTGGCGATCACCTCGCGCAGGCGGCTGACCGCCTGCCAGCTGCTCGTGCCAGCGTCTTGGGCGAATCCCTCGCCGAACTTCGATGCCAGCAGTGCTGCCGCTGCAATGCCCAACGACACCGGATCCACCATGCCCACCCTCCGATTGCTCAGCCCGAGACACCGCAAAGCCTAAGCTATGCCTCCTGCCGGCGCAGCCGAATCGACTCCCTACCAACACATCTCGCAGGCTCTGCGGAAGATCCAGGACTCACCATTCCGATGCATTGGGCGTGAGCTGGCGATCTCCGAGGCCACCGTCAAAACGCACCGTCGCGGTCTTTCCTCGGCATCTTCGGGCTGCCCCCAGGGTACCGCGAACAGACACCTCCGAGGAGCCGACCCTGAATGCTGGATGACACCGCCGGTTCTATTCCGTACGCCGAATCGCCCGTGTCACACGCCAACCGAGATAGATTGCCGACACTGCGAAGCCGACGGCATAGGACGACAGCAAGCTGCCCTCATCGCCGAACAGTAGTCCGACAACAAGGCCCACGATGATGGTGCCGGTGATCAGGGTGAGCACCCCGCCTACCACCCACACGATGATCCTGGCCGGAGTCCAACTGTTCGCCGTCCCGGCCGGACGTGATCGATCTGAGAGTCCGCTCATCCGGCAGACCCTACCCACGACATCCGGGACCGGTCCCGGATGTGGAAATCGCCGATCTGGCCCCACCTACTGTTGCCTGACCCAACTATTCCGGCGTGATCGTGACCCGCCAGGATTTGGACCCAACAGGTTTGTCGGACAATAGCTCTGACGAGAGCTAAACGTACTGAGTCGATGCCCCCGCGCACCGCGGCGCGCTCACCCATTCTGGGACCACGATCGCGATCCTCGATCGCGCCGATCCAAGCCCGCATGCGAAACTTCTTCGACGATATCGCCGCGACCGGGCTTGCTCGTCACCGAATACGCACTGCGGATTGCGACAGCGAAATCACAGTTCCTGCCCAAGAATCGCTTGGTCGCCGCTGATGCGCGGGCTGGTGGTCACCGAGGCAGAACTGGCCAGCGGGGGCCTTAACACCGTGCCGTGCGCGAACCGGCTCGCTCGCCCGGTGTTCGCTAATTCTGGGGTCGGTCTACTCGTCCTCGACGGCGAGGCCGAGCTGGTCACCATCCCGACCCAGATCCTCGATGCCCTCACCGGCTCGGCCGACCACGCGACCGAGTAGTCGCTACCGATGGCCTGATCACCATCGACCGCGCCATCTACGACAACCTCATGACCAGCCCAGCTGCCGAACCCGCATCGGCTGCAGCGCACCACTTTCGGATCGTCTCCGATCCCAGCCCGCACCTGCAGGTGTGTGGGCACCACTGAAACCAGTGCTTCCCGACGAAGGGAGTTCCCATGTCCGTCGTAGACACCCTTACCCGCAGCGAATACCAGCGGTTGCAGTACACCGGCTCGACCGGACCCACCCCGGCAATCGAGGACTCAGCTGTGCTGGATCGCTGGCGCGCCGAGTTCCCGGAGTGGCGCGGCAAGTACTGGTCGTTCCTCGCCGACGAGCGGGGAGTGCACCGGTTGCGCCCGATCAACGTCGCCGCTCGCCCACCCGCCGCGACCGCTACCTGACTCGGCGAGCGTCGCCCGTATCTCGTGTCCTCTCACCGTTTTCGGCGGGACAACCCACTATTCGTGGTGGGCTGTCCCGCCGCTGTTTGTCAGGAGTATTGATGTCCGACACCGAAACCATCACCGTCACAGCGGTGCCCGACTCCGACGCCAGCGAGTCTGACGCCCGACATGACACCGCCGATGAGATCCGTGTGCCTGCCGATCTGCCCGCGATCGAAGCGGTGTGGATGCGGCCTGAGGAGATCGTGATCGCGGAGAATGTTCGCGCGAGCTTTCGTATCGAAGACCATCCCGCGCAGGTTGCCTCGATCAAGGAACGCGGTGTCAGGGATCCGATCAACGCCACTCGCGAGGCCGACGGTTCTGTGCAGGCCGATGACGGTCAAGTCCGCATCCTCATCGCCCGTGAGGTCGGCACGCCATGGATTCCGGTGTTCATCACCGCCGCCCCGGTGGGGCTCAGCGACAACGAGCGTCGCATCGAGCGCACTCTCGATCAGATCAATTTCAACGAGCGCCGTATCCCGCTCACCAAGGCCGACTACGCCACGGGTGTCGCCTTGATGCTCGACCTGGGTGCGAACGTGACGCGGGTGGCGAAGGGTTTGCAGACAGGGCGAGAAGAGGTCAAAGCCCAAGCCAAGATCGCCGCATCGGCGACCGCCACTGCGCTGCTGGATTCCGATCAGTTCGGTTTCGATGAGCTCGCGGTCATCGGTCACTACGAAACCCTCGGCGACACCGACGCGGTGCAACGATTGACTCGCTGCACGCGGACGGGCTTCACGATCGAGGTCAAACGGATCCTGGCCGAGCGCGCCGCCCAGCGCAGCCGACTGCAAGCCTCACTGCCCTACGCCGCGCACGGTTTCGGCGTCCTGACTGCCGAGCCCGACACCAGTGCTCCAGACGCCGACTACATTCCCGCCGAACTGCTCACCACTATCGACGGGCAACCGGTGACCATCGAACACATCAACGCCGACCCGACCCGGTGGGTGGTGTATCTGCATATCGAGGCCAACGGGCAGCTTGTCGAGAAGACCACCGGCGCGGTCGTCGACCCCGACACCGTCGACCCGGACACCCGCGACAATACCGACGCGGTCCCCGGACCGGGTCTGGTCCAGGCCGATCAGGTCGAGTGGCGTGATCGGTGGGTGCCGTTCTGCTATCTGCCCGCCGATCAGTTACCCGACTGCGACCTGCAGGTGTCGACCGCTACGGCCGGAACCCCGGCCAATAGCGACAACGACGCGACCGCCGCAGCCGCGGCCGAACGTGAGCAGGCTCGCCGAGACCGCGCCCGGGAGGACGAGCTCAGCATTCGGGGCGAGGCCGCGGGCGAACGCCGCGACGGCACGCTGATCAAGTTCGTGTCCCGGCGTACCCCGCACAATCTGGCCGCCGCGTTCGTGGCCGAGTCCATCGCACATGAACTCGACACCGTCCTTCTACGAAAGGTGCTGCACCTTCTCGGGGTCGGCGGCACCCGCGAAGCACTCATCAAGGCCATCACCTCCGCGACTCCCGCGCGAGCGTGGGTGATCGTCACGGCCATGATCGTGGCCAAACACGAAACGGAACTCGATAAGTCCTTGTGGCGCAACCACACCGCCGCGACCGAACGGTATCTGCATTTCCTCGCAGAAGCCGCCGCCGGACTCGACTTCGCCCTCGACGACGTCGAGCTTGCCGCAGCAGGCGACATCGACTACCGCGACATCGACATCGCCGCCTAACACCTGCCCGATCAACGGGAACCGCGTCACCGGGCGACATCTCATGGTCAGTGGCGGTGCCGTGTGCCCGATTCCTGTTCTCATCAACAACATTCGAAGGAGTAGACATGGCTGGCGATACGACACTCACGGTGATCGGAAATCTCACCGCCGACCCCACATTGGTCGTGACCCCATCAGGCATCCCGGTTGCCCATTTCACGGTCGCCTCGACACCACGCTACCGCGACGCCACCACCAACGAGTGGAAGGACGGCGAGGCGTTGTTCGTGCGCTGCAACGTCTGGCGCGAGGCCGCCGAACACGCCATGGAGTCGCTCAGTCGCGGGGCGCGCGTACACGTATCCGGGCGACTCAAGCAGCGCAGCTACCAAACCGCCGAGGGCGAGAACCGCACGGTCGTCGAGCTCGAGGCCGACGAGGTCGCAGCATCGTTACGCTTCGCCACCGCCAAGATCACCAAGGCCACCCGGCGCGCGGGATGGAACAGCGACACCCGCACAACCGCCTGGGCCAGCTCCGATGACCCCTGGGCGGCGGCCTCGCGTGGACCCGCGCTCGCTGGTGTCGGAACGGGTGAAGAGCCCGGGTTCTGACCCGACGCTCACTGACCCCGGATCGGGGTGAGTAGGAAGTCATCGAGCGGGTAGGGATGCCCGTCCGGCCGGTCGTCCAGCCCGAACGAGGGCTACCAGACCGTCACTCGGCACCGTGGGGCCCGCGCCCGGCACCACCGAATTTCGCTTCCGCCCCACAGGCACGCTGCGGTCGGGGTTCGAAATTCGGTGGTGCACGCCCCGGCGCGTTCCCCACCGCGCCGTGCGCCGTCCCGGTCGAAGCGCCCTCAGGCTGGCCGCCCGGCCAGCCGACCATCCCCGTGGAATGTCACGTCCACGCGGGATGGGTCGTCTCCGCTCGCACGAAGGGAAATCCGTTGACCAACACCAAATCCCAGTCCTTCCTCGACGCGATCGCTCACATCAACTGGCAACTCGAAGCCGGTCGCCACGACGACGCCCGCGACGCATTCGAGTACGCCCTCACCGAACTCGCCACCGCCGAGGACCTTGATCGCCTCACGCGAGTGGCCGACACCTTCACCCACGATCCCTACGTGATCGCGCGCGCCTCCTTGCGGTCGCTGTGGCGACGCTCGGATCCGGAGCTGCGCGCATGGCTCGACATGTTCGTCACTCGCACCGACCCGGGCCTGTATCGCCCGGCCGAGCAGCAACCCCAATGGATCACGACTGTCCCGCTCGTCGCCGCCGAGACCAGTGCCCGGCGAATCCTCGCCACCAACGACAAACCGGCGTTGAAACGCACACCCTCGACTGCGACCACCATCGCCGCCAAACGCGCCCGGCGACAGCCCGAACACATCGCGGCAATCAAGTCCAAGCGTCGCCCCGTGACCGAGCCGCGCGTCGTCACCGATTACATCCGCACCCGGTTCCTCCTCGACACCGACCCCGCCTACGACGCCTCGATGTGGGATCGCACCTACCTACGTCAGATCGCCGACCAAGTCCGCACGGAGCGCGACCGCGCCGGTGCCCGCACACGCGAGGACTTCGACGCCGACGCGATCGCCCGCGCCCGAACCGGTCTCGACATCCGCGACGACGACCGCCCCGCCTTCCTCACCAACGGCAACGGCCTGGACTACGACCACACCACGCTGCCTCCGCTACAGGGCTGGGTCTGTGTCTACTGCTTCGGCGAACGCGCCTGCAGCGACCACTTCATCACTGACACCAACGGCCAACGCCTCAGCGACGACGGACTCTGCCAGCACTGCCGCGACAACGACCGCACCGGAATCCCAGCACTCCCCACAGGTTTCACCCTCGCCGATGAGGTCGCCGCCTACTGCCAGCACCTCACCGACCACTACCCCGCCGCCGCACCCGCACTGCTGCACGCATTGCAGCAACGCTCGACACGGATCGTGTCCGGTCTGGTCATGGCATTCCTCGACCGAGGCCCCCAACCCTCGGAACCGGGCACGCCGATCACCGCACTGACTCCGGTGCAGTTGCGCACCGGACGATGCTGCTCCTGCTACGCCCACCCACGCGACATCGACATCGACGACCTCTGCGGCGACTGCCGAAACCGCTACCCCGTCGCCGCCTGACCCAGCCCGTCTCCGCACCAGCCCCACCACAACGGGTCTCACAACCCCCGGTCCGCCGCAGTGTCGCGATCCTGCGGCGGACCGGACACCAACCACCAACCTTCCCCTCACTCCGTACCTGCCTTGGAGGTACATACCATGACCCAACCCTGGCTCGACTTCCTCTCCGACCATTACTCCTCGATCTGGGTGCTGTGTTGGTTCGCCATCTTCGCGTACTGGGCGCGCCCCCGGACCGAATCTCGCTGCCGCTGCTGACGTTCCACCACTGAGCGCGGTACGAGGTAGTCCAGAACCCCTCGCGCACAGCGACTCCGCGCCGCCAGACCGTCGGCGTCCCTCGGTACCCCGGTCCGTCGCGGTCCCCACTCCCGCGACGGACCAGCCACCACCAGCCCTCACCAAATCACCAACCCCACCCTCAGGCCACAACTACACTCACCTCCACACGTACACCACCACGCAACCCACTCACCCCTGCCTGCTCCTGCCCCACACTTTTACCCTCACCACCCCACTTACCCTCATTCCCGCAAGCACACCTCTTGCATCCGAGGGGCCACTAACTACTTTCCGGACTATCGCCTAAAACGCGACAACTTCGAGGTCGCGCAGGTGGGCTATCGCAGGCAGCTTCCGGGGCAGGATCGTGTTGACCTGGAAGCCGTTGGCAGGGCCGTGATACCGCTACGGTGAGGCGGCGATGTCGCCTTTGCGTTGACGAGCGGGAGCGGATTCTTGGCGAAGATCCCTGGTTCTGCGGGGCTGGTTGTCCTCGAGGGTGTGCGGCATCGCCACGAGGAAGTTGACCGAGAACATCCGTAGCGAGTTCGTCGCCCACGGCATCGGCCCCAGTCACTCTCGCCGAGCCGCGATCCACCTCGCCGCCGAGATGCCGCCACCCGTGCTCGCCGAGCTACTCGGACTCTCCCCCACCGCCGCCGGACGCTGAGCGGCACTCTGCGCCCACATCTGGGACCAACACACCGCCCGGTGCGGCGCCACCCATCACCGCGCCGACGGATAGTCCCAGCGCTCGATAATGCCTCTCAACCAACAACGATTTGGTAACGACCTGGGGTTCTGCTTGATTTGACTAAAAAATAGTCAAATCGCCCCCCTGGCGTAAATGGCAGGTCGGGTGCTTGATGGATATATGACCGCGACGATTCATAAAGTCGTGGCAGGCAATGGGTATCAATATTATCTGCGCAATGTCGCCGCGAATGATGTTTCTGCTCGGGGCCGTTCCAGCCTCGCCGATTATTACTCCGCTCACGGGGAAGCTCCGGGCCGCTGGCACGGCACGGGCCTGGCCGCGTTGGGCCTGCAACCGGGTGAGGAAGTCACCGAAGAACAGATGAAATCCCTGTTCGGACTGGGTCGTCACCCGAACGCTACAGCGATCGAAAACGCTGCGTACGACGAGCAGATTCGTCTCGGTGCGAAGCACAAAGATGCCGCAGAAGCCGCCGATCGCGCGTCGCGTTTAGGTAATCCGTTTCGGGTTTATGCCGAGGTTTCCGAATTCCGCAAACGGTGCGCGGACGCGTTCACGCGACACAATATCGTGCACGGATTCGACCCTCACGACGGGATTCCCGAACGTGAACGTGCGCGGATTCGTACCCGTGTGGCGTTCGAAATGTTCTGCGAGCAGTATGATCGCGCACCACTGAACGATCGGGAATTGTCGGGGTGGGTGGCACGAAACTCGCGCCCGAACACCGTCGCGGTCGCGGGTTTCGACATCACTTTCTCACCCGTCAAGAGTGTCTCGGTGCTGTGGGCGCTGGCCCCACGCGCGGTCGCGGAGAAGGTCGAGGCTGCCCACCATGCCGCGGTCGATGATGCTCTGCGCTGGTTGCAGGAGCACGCGATCTTCACTCGGCTGGGCCGCAACGGGATCCGGCAGGTCGATGTCGACGGGATTGTGGCGGCCCGGTTTGTGCATCGCGACAGCAGAGCAGGCGACCCCGATCTCCACACGCATGCACTGATCGCCAACCGGTGCCGTACCGATGATGGGCGGTGGCGCACCCTCGATGGCGCCGCGATCTACCGGGCGGTGGTCACGGTGTCGGAGATCTACAACACCCGCCTGGAACATCATATGGAGGACCTGGTGGGTGTCGAGTTCGCTGAACCCCCCGCCACCGATCCGTCCAAGCGCCCGATCCGCGAAATCGTCGGCATCCCAACACCGTTGATCCAGGCGTGGTCGCAGCGTGAAGCCGCGATCAAAGAACGTGTGGGTGAACTCGCCGCGCAGTTCCAGCACCGGTTCGACCGCGAACCGATCCCCACCGAAATGTATGGCCTCGCCCAGCAGGCCACCCTCGAAACCCGGCCCGCCAAACACTCTTTGAGGTCACTGGCGGAGCAACGCGGCACCTGGCGATCACAAGCGATGGCCCTGCTCGGCGGCCGAGAAGCACTCACGTCGATGATCGTCGCGGTCTTGAATCCGATACGGCAGGCGCGTGTTGCGGTGACCACGGCGTGGATCAACCGCACCGCGCAGCGGGTCATCGAGGTCGTCTCCGAGCACCGGGCCACCTGGCAGGTCACCAATCTGCGTGCCGAAATCGAACGCCAACTCCGTGGCCAGGTGCGAGGCCAGGACTGGGAATACGCCGCCGAAGCGGTTCTGGCCGAAACACTCTCACCCGAGCATGTGATCACACGCGGTGACCCCGACCTCACCGACGAACCCGAATTGCACACAGTCCCAGACCTGCTGCAGCGCCGCGACGGAACCAGCGTCTACACCGGCGCCGGTGCGCAGATCTACACCTCCGCGCGGATGTTGTCGATCGAACAGCAGCTGATCGAGATGTCGCTGCAGCCCGGCGCACGCCAACTCTCACCCGATCTCGTCGCCGCGGCCGTGGACCGCTACAACACCCAACATCCCGAACGCCCGCTCAATGCCGGGCAGATCAGCGTGATCAAGGGCTTCGCCACCTCGCCTCTGCGGGTGCGCACGACCAATGCCCCGGCCGGGACGGGCAAGACCACTGCGATGGCGGTGCTCACCAATGCCTGGCACACCAGCGGCAGCCGGGTCCTCGGGCTAGCGCCGACCGCGTCGGCGGCCGCCGAGCTGGGCAAAGCGATCGGCACCCGCGTGGAGACCGTCGACAAGGTCCTCGACGTCCTAGCCCGCCACACACCCAGCCGCGACAACCTAATCCTCGACCGCGAACACCCGCCGTCGTTGCCGCAATGGATCCTCGACATCAACGCCGACACGCTGGTGATCGTCGACGAGCACGTCAAGATCGGCAACATCAAACGCCTACGCCTGCTCCGATTCCTGCACGAGCGTGGCGCGACGATCCGCTGCATCGGCGACCCACGCCAACTCGCATCGATCGAGGCCGGCGGCGCGGACACCGACATGGACGCGGCCTCACCCGAAGCGACCATGACACTCACCCACGTCGTGCGGTTCGCCTCCAACGCCGAAGCGACCGCGAGTTTGCAGCTGCGCGAGGGCGATCCGGCCGCGCTGGGCTGGTATCTGGACAACGGCCGCGTCCACGCCGGACACGAAGGCGCCACCCATGACGACGCCTTCACCGCCTGGAGTATCGACCAGCGGGCTGGACGCGACACCGTCATGCTCGCCGCCAACCACACGATCGTGACCGAACTCAATGCCCGTGCCCGCGCCGATCGCATCGCCCGCGACGGCGGTGTAGTGGACGCGGAATGTCTTCTCGCCGACGAACTTCACGCCTCGGTCGGGGACACGGTCCGCACCCGCCGCAACAACCGACGACTACGACTCGGTACCAACGATTGGGTCCGCAACGGCTACGCCTGGACCGTCACCGCCGTGCATGCCGACGGAAGTCTGACCGCCACCCATCTGCGTTCGGACAACAAACTCGGTCACAGCGTGCGCCTTCCCGCCGACTATGTCGCCATGTATGTGCGCCTCGGGTACGCGACAACGATCGATTCCGCGCAAGGAATCACCGCTGATTCGTGTCATGTCGCGCTCACCGGGAACGAGTCACTGCGACAGCTTTACGTCGCACTCACCCGCGGAATCCACGCCAACCATGTCTACGTACCGACCGCGTTGGACGGGTCCGAAGGCTCGTTCTGGTCCGAACCAGCCGTCTATCCGCGCACCGCCGTGGAGATATTTCTGCGCATTTTCGGGCGCGATGGCGCACAAAAATCGGCGCACACCATGCTGCGCGACGCGCTCGATCCGCACCAGCGGATCGGTCGCGCGCTCGATATCTACCTCGACGCGGTTGGTGTCGCCGCCGAAAACGCCCTCGGCACCGATGGACTCGAACGCATCGACGCCGCCGCGGAAGGGATACATCCGAACCTCACCGACAGCCCCGCCTACCCCGTCCTGCGTCAGCACTTGGCGATGATCGCGCTATCCGGGCGCGACCCGATCACCGCGTTGCGCACCGCGGCGAACGCGCGTGAACTCGACACCGCCGATGATGTTGCCGCCGTGCTCGACTGGCGTTTGGATCCCTCCGGTGTGCACTCCACCACCGGCGCACCCCTGCCGTGGGCGTCCGGGATCCCCCTCGGGCTACGCGCGAAATTCGACTCCACCCAACTCACCGCCCGCGCCCGCATCGTCGCCGACCTCGCCACACAAATCCGTGACGACGTCCAGACCTGGACACCCGCGTCCGCACCACACTGGGCGCGCCCGCTCATCGGCTCGAACCCAAGCCTGCTCGAAGACCTCGCCGTGTGGCGGGCCTCCCTGCACATCGACGAGCGCGACCCGCGCCCCACCGGGCCACCGCGCTACACCGTGGGCGAACGCGAACACCAACACCTGCTCGATGCCCGCGTCACCGACACCCTCGGCGACCTGAACCTGCCCGCCAACAAGTGGGCGCCGCTGATCAAAGGTCTTGAATCCCGCATCCTCACCGACCCGTGGTGGCCCATCCTCGCCGACAAAATCGAGGTCGCCCAGCGCTGCGGAATCGACATCGAATCCCGCCTGACCCATGCTGCGGCGCTACGTGCGTTGCCCGATGACATGCCTGCCGCGGCCCTGTGGTCGCGACTCGAACTCGAACTCGTCGCCCCCGAGGCCACCGACACCCACAATCTCACCCCCGACTGGACCGACGACCTCCAGCAGATCATCGGCGCCGACATTGCGCAGCGCGTCATCAACGACCCCGCATGGCCGCGCCTGGTCGCCGCGATCGACCGCGCCACCGGCACCGACTGGACACCGACCGAACTGCTCACCACCGCATACGAACTCATCCTCGCCGCCCAACCCGACGACACCACCAACCTGCGTCCCGACCAATACGCCAACGGCCTCGCCTGGCGCATCGACGCACTCCTGCACCAGCCCACCCACCCCGACCAACCCGAGCACCACCCGTCCCCGGAGCCGATCATGCACCCACCTGAGACCGCCACCAGTGCCGAAAACCCGCACTCCGACAGCGCCGCCGTGATCGCCGCGCTGATCCAAACCGGTGACCTGCGCGCGGCGCGACGCGCCTTTCACGACCTCGCCGAGGGCCTGACCGGCGAGCAACGCGACATCATCGAAAGCGTCGCTACCACCCTCTACCGCAACCACTTCCCCGTCGCCCTCGCGCGACTGCGGTGGGCCGCAGACCAATTCCCAGAACACCGCGAACTCATTCGCGCCTGCACACCCACCAGCGACCCACACGTCTACCGACCAGCCGCCGACGACATCCCGACACCGGACCGGCGCGACCAACACCGGCGCACGGCACGCGATAACCCCGACCGCGTCGACCACACGCCACACAAGCCACCACACGCCGACACCGATATCGCGGCCGAACACGACTATAGGGACTACCTCGACACCCGCGGCGATATCGACACCGACCCCGAACACCTACCCAAACCCGACGGGGTCCCGCACCAGTACTACCGCGAAAAACTATGGGAAGACCGCTATCCCGACTCCGAGGCACCCGACTACGACCGCCAAACAGCGCGCAACATTCGCGCCCTGCCGTGTGTGTGCTGCGGTATCGGACGCGCCCACCGCGACAGTCTGCCGGTCCTGCCGCGCCGCAGCGACGACGGCCTGTGCGGTGAATGCCGCACCGACAACCAGCCCGGCATTCCCGACCACGAACCCGTCGACTACATCCGCGCCCGCTGCGAACACATCGCCAACACCCACCCAACCAACACCATCCTGGGCATGCTCAAACGCGACTGGCGCGCCGCCCGCACCCTCGCCGACCGCCTCGCCATCGCAACCTGGGTCGAAAGCCATCCGCTACCTGACGACATCCCCACACCCACACCGCCTTCCGACAACCCCCTCGACGTGACCGATCCCGTGCAGATGCTCACCGACGACCAACTCGCCCAAGCCATCACCGACATCAGCCAGCGCATCGACCTCGCCGACACCGAAGCCATCATGTACGGACCCGCACCAGGCACCGCGCCCACCGATACAACAGCAGTCGACGCCACCACCTGGCTGCACAACGAACTCATCGACCTCAACACCGAACAACACCGCCGCACCCAACTCACACCCGAACAAACCACCGCAGAGCACGCCCTACGCGCCCGCCACCACTACGACAACACCACCGAAGACTCCACGGAGTACGAGCCCGACCCCATCGTCGACCTGCCCGTCGGCTACGACGAAGACCTCGGGCTGTAAACAGACTCGTCGAAACGCCGTCCCGCCACGGATGTCCGCAGCCGCATTCGGCAGACCTCCTGACCCGCAGCGCCACGCCGCGCAGCACCGTTTGGCCAGAAAATGGACGACAACCTCAACGCGGTCAGTGGGCATCAGCTCGGTAGGCGAGAGTGACGCCCCAACTACCTAGGAGCATCACGGTGATCCGATTGGTCCCACAACCTGCGCGACTACGGACTGCCGGACAGTCCCGAGGATCTGCAGCCCCGCGAACGCACACACAAGCGGCGCCGTGTCCGCGAAACCACAAGCTCACTCATGCAGCTGCTCGCGGGTTGATTCGGTTACGAGCGGATCCAGATCGAGCATGGACCAGCGGCACCAGCCCATCTCCCGCGCTGCCAGCAGAGTCGATGCCAGGGCCGCGGTGATGGGCAGCCGCTCGCTGTCACGTTCGGGATCCAGATACCAGCTGTGCATCCGCGAGCGCCGACACGTCTGGCGCAGATCGGTATGCGAGGAGGGCAGGTCGTAGGCGGTGTCGACCATGATGTGTTCGAGGTCGCCGGAGGCGTTGATCTCTCTGCGGTCTGGCCACAGCGCGACCCAGCCTCGGATGCCATACAGCTCTACAGGGTCGGTGATGTCGGTGCTGAGGTTCGCCAAGCCGGTCAGCATGTCGTGGCCGGTGATGACATCGGCGTGTAGATCCATCTCGATAATGCGATCGTCGACGACCTCCACGAACGCATCGGGAGTGTCAGTGGAGGGCTGCAGCAGCTCGTAGCCGACAACGAAACCGCGGGGGTCGTCGAGGTCGCGTGGGTGCTCGGTGTCGAAACTGGCATACACCAGCCCGACGCCGCACCGTGTCACCGCGATCGACGCCACCACCGGACGACCACTGCCCGGCGGCGATCCCGGATCGCCGAACGGTTTTTCCGGCTACGCCAAATTCGTCATAGGGATCACAGCTGGGCCTTCGCGCTGGATTGGGTGTCCGGTACCGGTTCGACCGGGCGAGGGGAGATGGCGCCGGTGTCGATGTGACCGTTGCCGCAGCCGTCGCAGTAGTGGATTTCCAGGGATATCCACGACGGGATGGTGTCGTCCGACAGCTCGTAGATGGTGACGCCGTAGGGTCGTTTACACGACTCGCAGTCAAGATCGGAGTCGATCTCGGCCCCGGTCAGCATCCCCTGATGCCCACTGTCGACATTGATCACCTCGAAAGCCCGGACGCGCTGACCAGACCTCGACGGAGCCAGCAATCGTCTCGGTGTCCACAGATCCGGTCGTAGCAGGGCTTTGGTCATGCGCACTATCAGTTCGCTGTGCCCGCCTGGGCAGCAATGGATTTCCAGAGTCAGCCACCAGGGAACAGCAGGAACGGTCACCCGATAGACCGTCACCGTGTGGAAGTCGGCCTCGTAATCGCCTGGGCATTGTCGGCATGGACGATAGGTGTCCGCCGCGACTGCCGTCAGCTGTTGGCGCGCACGACCGTAGGAGTCCATGACGAACATGCGGCCAGCGCGATCAGCCGGCCTCGGCCAAGTAGATCTTGTCAACTTCATTCTGAGGCTCAACCTTTCGAGGTGTCCCGTGTCCGGCCCACACCACGCAGCCGATAGTCACGCACGCGAGTTACTGTCAGCCGCCACAGCGGTTCCTCATGCACACGCCGCCTCCGATCCACTGCTCACGCGTGCCGCCACCGACCCGGCCCACGCCACCAAACAGTCCTGAAACAGCCCGGTGTTCGGCGCTACGGTCACCGCGTGCCCCGCGCCAGGCAGTACGTAGGTCTTGAGCTGGGCTGATGGCGTGAAATAGCGCTGCTCCGCGTCGGCCAGGCTCGCACTCGACGCACACATTGCCCGTGCGCACAGCAGGTCCACCTCGCCGTTGACGATCAGCACGGGTGCGTCGATGTTGCTGGTCAGGGGTGGGATGGTGCTGGTCAACCCGTCTACCATTTCCGCCAGGCTGAAGGTGTCGGCGACCTCGGCGTAATCGACGGTAAGCGCGACGGGATCAGTGTTCGGGCCGACGAAACCCGCTGCCCGGCCGCCTTGGCGCGTGGTCAGATACCCCGGGTCGAGGCCGCGGTCGGCGAATCGTGGATCGGTGGCGGCCGGGATGAAACCAGCCACGGTCTTCAGCGTCTCCAATGGCGATACTGAATGTGAAAAGCCTTGCAGCAGGACACCATCAACATCGTGGTAGGTCGCAGCCGCCATGGCTGCGACCCCGGCTCCGAGAGACACCCCACCGAGGATGATTGTCTGGAATTCGGGATGGCTATTGATGCCGGTCCGCAGCGCGGTAACGATCTCGTGCACACCTTGCGCTTGGAGGGCGGAGGTTACCGCCGCGCTGGGTGGTCGTGTGCTGGTTCCGGTTCCGAGTAGGTCGAGGGTGAGCGTGGCAAAGCCGGCGGCGCTGAGTGCGCGCCGTGCGCTATAAGTCTGCGGCTGTATCGGCCAATCCCAGTAGCGGGCGTTGGTTGCCGCACCCGACAGCAGTACCACGATCGTGTCCGTCGGTTGCCCGGGACGACACAGTGTGCCGCCCATCGTGCCCAATGGCACCGGCCATGTCGTGGCTTCACAGCGCACGGACTCCGAACCAGGTTGATCGGCGTGGGCTGCACCGAGTGCTGACCACAACACAGAGATGACAGCTCCCACCATCGCGATAACCCTGGTTCTGGCACGGGATTTCGCTGTCGTGCTGATCATTGCCAATGCCCGCCCTCCTCGACCAGAGCATCGACACGACCGGTCGGCGACCATCCCCAGTACGCGGCGAGAATCACCACTGTCCACCAGAGCCCCACGGCGCTGTCCTTCACCGGCCAGCGGCGATCGCCGCGTCGGTGTGGGTTTCGGGCGGCGGCGGGCAGTTCGGTCAGCCATGGTGGCAGTGCTGGCTGGCCTGGTGGGGACGTTGTCAACTTCATTCGGGGGCTTAACCTTTCGAGCTGTCGATGGCATGGCTGGGCGGGTGCTGCTCCTTCCGATGCGGCTGCGAGCGCCGTTGCTCGCAGCCGCATCCCTCACACCACCAGCACGGTCGCCGACTGGGCCGGGCTGGTGGCGGTTCATGCAGTGGTGCTGGCGTGGAAGCTCTCGGGCGTCCACCCGGTCAACTGCTTGTAGGGCGCGGTGTAGTCGCTGCCGCTCAGCGGTGAGCCGGGGAAATCGGGTATATCGAAGGCAGCCACCATCTCCGGTAGATGAGCGAGGAGGGTGCGTTGACCGGCGACGAGATCGGAGACGATCGACTCGCGGTGCTCGAGCCAGCCCGTGATCGGGTGGTCGCTGTACCAGCCGCTTTCGCGATGGATTCGGCTCAGCGCGTACGTTTCGCCCACTGTGGTGAGGAGGTCTTTCGCTTGGGGTTCGGTGGTGGTGGATGCGGCGATGACCGCGGCGGTGGCCAGCATCCGGTCCGCGACCGCCCAGGTCAGTGAGATGGCCGCCGAGTCCGGACCCAGCACCGGACCGGCCGACCCGATGTCCCCGCGGCGCAGGCCTTCGGTGATGACCCGCTCGCGCTCAGCAAGCAATTCGACCGCCCACGGCAATTCCGGTGTGCCCGGCAGGTGCAGCATGCTGGGCCTGCCCAGTAGTGCCTTTCCTGCTTTGACCTGCACGGCTTGGGTGACCCCCTCGGCGATCAGCGATCCGAGGATATTTCCGTGCCAGGTGCCCAGGCGGCTGAGCACGGTCGCACCGTGTGAGGCGGTGTTCAGCCGGCACATCAGTAGCACCCGTTCGGCGATGACGGGCAACGACGCTTTGGCGAGCATCGACATCAGCCCCATCGTGGGATCGGCGTTGGTTGTGCAAGCGCGCATGTCGCGCAAAATGCGGCCGAGGATGCTCGCGCAGTAGACCGAAACCAATGCGGTGACGAGGTCGGCCTGTACCGCATCACGGTCGATCATCTCGGTACCCGCCCCTGACCGACGTTGCCGGGAGAAATTGTGCAGACCATGCAGGGCGGCGCGAGCGCTGGCGATGCAGGCGGTCGACAGGTCGAGGCGGCCGTCTCCCAGAGCGGTGATGGTGCGGTGGAACCGTGCGCGGAGGTCGGGGATGTCGCATTCGAATTCGCCGTCGTCGGTGATTCTGGCCCAGTCTCCGCCCAGCAACGCGTCTTTCGGCACCCAGAGGTCCCGGAACCGGACGGTAGCGTGCGGCATCGGCGCGAAGTCCTTATCCTCCTCAGCAACAACGTCCACACCCTCGGCTAGCCCGTCGGTGGTGCGTAGCCGCACCAGAAACGCGAAACACCCCTCGTCACTGCCGTTCACATACAGCCGTGCGATAACCACCACGACGTTCGGCACATGAGCCAGGGCGACGTTCGGCAGCTTGGACGCCGCCAGAATGTCGGGGGTCCGCAACCAGAATCCCCATGTGGCGGGATCCCACACCGCGAGTGTGCGGTGGTCGGCGCCGTTGGTTCCGCCGACCTCGGTCACAAACATGACCCCCACCGCAGCAGCGGTGTCGAGATCGGCCAGGCACCCCTGCTGATACGGCGTACCCGTCCCCAGCGACATGATCCCGCCGGTCGCCAGGTTGATGTGCCCGGTCTCCACCGGCAACAGCCGCGGCGCGCTCATGGCGGACTCCTCGACCAAGACGCCCCGCAACTGGGCATCGGCAGCGAGCGCACGCGCGGGCACGGCGAGCCCCGCGAGCGCCGACCGCAGCAGGACCGGTCCGCGTGCGGCGTGCTCGGCGTAGGTCAGGCCTGACCGGGGCAGGTCCTCGAGTGCGGTCACAACGCCCCGGACCCGCGTCCGCAGCGCGGTGTCCGAGCCGAGCAGTGCGGACTGCAAGGCGTCGACAAGATCGTGGCCGAGGTGCTCGCGTGTGATGGTGGGATGGACGGTCATGCTGAACTCACCTTCTCGCTGACGACGCGCTGACGGCGGTGGCCGGGGCGGGTCGTCGAATCATGTTGGTTTGCAGTTCCTTTCGCGCGCGTTCGGATCTGGGCGGGTGTCCACGGCGTCGGGCGTGGTTGCCGATCTCGGGTGCGTGATCAGGGCCAGAGGCCGACAGCCTGTAGTGCGGCGATCGAGTCGCTATGGACGCCGCGGCAGCGGGTGATCGCGGCGAGGACGGCGAAACCCTGCGCGGGATGCCAGGATTCGCACACCCCGGCCAGGACGTTCCAGTCGGCGCGCCACCGTTCGTTGTGGTGCGCCACCATGGCGCCTGTGCGGACCATGGTCGCCATGGTTTGACCCGGGTGGGGCCACCACCGGTGGTCGAACCGCGAGACGGGTGTGTCGATGACGTCACACAGCGTCAGCGGCAACACCACCCCCTGCTCCGGAATCCACGCCCGGCACCATGCTGCCAGCTGCTGGGCGAAGAACTCCAAGTAGTAGTGGGGGTCGGCATCGAAAGCCTGCAGCTGGTGCTGGCTCAGGGATCCGGTGCCGCGGTGGTGGTCGATGAACGAGCGCCAGTAGGTGTCAAGGAAACGGTGCGGGACTTGGTTGCCGTCCCGGTCGAAGGCTGGCGGGCACAGTACGTCGATGGTCATCGTGTTGTCCTTAGATGTGCAGTGGCGGAGCCGGATTGAACACGACCGGGAATGCCTGCAGTGCGCGATGGAACGGACCCGGACGCCAGACGAGCTGCTCTTTCGGGATGGCCGGTACCAGGTCAGGCAGCGCGTCGAGCAGGCGCTCGATGGCGGTGTGGGAGATCATGCATGCCAAAACTCGCGCCGATGGGAAACACGCGTGTGGGCCGGCGCCCCAGGACAGATGCCATTCGGCCTCGAAGAACTGGTCGGTGTTGTTGACGGTGGGATCGTTGTTGCAGGCGGCCATGCTGATGACGACAGGCTGATTCGCCGGGAGCCAGATGCCGTCGACCACGATGGGTTGCGGCGGGTAACTGAGGCAGAGGTTCGTTATCGGCGGGTCTTTCACCAAGATCTCGGTGAGCGCATCCTTGATCGGCGTGCCGAACGACGTACGGCTGGTGAGGAACCGGGCCTCGGTCACCATCAGCAGCACCGTGTTGGCGATCAGATTCACCATCGGCTCGATCCCCGCGGCGTACAGGGTGACCAGCTGGTTGATGAGTTCCTCGTCGGACAACCCGGACTTATGGGTGAGCAGCCGCGTGGTGACGTCGTCGCCGGGGTTCGCCCGCTTGTCCGCGATATGACCGCCCAGTGCTTGGATCAGTACCTGGTTGACTTTGTCGGTGTCGGTGGTGGAGTCGAACATCCTCGCCAGCGCCCACGCGACCTCGTTTCCGACGTCATCGGTGCAGCCCAGCATCGTGTTCATCACCGAGAAGGCCAGCGGCCGTGCGTAATCGGCGATGAGATCGGCTTTTCCGGCGCGACAGAACTTATTGATCAACGGCGTGGTGGTGGCGATCACCTGATCGCGCAGGCGGTGCGGGTCGACGCCGTCGAGTCCAGCGGTGTTGGCACCGCGATAGAGCGCATGGGCGAGGCCCGCGCTGCGCAACGCGTTGGGCCGCCACTCCAACATCGGCCTCACCGGGCTGTCGGCAGGAATGGTGTCTTGCCATGCGCGGGAGTCGGCGGGAAAGTGCTCGGGATCGTTGAGAATCCGCGCCGCGGTGCGGAAGCCGATCGCCAGCGTCGCGGGCACATCTGGTGCGAGTTCGACCGGGACCAGCGACGACCGGTACTTGTTGTTCCGCATGTTCTGGTAGGCGGTGTGCGGGTCGGCCGCGAACTCGGGGGTGTGCAACAGGATTCGGGGACCGACCTGTTCGATCGGTGTCGATGCTGCCCGCGCACGGGCCGCAGGTGAGGGAAGGGAGTTCTGCATCACGGCAGCGGTGTCCTATGGGAGAGGGAGCTGGGGAGACGGGCGGAACCTGACCGGTAGCGCGACCACGGCGCTGAGGAAGGGGTTCGCCACCCGCTCCAGACTCTCGACGGGGATAGCCAGCTCGATATCGGGCAACGCGTCCCACAACTGAGCCAGCGCCTCACGCGCGACGAGCGTCGCCAACTCGTCTGCCGGGCACTTCTGGGCTCCTGCACCGAAAGACAAATGCGCGCGATTCCCACGGCCCGTGCGTTCGACGCCCACGGCGGCGGGATCGCTGTTGCAGGCCGCAAGGCCGACAAAAACCGGTTCGTGCTCGTGCACCGTGCCGTCGCCGGGCAGGATCTGCATCTGCCGCGGGAAACGCGCGAACGCGATCGCCAGCGGCGGATCGCTGTAGAGCACCGCGTCGATCGCCTCCTGCGGCGACAGCGCACCACCAACAGCGTCGCCACCGAACGGTTCATCGGTCACCGCCCGCAGCACAGCATTGGCGATCAAATTCCACGTCGGCTCGGTGAACCAGTACAGCATCGCCAACTGGTGAATGACCTCATCGACCGATAGTCCCGACCGATGCTTCAGCAGCCACGACGTGACATCCATGCCCGGCGCGGCCCGCTTGGCCGAGACGGTGTCTCTCATCGCCTCTTCCAGCATTCGGTTGCCCAGTTTCACCGACGCGGGATCAGTGGCTCGAAGCGTCATGATCGCGTTCAATGCGTGCTGTCCCGCCTCCGGTGAAAGGCCCAGCACCTCATGAACCACTTGGACAACCAACGGTCGCGCGAACTGGCCCAGCAGATCCGCCGAACCCCCGCCACAGAAGCGGTTGATCAGCGCGACCGCCACGCGTTCGACTGTGTCCTCTAGAGCGAATTGATCGACGAGAGCAAGAGTTTCGCTGATGGCGAGCCGGTACCTCGAGCGTGTGGCTCCTGAGGTGTGCAGTGCGTCCGGGCGTGGACCCAGGCTCGGCAGGGCGGGACACGCGGGAGGCACCTGCTGCGCCCACACCGCCGGATCAGTCGGATACCGCTCCTCATGGGTAAGAATCTCCAGTGCATCGCGGTAATCGGTGACCAGGATGGCCGGTACCCCGATGTCCACCGGGACCAGAGACCCGAAGCGCTGCCGCATTTCCCGGAACGCACGATGCGGGTCAGCCCTGAATTCTGGCCCGTAGATCGCCACCGGCAAGTCCGAGGAGCAGACCGGCGGTGGCGGAGAAGCTGGTTGCCCAGTGGTCACTGATATTCGGCCTTTCACTGTGAGGCACGGACTTTGGCGCCCGGCGTACACGTGTCATGCGGTCCCAGCACGGCCCCCGGTGCAGTCGCCCTCTCTGGCGGCGACTGCACGCCGATGGATCACCGGAGCCAGCTAGTCGTCCCAGTCGTCTTGGGCGTTCACCCCGCCGCTGTATGCGGCGGCAGCGAGGTACTGACGGCACTGCGGACCGTGCCCGGAGTGAGTCACAGGCACGAAGCGGGCTTCATCGATCGACCCGAACCGCACCTCGCCATGGCCGGCGCAGTCTGCGTGGCCGACAATCCACAGCTCTCTATCCACAACCGTGGTCATGCGCGCCTCCCAGATAGCCCTACAGCATCCGAACACCGGCCCGCCGTCCGCCACGTCCCGGACGGCTGGTGGCTCACGACGATGTGACCGAAGCGAATCCGGTGCCGGACGCCTATATCAGGCTCGCGCGCACGAAGGGGTCATCCAATCCCTGAAAGGGATATCCCTGACAGGGATCGCCTTCGGGAACCTTCGAATATCTCGCCTGGCCAGATGCCGAAAAAACCTGTGCGGACACGACATTGGACGGACAGGAATTCCCGAAATTTGATCGTGCAGGGCGAGTACTCGACCGCACCCGACGCGATGGCGGGCCTCAGTGCACTGGGTGCCAGAGCACGGATCGGTCTCCGCTGCGCAAGGATCGGACGCGGCGGTGCAGTTCGGTCGCGGCGGCCGGTTTATCCGCGGCCAGACGGATGTAGGAGCCGACCGAGTGCAGCTCGACGATGTCGCGCAGCAGAACCCAGCCCGGCCAGGTGAGCATGTCGTAGCCGTAGGCGGCGGCGAATTGCTGCCGATAGCAGTCGGATTCGTGGAAATGATCGGGAACCGTGCCGATCAGATCCAGCTCCCGGGGACCGATACTGGTGCCGTCCCAGTCGATCAACACCCAACCAGCTCCGTCGCGGACGGCGTTGCCGGAATGTGCGTCAGCGTGGATCAGCCCGATTCCCAACGGCCACTGCGTGTCTGCGAACGCGGCGACCAGGTCCTCGGCCCGGCTCCGCAACCACACACGGTCAACGCTAGACAGCGCCGGGCGTGTGCGGCGCTCGTCGATGTCGAGTGCTTCGCCCAGGCGCAGCAGCGGCCGGTAGGCCGGTATCGGGGCGTGCGGCGGCGGATCACCGGCCGCGTGCAGTCGCCGCACCAGCGCACCGAGAGCGGCAGGATCCGCGGACCCGTGTGTAGGCCGGTATGGCCAGAAGGTGGCCACCGCTCCACCGGCAAGAACCGGTTGTGGCCCCGGCAGCGGTGTCAGCGCGATCGGATCGTCTCGGTCCGAGAGCCATCGGGTCACCGCGACGGCCGCGCTCGCGCGGTGACGCCGCAGCTCGGTAGCGGGCGCCAAACGCACTACGACAGAACCGACCAGCCACACCGCGTTCGATCGCTGATGCAGCATCACCGCCGCCTCGGCACCTGCAACACCGAATTCCGCGCACACAGCCCCCAAAGCGTCGCGGCCCGGGAGACCGCTGTCGATCACTTCGCCTCTAGGGTGTCGCTGATCTGAGCTCGCATATCGGTGACCAGGGAGTCGCGATCGTATTGGGCCGCGATCCGATTCAAATCGGACAGCCGGGTGTAGCAGCGTCGCGAGGTCAAGCCAGCGATCTGTTCGATCGCGGTGTCACAGTAGAACGCGGCGCTGTCGTGGTCACCGGCCTGCAGGCATGCACCGGCCAGAGTAGGCAGAGCAACGGCCTTGCTGCGGGCGTGCTCGAGAGCGTGACCGTCGACGGCAGCGCGCAGCAATTGCACCGCTCGCGGGGCATGATCGCGATCCTGGGTCGAGAGCAGATAGTACGAATGCCCGTGCTGGGCAGAGATTTCGGCGGGAGTAATGAACGCCGCCCACGGAGCGAGGCTGCTGTGATCCACCGTCGCGTAGAGGTCTTGGGATTGCTGGATCAACCGGTGCACCGCGGTGGCGTCACCACGGGCCGCCCAGCACCACGCCGTCACCGACGCGGTATACGCTTCGGTGACCGTAGAAACTGGATGGCGGCGGCTGATCGCGGTCGCGGCCGCGGCCTGCGCGCAACGCAATGCGTCGTCGAGCATCTGCTGCTGGTGGTCACGTTCAGCAGGAGTCGGTGCCGTCCACAACGGCCGCCACAGATGCAGCGCCTGGTGCGCCAAATCCAGCAGGATCGCCACCGACAAATCCGTACTACGCGGATGCTCGGCACCCTGACCGGCGGCCCACAGAGCATACGACCACACCCGGCGCGCGCCGTCATGATCTTCCACGTCGTAGGCCAGCCAACCGGTCACCCACGCCAGCTCCGCCGTCGCCACCCACAACCAGGGCCGCAACACCGCACTGCACTCGACGTTCTCGTAGGAGCGAACCTCATGCAGCTGCGCCAAGGCGGCATCGCGATACAAGCCGCTGCCACGGGCCAGCCCTTGGCGGCGAAAGAAATCGGCGACCTCCTCGATCGCTTCGATATCGTTGACGCCGATCTGTGTGCGCGGTGAGGATTTCACTCGCGTAGGAAGCTGGCTGCCGAGCCGATCGAGTTCCGGGTGCAGATTCGAGCCCATCGCGGTGGCCATTGTCAGAGAGAGGAAGTCACGCCTGTACACCCAACTCACCTCCTCACCGACAAGGCTACCCGGCTCGCTCCAGAAACCCATCGTGCTCGCAGGGATCCCCAGCGCCATGGATATCCGTGCCCCGAGCCCAAGCCCAGTCACCTTGTGGCCCTTGTTCTCGATCTCCGAGACCCGCCCCTGGCTCAAACCCACCAGGTGCGCCAACTGGCCTTGACTCAACCCGGTCTCGGTCCTGACCGCGTCGAAAACGCTACCGAAATCGTGGTGCGCCAACGCCTTCCGCATCGATGGTGAGTCGAAGAAGCCCGGTGGGATCAACCGCTTGAACCCCGCCACCGATGCACATTCTGTGCACAACTCGCCCACGTACCCCGCAGTCAGCGATCCGCCACACGAGCCACAACATCTTGTGTTCATCCTCAAGCTCTCCCCCACCAACGTGTGCCGCCGCGCGGCTTACCGGATCCTGCTGCTGCCCAGCAGATGTCGCGATCAGTGAGCAGCTTCCAGACGGTCCGCGCTGGGATCCCGACCGGCGAACCTGCCATGATCGACTGCTCGCGCTTCGGGGCAAACACCACTGGGCAACCGAACTCCACCAGCTCGAGGTCGGCTTCGTCACTGTGACGCGGTGAGATGTTGTCCTCGGCTGTGTGGTTTCCTGCCTCGACGATGTCTGGACACCACGTGATCGCGGTCCTCACGCGCACCGCCTCACGCATCCATGCGTCGAATGGATTCGGTCACCAGCCGATCCAGGTCGAGCATGTTCCCACTGCACCAACCCATTTCGCGCCCCGCCAGGATCGCTGATGCCAGGGCCGTGGTGATCGGGAACCGTTGGGCACGGCGGTCAGGGTCCAGATACCAGCTGTGCATCCGCAATTGCGCCTTGGCCATGGATTTGTCACGCAGGACACAATTCGTTCCGTCGCCCCAGATGGCGATTCGTCGGGTCGAGCGACCTAGCGACGGCAATGAATTCGACGCCCACCGCGTGCATCACCTGTTGCGGGACCACACACTGTGATGCGCAGTCGTTGTGGCGACTCATCGCACGAATCGCCTCGCAGACGGTGAGGTCGCCGAGATCGATGAGGCGCTCACCCAGGTTTGTCAGGTCGTAGAGCTGGGGTGAGGTCGAGACGTTCACGACATCGCCTGCACGGGTTGGGCGGTATCGTCGATGATGCGCGCTCCGGCCCACCCGCACGGCCGAGCGTCCCATGTGCGGTGTGCGCCGATCCGGTTGTCGGACACCGGGACCGAACCGCAGAACACGGCCGGGCACGCCACGCTGATCAATCGGTTCTCGCCGTCGAACTCCGCGCGCCCGCAATCGGCATACAGCCGAACATGATCATCGCCCGCTGTGGTGTACCTAGGTGCGGGCGGGTGATAGAGGGAAGTCGTGCAGCCCGACATGGAGTGCGTCTGTGGTGGATGCGATTGGATCCAGCGTCGCCAGTTCACGCGCACACCCCCTCGTGCATCCATTCCACGAAGCCCTCGTTGTCGACCGCGCACGCGACTTCCATTGCGCGGCCACCCGGATCGCGATAGATGCGGGCGTCACGTTCGATCCGGATCCGCTCGGGGGTGAAGGTGACGAACGGCAGGCCGAGTGCGGCGCTGAGGGTGAGCGGGTCGTGCATCCAGCTGCCGCGCCGGTTTTGTTTGGCGCGCTGGCGCTGAAACCATGCCTCGAAATTCGCTGCCAGCAACTGTGCCCACCTCGGTGCGGTCGCTGATCGCAGTCGCCGCAGCAGTTCCCAGTCATCGGTGACGTCGATCGCGGAGGAATTCGTGAAATCCGACAGGACCAACCGGGGTGTGCGAATCAGGCGAAGCGCGATCCCCGCCGATACGGGATCGGTGTGGAAGTTGTGCGATGCGCGCGTCTTGTCGCGGTACCGATCCAACCAGCCACCCATCTGTGTCACCACGATCCGCTCGGCGAGATCGGGGACCAGGCACAGCACGGCAGACAGATTGGTCATCGGGCCCATCCCAACCCAGTGGATCGGGCCGTCCGTCGCAGCGCACAGTCGGGTGAGGGCGTTGGCGAGCCCATCGGCCGCGTCGAGAACCGCGCCGCCGGGGTCGGGGTCGGCGTCAGTTGTGTGGGATTGATCGACGAATTCATCCATCACGAACCGGTGTTCGCCGCCGATGTCGATTCCGGCAATGACAGGTACGTCGGGCCGGTCCATGAGATCCAGAACGTGCCGCGCCAGCTGGGCGCGCCGCCCGCGGGTCTCGTCGGCAGTCATGACAACGAGATCGGTCACGGTCTGCGCGGCGATGACCAGCGTGACGAAATCGTCTGGGTCGTAAAACAGGTCGGTATCCAGGACCGTCAACCCCGCCGCGGTGAGCGTGCTCGGGCGGGTGGTTTTCGACGGCTTCTCGGGGAGATCTGATCGGTTATTGAACATGGGCAGTGCACTCCTTGCTGGACGTGTGTCCTGGTGGGTGGGTATGTGTTTCAGCGCCAGGTGTCGGGATCAGAGTCGGGAAAGATGCGTCGGATTCCGCCGCGAGGGTCGGCAACGTCGCCGTGATGGCGGGGGATGATGTGCGCGTGCAGGTGGGCGATCGTGCGTCCAGCCGCGATGCCGTCGTTGACACCGATGGTGTCCATCCGGGTGCAGCAGCGCATCGAGCTGTGCCCACATGGACCGTGCCAGGACGTGCAGGTCCCGCGTTTCCTGATCGGTCATGTCGAAGAAGGACCCGATGTGCCGGAACGGAACGATCTCGAGATGTTCTGGACGCGCGGGGTAGTTGTCCCACCGCGCGTACATGGTGCCGTGGCGGGCCATCACCCGATTCACGGCCGAATCCGCGGGACGGCAGAAGATGCACGACCGATCGTCGTGCTTCTCTGGCCGGTCACCGGGATGCGATGTGCTATCGAACATGGGCAGTGTGCTCCAACTTCACGGGACCAATCGGAATTGGTGAACGGGAAATACTTTGGGAGACAGCACTTCTCGCCGGGGCACAGCGTGCTGGGTAGTCGGCGGATGCCACAGGCGGTTTCATCTGCGAAGTCCTGATAGGCACTCGCGGCCACGGCGAGCCGCAGCGAAGCGTCGTAGAACATTGGTTCCGGTGCGGCGAGCGCGATGTAGGTGTGCACGGCCAACTGCGCGAGCAGCGCGATGCCCTGCCCCATGGTGTGGGGGGGCCAGAGGCGCGGCGGGGAACGGATCGGCGTGGCCGCCACCACCCACCGGTCGATGGCCGACATCGCACGGGCGCGTTGCCAGTCGATGTCCCCGAGTGCGCACAGCGGTGTGTGTTCGCGGGTCTGATGCAGCATCGCGAGTTCTCCGGCCGCGTCCAGCATCGGATGGTCGCTCATGTTGGGAAGCCTCGGCAGGCGGCCAGCACAGCATCTTTGTCCGGGAGTCCGGTGAAGGTCACCAGCGATCCCCCAGGGCTGGAAGCCGCCGCGCCCGCCGCGCGACGTCGGTGCACAGATCGGTGTAGCTATCGACGAGTTCGGCTAGCCGGTACCAGGCCGCGTGCACGGCCGGGTCGGCAGGATCGATCGTCATCAGCAGGTGGTAGGCGTATACCTGAGCCTGGGCCAACCGGGCTATCACCGCTCCCATCGTCTCGGTGTGCATGGACGCCCGCGGATGCGGGATCGGCAGGTTATCGGCAACCCACACATCCACTGCGAGTGCGAGTTCATCTGCGCGGCAACGGCACTCACTGCCGAACGTGGCTAGACGCCGCTGGTGTACGACACCGAAGTCGTGCGCCAGCTTCGCCAGCGGATGGAGTCCCACGTGATGGCCCCGGATCGCCGACAACAGCGCCTCACCCGTTGGGAACAGTGCTACCGCGTCGGGTTCAGAACCGGCCGAGACCGTTCCGCTCCCGGCCGGACCTAGAATGGTGTGCATTACTCACCGCCACACCGCAGAAGACCGAACCGGGCCAAGGAGCCGACGAGCGGCGGTTACCACGCTGGTACGCGACGGCAACGAATGCACAGTCGAGGGCTGCGACACCCAGAACCACCCGGTCTGATGGTCGGTCATCGGAAGCCAGACTCGTTCGCCTGACTCCCGGATCCGTACGCCGCGCTCCTCCAGTTGGGACAGCGTGTGCGCGCCGAGCCTGCCGCCCCACGCCGGGCCGACGAGGAAGACCCAGTCGCGATTCGGTCGTGAATAGCTGATGATCGGCACCGACACGCACCGGGTCTCCTCGAGAAGCACCTCACGCACCTGCTTGCCCAGACCCGCGGGCATCGACACCGCTCCTAACGCCGTCGTCGCGATCAACGACACGCGGTTGAACGAACACGACACCGCGAACCCCAATCCGCGATACACGTGGGCCACCTCATGGGGGCTGTGACAGCTCTCGAACATCACCGCTCCCTCCGATGACGGCACTTCGGTTCACCGACCACCTGAAGCTGCACCGACCGCGACCGGATCGACTTCCACGCGTGCTCCGCAACGCCACGCCGTCCGCGGGCGCCCCCTCTACTGAGGGCCGCGATATCCGACACGCGCAGCAAAGCCTGCTCGCGGATCATCGGGAAATCCCCTTCCAGAAACGGGTACGTGATTGGCCTGATCGCGATTTCTCGGGCGGCGGCCAGGTGCACTCTGCTGCCGCCATACCCGCAAGCTCGAGCGCGGTCAGGCCGAGGAGACTCGCGCACGCTTGCATCGCGGCCCACTCATCCGCGACACGAAGCGCGGCGAGGGCTTGGTCCTGGGAGAAGGTCCGACCGGGTAGAAAACTCACAACCCAATCGCCATTGCCGACGCTCCTCGCTTGATGCCGGGTTCTAGCGCTGGTCATCAACGATTGCTCGTCGTCTTCGATCGACATGGCCACTACCTCATCTCCCCATAGGGCTGGGAGACCTATGCGGGGCATCCAGATCGGAATCGGGAGATTGGATTTTTGGATGTCATTCATCGGGCCTCCTCGGATCAGAGGCACCAGCGATCAACGGTTTGTCCCTTTCGACACGGCTGTGGTTTTTGCTGTCGTCCGATTCCTCGATCGGACCGTTCGTCAGTTCGCTGTGTCGAATGTGAACCGGACCGACGTTCGCGGTGCTGATTTCACCCTGGTCTGCGGAAATCCGGTGTGGAAGGACTTTGCTGTGGACAGAAACTTTGTCAACAGAGTGTCGCCGAGGGTGTGGGATGCTGGTCAAGAAGGAAAGGGGCGCATGGACACCGACTTCCAGACGGCGCTGACCACCAAGGTTGCACAGGCGCAGACTGCCGCACGGATACCGAGCTTGACCGTCGCGGTGGGCGTCGATGGCGTCTCTTTTGCGGCAGCCTCATCTGGATACGCGGATGTCGAGAACCGAATGCCAGCCACGATCGACAGCATCTATCGCATAGGTTCGATCACGAAAACATTCACTGCGGCGGTCACGTTGTTGCTGGCCCACTGCGGTGATCTGAGCCTGAACGCCACAGTCGACCGCTATCTACCCGGCACGCCGTTCGGACATCTGCCACTTCGGATGCTCTTGTCGCATAGCAGTGGGCTGCAACGCGAAGCCCCGGTGGACATGTGGGAAAGCATGCAAGGACCGACGGGCGCCGAACTTCGCGTCGCGTTTCAGGATGTTGAATTGGTCGCCGATCCGGGACAGCGGTGGCATTACTCGAATCTCGGATACGCCGTGCTCGGCCAGATCATCGAAGATGTCAGTGGTCAGCCGTGCGAAAAGCTGATCGAGCAGAGACTGCTAGCTCCGCTCGACCTTTCCCGGACGAGTTGGGCACGGCCTGCGGATGCGGCGATCGGCTACCGGCTCGATCCGCATATCGCCACTGTCCATCACGAACCAGTCATGGACCAAGCCTCGATCGGTGTCGGCGGCCAAATGTGGTCTGCGCCAGGCGATCTCCTGCGCTGGGGACACGCGCTCGCCGGGAGAGAACCCGACGTTCTTCCTGCACCTGTCGTCGACAGCATGCACACCCTGCAGGTTATGGTCGACACCGCAGCATGGTCCAAAGGCTGGGGCCTCGGGTTGATCCTGGAACGCAGAGGCGGCCACATCCTCGCCGGGCACACCGGCGCGATGCCGGGCTTCCAGTCGGCACTCATGTTGGATCGTGCTTCCGGAGTCGCGGTGGTTGCGTTGGCCAACGCCACCCGTGGGATCAAACCTGCTGACCTTGCCGCCGAAATCCTTTGCGAGGCAATCACATCCCTGCCAACACGACCGCCACGCGAATGGCAGCTAGTGTCGTGTCCACCGGAGATTCGTCCGCTTCTCGGCAGCTGGTGGTCGGAAGCCGACGAGACAGTGTTCCGGTGGGAGCACGACGGCCTGCATGCGAGCCTGGCCGATGACCCGCTCGCCAGCGACACCCGTTTCGAACCGGCAGGGCTGGGACGGTTCCGAGCAGCGGAAGGACGGTTGCAAGGCGAGCTGCTGATTGTCGTGGACTCCGGCACAGGGATCGAGATGCGTTGGGCGACTTACCCACTCACACGCACGCCCCGATGAAGACCTCTAACCGGTCAGCAGTTGATGCCACTGCGTGATCACCGGATGCACGCAGTTTCAGAAGGATTGAACGGAACATGCGCGCGACCCGAGGAGTAATGGAATCGGCTGATACGGCATCCATTGCATGATTCACTGCCGTTGCCGCGGCTTCATCCTCACCCATTCGCAATTGCGCCTCGGCTTGTTCTAGTTGCCAGATCGTGCGATTGCGCAGAAAGACCACTGGGCTGGCCGAATCCTGCTCACGCAAAGATTCGACGGCGTGCCGTGGGTGCCCGAGATCCAACAAGCACGAACCGCGATGCCCGGCCAATGCAGCGTCATCGAACACGTCCAGCCAGACCGGGTCGGGCTCTTGTGGCTGATGCCGGGACAGCTCCGATTCGGCTTCAACGAGCATCTTGGTGCAGAGGTCGGCTTCGTCCATTCTCGCGTGTGCACGCGCGGCAATTGTGGCGACGAACGCCGTCAAGCGCCGATTTCCACTGCGCCGGGCCCATGACATCGCCCCATAGGCTCGCTCGGCACCCTGGGCTGGATCCCCGCTCCAGGTGCTCATGAAAGCAGCGTTCGGGCCGCCGACGAACGCGATCAGGTCCATTGCGCCGATGCGTTCTGCCATCCGCCGGGCATTGGCGAACGCATCCTCAGCTAGCGAGACGCTGCCTCGATCGAACAGCATCCAACCGGCGAGTTGATGCGCTTCAGCGATATTCCGCAGTAACTGCGCCCTCTGCGACTCGTTGACCCGAGATACGAACTTCTCGGCGGTCTTTGCCTGGGCCGCCACCTCGGGTAGGCGTTTGGCTGCCATGGTGTGGTCAGCCATGCGGACCTCCGTGATCAGATCACGAAGCGACGGTCCAACGAGGTCTGGCTCCAACGAAATGTCGCGGGGCTGTTGGAGAACGATATCGGTGAAAGGGGCGGCGAGCCGGTTTAGTTGGCCGCCAGCATTGAGGGCTCGGTCGAGCCGGTGGACAAGGTCTGGATGTGGTCGACGCTGTGCTGTCTCGATCCTCCACAGGAGATCGTGGCTGACCAGCACCAGTGGCGCCAATTGTCGCAATGAAAGGTCGGCGGCCTTACGTCGGGCGCGCAGTTCGGCACCGAACAGCGCTTCCGCGGTTAGCCGCGGATCGGATTGACAAGGGGCTGGTCGCACGAGGTAATTATTGCCTCACACAATCCGGTTGACCACCGATCTCGCGGCAGAGCACGGTCGGGGTGCAGCGCCGGCCCTCATTGACGCCACTTCAACGGCGAGGTGGTAAGGGCAAGAGCGGGATGACGAAAGTCTTTCTGAGTCATTCGAGTCACAACAATGTCGAGGCTGTTGCGTTGGCGCGCTGGCTGGTTGAGCAGCGCCCGGGGCTGGCTGGCGAAGTCTTTCTCGACGTGGATGCGCGGTCAGGGATTCCGCAGGGGTGCCGTGGCGGGATGTATTGCGGCGCGCCATCACTCGCTGCGAGGCCATGATCTACTTGTATCAAGCGGTCTCATTCACTGGGGACGGGCCAGCAGGATTGGCGCGCGTCGGCGGAGGGCGTGGCCGAATACTTGACCTGCGGTCAATCTTGGCAAGTGGATCTTCTGCGCCCGTCTGGAGGCGTTGCCGGGTACGGATCCGACGCGGGAGTGGCAGCGATGTGATCTTTTCGGCGACGGCGTGGTCATCGAGATCCCGGTGGACGGCAGTAGTCATGTGCCCACCGCCGACGAGCAAGCTGCCTGGCCTGCATACGGGATCGCCGAGCAACGCGTCGAGCTCGACAGCGATTCGGTCCAGCGTGCCGCCGAGCACGCGGAAGTGCTGTGGCCTACCGACGCCGAACCGAGGTCGCGCGAAGTACCGCGCGTGGTTCCGGATTTTGCGGCTGGCGGATGGTTCGAACGTGCCGTGAACTGACTCGATCTCCCAACCTCGAGATCAGCCACCCGAAGTCCGCTCTCTCATTGTGTTCACCGGAGACGGTCGATCTGGAATCACAAATATAACAATCTGATTCGTGAGGCTCACGGGTATCACCGCGCGCGAGGAACACATTCACGGTCATGACGGCGTTACTCGCATCGTCGGATCATCCCCGCGTCCACGGGGAGCGCCACACCAGACACGATCGGCAGGCACCCGGCCAGATCATCCCTGCATGCGCGGGGAGCACTTCCTGTCCGCCAAGCGAGTGCGTGACGCGTTCGGATCATCCCCGCGTGCGCGGGGAGCACGCCGCGTACACCCTTGGTGCGATTGGATCATCAACGCGCGCGAGCAACACTTCACCTCGCTGCTCTCAGCAGACTCGCGATAGATCATCGAGTTCCGGCATCACTGTGCATTTTTCAATCTGCGTCCGTCGCGCAACGTATTAGACCGTACGCGAAATGTGCGATGTTGCATCGATCCCCCGTGACACGCCGGTCTGGCCGGATGTTTGCCGTCTCCCAAGTCAAATCCCCGCGTGCAGGATCGGCGGTGGCGGAGCGCAGCTCGTGCCGTCTTGATTGTCGAAATTTCGGTTCGGTCATCGACGGCTCCGCCTCTACCGCCATAGGACACACCGGAGGAATGGGGCGGACCGACAGCGACAGCGAGCATTCCAACGAGAGTGGCGGGTGGTGCCGACCGAACCAGGAACGGCCCTCGGATGCGGGAGGTGGCCGCGGTGTTCGAGTTGGCGTGTACTTCTCGGCACACTGGATTTCGGGCGTTTGGTTGGTCTCGAGGCGATAGGCTGGCTGAGTCTGCCTATCGCGCACCGGTGAAGAGAGGGAAATTCATAGGGGCGCAATGTGTTTGGCTGTCATATTTCCGATAGTTCGGTGGTTGAGGCTCAGAGTTCTGCGGAGGGGCTGGACGGTTTGGCTATCTCACGTTCGTCGACATCGGGCGCTGATGGTGTTGATTGGCCTGCAGGGACGCTGATGGCGCGGCTGGGGGAAAGTTCCAGGCAGGACCTGCTCGGTCTGGCATTGCCTCGTGAGGTCCCAGCGGGTGATGTTCTGATCCGCCAGGGCGAAGTCCGGAATCATGTTCTGCTGCTGCGCTCTCGGGAAGCAGCGTTGTCTGCGTGTGTGAAGATCAGTGCGGCTTCGCGCAGTGGCTATGAGACCCTGCTCGGGATTCGGGTCAGCGGTGACGTGGTCGGTGAGCTTGCGGCGCTGCGCGGTACGGCCAGATCAGCGACTGTGACTACCTGCACGACCACGCTCGTGCACAACATTCCGCATGGTTCGTTCATTGCTTTCCTGAACAGTCATGCTGATGCGTGGGAGGCGATGTGTCGAATGATCGCCGATCGGCTCGACTGGGCTAATCGTCGTCGCCTGGATTTCGCGGGATACGACGTTCCGAACCGGCTTGCCAGAATTCTTCTGGAATTGGCTGAGCGGCACGGGTTTTCGACGGCGGAGGGGTATGAGCTCGGCGTTCGGTTGTCGCACACGGAACTGGGCAGGCTCATCGGCGCTGGCGAGGATGCGATCGGGTTGGCGCTGCGGCAGCTGCGTTCACAGGGCCTGGTGAAGTCTGCCTACCGCAGCGTCACGATTAATGATCTTGATCGATTGCGCGTGCTCGCCGACGACATCTGATTTGCGGTCGGAATCCTGAATTTTACGGGGTCTTCGTACTCGACCCGTGTCACGCTCGTCTATGAGGAGCGCGGAGGCGGGCCAATTATCGTGCGCTCCAACATAGTTCAGGAAGGGGATCGGAATTGACCAGAGAAGTACCGTTTGGTCGCCGACTGCTGATGTCGGTCGATGCACGGGGGTATGGCGGTAGCGATGACCGCCGCCAGCAAGACATGCAGTCTGGCCTGCTGGCGGTATTGGACCAGGCGGCGTCGCGTGCGGGGCTCAACCGGTCCGCGTGGGCATGTCAAGCTGGGGGCGATGGAGAGCTTGCTGTGCTGCCCTCGGAGGAATCCGAGATGGAGCATGTGGTCGTCGACGACTACGTCCGCGAGCTGGCCAACGCACTCGAGGTTCACAATCATGATCTGCGCGACGAGGCGCGACTACGGTTGCGGCTTGCTGTCCACTTCGGCGCGATGAAGGTCGCTGACAACGGGTTCGCCGGTCAGGGCATCGTCACGGTCTCTCGGCTCGTGGATTCCGATCCAGCCCGGGACGCGCTCGAGCTGGTACCAGCGGCATATCTCGTAGTGATTCTCTCGGATCAGGTGTACACGGATTCGGTCCGGCAGCGCCATACCTCACTGCCGCATTCCGCGTTCCGCAGAGTGATGGTGCGAAACAAGGAGTTCGACGAGCCCGCGTACTTGTATGTCCCCGGGTATGACGTCCATTCGATTCTCTTGCCGGACAGAGCTGCTGGGCCAGATGCCGGTCCACAGGGGCAAGAAGTCGCGTCCGGTTCGCCATCGGATACCTCGGCCGGAGTCGGCCGACAAGCTTCCGTAGCGACAACAATCAATGGGAACGTTCACATTCCCAACGGTGTCATCGGCATGGTCTGGAATCAGTGATGAGTGAATCTGATTCTGTGGATGAAGAATCCGCCGCCTCGGTGGATAATTCGAGTGCAGGCCCGCTAACTGACCGGGAGGGCGGCGCGGATCTGGAAGCGGTTGAGCCGGATTCGAGCACGACTATCGAGCAGGTTAACCAAATCAACCAGTATTACAACACCACGGTTCATGCGCCGAATAGTCAACGCGGGATGTTTACTGCTACAGCTGGTCTGGGTCATCGGACCGAAAGGCTCGACAGCGCGGAGATCGAGAATGCATGCCGATGCTACGTGCTACCAGACGGATTCGATGTCGCATTTGAAGCCTTGAGTTCCGACCGTGTGGTCCTGCTCGACGGCAAGGCCGGAGTCGGGAAGCGCACGGGTGCAATAAAATTGCTTCGCGAAGTCACACCCGGCCCGTTGTTCGCGTTGCCTCCAACTGCATCGTTGGAAGAGTTGGCGAATAGAGAATACGAGGCGGACCACGGGTACCTGGCCGCCGATATGGGCACGCTCGAACGGCAGGCCGACACCGATTTCACCTGGCGCATGGTTCGCGATCGCGTTAATGGTGCTGGAGCATGGTTGATAGTTGCCGGTACCGGCAACGAAACCCACACCTCGGACCGAGTGCTAAAAGTCCCCTGGAATCGACCTGATGCCCATGACCTGCTGACAGTTTGGCTCAGCTTCCCGGACTGTACGGCTTCTGATGAGGAAACGGTCAACAAGATCGCCGCCATCGAGGAGCAGCTACCGAGTGTCTACACGATCGGTGAACTCCATGCGGTTGCACTACAAGTCTGTGAGGGGGCTGATCCCATCGCGGCCTCGCGCCTATTCGAGGTATCCGTTCAGAACCGAGTCAGGGACTGGTTCTCGACTGGTCAGCGGACGCGGCGGCAGATCCTGGAAGTCGCCGTCCTGGCCTTCCTCGGAAACTGCGGCCAACGACCGTTCGAGTCGCTTCTCTCCGACCTGCAAGACCTCTTCGCAAAACCCGCGCCACCAGATGAATCCATCGAGTCGCTGTCAGGCAGCGATACAGACGTGCTCCCCGAGCATCGGCACACCCGCGTCGCTGACGCAAGCCTGATCCGCCGCGCGCCCGTCGAGCCGTACGACATATCGCGCCAGGTCCTCGAGTTCCGAGACGACGCATATCGAAAGCACGTAATCGCGGAGCTGTGGGAACGAATGGATGTGACGTTCTGGGATTGCATTCGGGATTGGCTCAGAACAGTGATCCTCCGCAGATATGACGTTGACGCAGATGTCCGAAGACACGCCATCGCGGACGGGCTTGCTCAGCTGGCCGCAGTCTCCTTCGATGAGGTCGAAAATGTCTACCTCGAGCCGTGGTCGAAGGGGAAGCACGGGTGGACGTGCCGCAACATGGCTATTTTCGTGCTTTGGTCGATGTGCTTCGATCGGGTCCTCGCACCGACGGCTTTGCGTACTGCGGTGCGGTGGTCGACTGTCGGGACCCGGCAACAACAGTGGACCGCAACCCACGCCTTCAGTGGGGTTCTCGGCATCATCTATCCGGAGGAGGCCTCTCGATATCTGTCGCAGCTGATAATTCACAGCAGCGACGTCGTATCGAACCAGGGCTCGGCCCTGGCAACCCTTTTCGCCCGGCTCGCCGCGGATTCGTCGGCGGCCGAGATCGTGTTGACCACATTGGAGGATGAGCATCGTCGTGCCGGAGCGAGTCGGCGCGGGCGGTCTTCGGTGTTGTCCGCCATCGCGGAGGTGTTGACGGTGACCGCAGTGCAAACTGAGATGTCGGCGATCTTCGGCTACATCGACAAATTCAAGGACCAGATATCGATTCCTGCCCGTCTGTGGGGTCTGGCCCTGTGCCACCGGCCATTCCGGCGGCGGCTACTCGACGCCTTGCTGAGCGGTCTAGGCGATCTGACGAAGATCAGTTCGGAGCCGGAAGATACGGTACAGCTTCTCGGTGCCGCCCTCGCCACCGAGATACCGCCACGAGAACACGCATCGCTGGAACACGATCTGACCGCCCGCCAAACGCAGCGGATGAGGCTGGATCCCAGCTCATCGAGATCGAATGGTGAGCAAGTCGACTTGCTGTTGCGAGTCCTGTTGGCGCCCTTGAGCACAGAACGTGTCGGATGAAGGACATCACATGAGGTACCCCATCATCGAGCAACGGAATCTTGACGTCGTCGGTCGACGGGCACTCCGCCGACGTGTACGTCGACTCGGCGAGCTACCGAAGCCAAATGCGCACGAAGTGCTTGTCTTTCGCGTGAACGGCCGGCTGATCGCTGACAACGAGCAGAGAAGCATCGACCAAGGCCATGTCGTCGACGCGTCCCACGTCAGCTTGGTCGACATGAGTCTGAATATGCCGGTGATCGTCGAGTTAGCGATCCGGGCCGCTGACGCAACGACTTTCACCGTCCAGGTCACCTTCGAGTGCACGGTGACAGATCCAGTCGCTGTCGTCCGGAACGGGCGAACTGATGCCCGCAACTTCCTCGAGGGCTACCTGCGTAGCGAGCACCGGATCTTCGAACTCGGCCAGAAGTATCGCTTCGACGAAGTCGCCAATTTTCGCCAGGAACTCACTGCCGGTGTGACCACCTTCATCACAGGGAACCCGCCGACCGAGCCAGGCATGCGGATCCAGCTCGCTGGTATCGAGGTGATCCCGTCAGCCGAATTGGCGGAGTTCGAGCGCCGACGCAGGGAGCTGTGGCAGTGGAGCGTCCTCGAGGTCGAGAAATCCAGCCTCTTCCACACCGTAACTCGGACTCTGGAGGATCAGAAGCAGGAACTCGAGGAGCAACGGCAACGACACGACCACAAGCTCAGAGCCGAGGTCGGCACATTCCAACTCGACGAAGTCCAGAAACACTTCGACAAAATGGGCCACAGTTCTCAACTCGGTGCCTACCTTGCACTGGTTACCGGCGGCCTCAGTCCGGTGGAGTTCGCACAGCAACTGCGCGCACAAGCCGAACGTCACGAACAGCGGCGCGATGACACGAACAGGCACGCCCTGAGAGAGCATCTCGATGCCCTCAAAGTATGGATCCGTCAAGGAGGCACGGACAACGTCAACGTCGACCCCGACAAACTGGATGCGCTGTTCAACAGGCTGATCGACGACGTCGCGACCGCCATCGATTCACTGCCACCCAAGAAACAGATGGAATCAATCGAATCGAGACGGATGACAAAGGAACACGACGATGCCGACTCGAAGCAATAGCAGGCAGAACGGTCGCGGGAGCCGACACATGTTGACAGTCGACTCCTGGCGTGCGCTCCGTAGGTGGGCAAACGGCGACCGCGAGGTAGTGGAAAATACCTGGAGGACACTGGAACTGACCCTTGCCCAGGTGAAACACGCTGAAACCAAAGCGATCACCACGCTCGCCACCACAGGGGTGCTGGGACAGATGCTGTTCAACCTTGTCCGAGCGGAAGCCAGGACAGCGAGCGTTGCTGTGTCGGTGGGAGCAGGGGCCTGCGCGGTCTTCATACTCAGCGCTTGCGTCGCCTCGATCTGCGTCCTGTGGCCTCGCGTGAGATCCAGCGAGAGATCGAAGAGCCTCTTTCACTTCAGCCGCGCGGCGGACCCTGACCTAACCCCGGACACCTACATGCGCGCACTAACGACACTGAGCCATCACCCCGACAACATCGTCGAACAGCTAGCCGCTCAAATCATGGCGAATGCTGGAGTGGCACAACGGAAGTACCGGTTCGCAAACATCGCCGTCAGCAGTTTGCTCGCCGCAGTCGTTGTTCTGGCAACAACGGGATGCGTATTCGTTCTCCAAGATGTTTGATCGGTCGTCTGGACGCTGGCTTTGGCTTCGTTGCCGAGGGAAGGATTGACCGGTCCCCGCGTGCGCGGTGAGCACTCTTCCGCGATGAATGCCATCGCAACCTGCGGGGGATCATCCCCGCGTAGGCGGGGAGCACGGCGTCACCCGAGTGAGTTTCGGAGTGCAGTCCGGATCATCCCCGCGTACACGGGAAGCACGACCGTTGGATGGCTGACGCAATCACCGACCGAAACGCTTCCAAGGAGAGCGAAGCCCGGCCACTTCGGTAGCCAGCCGGGGCCCCATCTAGTCGAGCATTGTTTGCACGTCGGCTCCTCCTGGCGCACTACACAGCCGAGGTTCGGATTCATCGGGGCCGAACGTCTCCTGGATTCTAGGGCGATGAGGCAGGCGGCGCGAGACGGTGGGTGGGTCCGCTCTCGAAAGTGAGCAGTGGAACGTCGTAGAGGCTGGGCTCGGCGGTGCGGTGCATGTCCGGGTGAGCGACCTCGATGATGAGCATTTCGGTGAGAAACTGAACTTTGGCGGCGAGCAAGTGGCTGGTGTGTCCTGTTGCGGAATGCTCTTTCAAGCCGACGGCGACGTGAATGTGGGGTCGGATCTGGTTCGTCTCGGGGTCGTAGGCGAGTGTGCCGCCGCCGAAAGCTTCGACGTTGGTGAGGTGCACGCGTGACCAGACGGGTGCTTGTGGGTCGTTGAGCCGGTCGCAGGTGCCGACGATGTCGATTTCGCTGAACCCGGCGATGAACGAGGGAATGAAGCCTTGGCGAAGGCTGTTGGCTCGGCAGAATTCTGTGAGCGAGGGATAGAAGTCGTCGCCATGGTCGAATACGACACCAAATGATCGGCCGAGGGTGAGCTCGTGGCTGCGCATGATCAGTTGTCCTTGTCGGGATCGGTTGGCCAGGGCCATGTTTCGGTATCGTGATATCCGCCTTCGGCGCCGAACGCGGCGGTGATCGCGGCGCGGTCGCAGTTCGCGGCGAGCAGTGTCAGCAGCAGGATGCGGGCTTTGACTGGATCGAGGTAGCCGGCGGGGATCAGGCCGCGGGCTATGAGGTCGCGTTCTGAGCCGGGGAATCCGTAGGTTGTCTGAAGGGTCGAGCCACCGCCGGTTCGTGATGCGAGTACGACTGGGATCTTGTCGGCGAGGTTTTCGAGGAGCGGGACGATCCGGGCGGGAACGTGTCCTGCACCGAGGCCCGCGACAACGATGCCGTCGACGTGGTCGCCCACTGCTTGCAGGGTGGTGCCATCGTCGCCGAGTGCCATGGTGATGATCGCTACGCGGATGTCATCGCCAGGAGTGGCCGGGACGGCAGCACGGTGTGGGAGTTGGTTGAGCAGCCTGGGGCGGCCCTCGACTATGTAACCGAGGGGGCCGCCGTTGGGTGATTGGAACGTAGTGGGACTGGTGGTGTGGGTTTTGCGGACTCGGCGCGCTGCGTGGATTTCGTCACCGAGAACGACGAGGCACCCTTGTCCGCGGAACCTTGGGTGGACGGCGGTCTGCATGGCGGCCAGGAGGTTTGCGGGACCGTCGGCTCCGGCGAGGGTTGGGTTGCGCATCGCTCCGGTTACTACCACTGGTTGGGGCGCGGTGTGCAGGAGGTCCAGCAGGTAGGCCGTTTCCTCGATCGTGTCGGTGCCTTGCGTGACAACGGCGCCACCAACATCCTCCGCAAGCCGTTGGCCAATGGTGTCAGCCAGTGCGGCGATATCGCTGATCTTCAGTGACGCGCCGGGCATTTGGCGGAAGTCGACGACCTCGACGGCGATGTCGTTGTCGGCGAGTCCCGGGATTGCCGCGATGAGCTGCTCGGCGGACAGCGCGGGCGCGACACCGCCTGTGGGGCTGGCCGACATGGCGATGGTGCCGCCGAGGGCGAAAATGATCACGCGGCGGTCGGTTTCGGCGGAAGACACCCCGGCAGCCTAGCGATCTTGGCGATCGAGGTCGGCGATAAATCGGCATGCGCGTTCGAATCCGGCTAGCGAGAGCAACCGGCTGCGAGGTTGCGTGAAGCCCGCAGCACCGTATTCGGAGAGTTCTCGTGATCGGCGTATCAGCCACGGCCAGTCGAGATCAAGGAAGTCGGCCAGTGTGCACAACCGGCGACCGGGAGTGGGGGCGTCGATGATGGAATGTGTCCGAGCCCAACGCGTTGCGTCGTCGAACTCTCGCACGGTGGGCCGGTGATCAGTGGTGTCGACGTGCCAGATGCGGTCGGAGTTGCTCCAGGTCGCGATGATCGCGTTTCGGCCGGGGTCGAGAACAAACCCTTGCGTGGCGGTGTATTCCGGTTCGACGCAGACTTCGACGCGAATGCCGAAGGACTCGATGAGCGCGGCCGTGAGCAGCAGCAGTATCCGTTCTGGCTTCCAGGACGCGGAGACCGTCTCTGGCGGTATGCAGAAGGTGCGTGTCGGGATGCTGTCGCGGTTCGAAGACATGGTTCCAGTGCGTTGCAGGTACTGGAATTTGTGGGTGAACAGGAGCCATGTGCTGGCTTCCTCGCCGCGTTGTTCGCGGGTCCAGAATTCTGGGGTGTCGGTCAGTTGGTCGGTGTGGCGAAGGATGTGTCGCGCGCAGAAGTCCGAACCCAGCCACATCTGGGACACCGGCGAGAGGTCTGCGGCGAGTTCGTGCCCGGCGGTGGAACGCGGTTCAGCATCGAGGGCCGCTATGGCTTGCATGGCGGCGGCGAGTTGGGCGTCATCCTCGAGGAGGGAGTTATCGAGGTTGGTGACAGCCCAGGCAAGGGCAAGAGTGAATTCGTCGAGCAGATAGGCACGCGGAATCATCAGTGGTGCACCTGGATTCGATGCGGTCAGTCGGGTAAGGGCGCGTCGGCGGTCGAGCCCGTAGAAGCTGGCTTCATCAGCGTTGGTGATGGCGGCGAGGATGAGGCTGTAGTGCGGACGAACCAGGATCGGATCGTTTCGGAGAGAGTCTGTTGGGGTGGCAACGATCCGGCCATCGTTGATGGCTGCGGGCACGACGATCACCGGAGTAATCGAGCCACCGAAATACCGTCCTGCGGGAGTTCGCAGGGTCTGTTCGCCGCGATCCTTCGGTGGTGATGATTCGTGATCGATTCCGGTCAGCGTAGTTTCGAGCAGTGGCGTGGTAGTGCGCGCTGTGCGCAGCGCAGACTGTTCGACCTTCGCTTCGCGCCATAGCGAGAGGAGGTGTCCGTCCGCGGCGAGGGACCTGTCCAATGCCCGGACGAGATCCTCCGACGGCAGGTTGTGAGCGCGTTCGGCACGCGAGACGTATTGACGGGTATAGCCGAGAAGGTTCGCCAAGGCAGGCTGACTGAAGCCGCCTGCCTTCCGTAGACGCTTGATCTCGCTTGCCAGGCGGTCGGCGGCGTTCGTCGAGTTCTCAACGGCGGCTTGGTTGTTCGGCATCGGCTCGGACCCCCTTGTATTGCCCATCATCGTCGGACAACAGAGGGGGCAACAAGAGCCTCAAAGGTAGTTGCCCCCTCCCGGAATCCTACGGCCAGCGGTTGTCTTGATGTGGGCACCACCACAACAACACCGGTCGCGCGCTGGTGGGTCTCGGGTTGGCAACGCCCGCACGAAATAGACATCGCGTGCGGTGAGCGCGCGCCGCGCATGTGAGTCGACCACAGCTGGGATCGCCATCCGTTGGTTCGAGGCTGTGCCGCAGGAGAGGAGTCGGAGCTTGAACACCCGCACGACATCACCGGCGACAAGGCCGACGTCATGACCACCGCACAAGACCTTGCCGCGACATGGCCGCCGACGGCCGAGTTCTGGTCGACGCGGTTCCCCACCGAGACATCCGCGGCGACATCGCCGGTGCTGTTCGAGAACCTTGTGCCCGCTGAAGTATTGGGTTCCGACGACGTCCTGGAAGGACTCCGGCGGCTGCGCCGAGCCGCTGCCAACGGCGAGCAGACGAGCGCCCGGACCCGTGTCTACGTAGGTGAGGATCGCCGCGACGATGTCGTGAACGCCGTTCTGTCAGCTTCGTGGGAAGCCGACGAGGAGTTCGTAGGTTGGATGCGGCGTTTGTGTGGCGCCGAGCGCTTCAGTCTGGTGATCAACAATCTGGAAACGACATCGCCGGTCTTGTCGTCGGTGCTCGGCGAGCTGATTCAGTCTGCCTTCACGGGCTGGGGCGTTCCCATGGGCGGGTGCGAACAGGTTGCCTTCGCAGGCAACTACGCCGGCACCGCCTTTGGTGTCCACGAAGGCCATGAGGACGCGTTTCTGGTTCACTTGGGCCCTGGCGTAAAGCATTTCTACTGCTGGTCGCGTCCGCGGTACCAGGAATTGACCGGCGGCGGCGACCCGACCTTTGGCGACTACCGATGGCTACTCGAACAGGGGCAGCGGTTCGACCTCACGCCCGGCTCTGTCCTGTTTCTGCCGCGGCACGTATTCCACGTCGGCGTGCAGGACGAATTCTCTATTTCGGTCGCGATCCCGCTGTACACGTATCCAGACGCGCGGCTACTCACCATGTCCATCCTTCCGCAACTGCTGGATTCGGTCGCGAACAACACCGACGTTCCGTCGCCGATGCATGCACTGTCCGCCGGTCCCCGCCCCATCTCCGATCGGCTCGCCAAAGCGGCAGGGGCCATGCTGATCGAAGCCTCTGGACCGCTCGCCAGCCATGTACACGAACACATCGAACAGCGCTGGCACACTCTACTGAGCAACGGCGGCTGGGAGTCGGTCGAGCACGACCTCGCGCGAAGCGACTCCGCCCGCGAAGCTGTTGAAGCCCTTGCCGCAGGCGGGAACTCGATCCGCGTCCGGCCACCGTTCACCCTCCACAGCACGCGCGATATCGACGACAGCCTCAGCGTCGTCGTCACCGTCCGAGGCGTCACTATCAGCGTCCCGGAATCGCCAGACTGGGGCCGCGCTCTCAGCGCACTGGCAGACGGCGCCGCTGTCGAACTCACCGATGCGCTTCGTAGCACCTCCACGCTGGAAGGCCTGCTGGGAACCGGTGGAATCCAAGTGCTCACCGACGAATCGAGGTAACACCATGCCGACCAACGAATCGAAGGTCCAGCAGTATCTCGCCGAGAACCCCGCCACCCGGAACGCGATCCACCGCATCCTGCTCAACAAGCCCGACGTCGACGGTGACGAACTCGTCGATAAGCACCTCGCGCCGATGATGGACGACATTTTCGAAAAGATCATCACCGAGGTCTCACCCGACACGTTGTCGAAAGAGCAAGCCGCGCTCTACATCCTGGAGCTCTCGGTCTTCGCTCGCTACAACTCCGATTTCCTACGCCGGGCCGCGGACACCGTACAGGGAGCGTGCATGGAACTCGCCCATGAGTTCCGCCGCAACCACCTCGAAGAGGGCGGGGAGCGAGGCAAGGTCGCCGCCCATTACACGTTGTACTCCGGCGCTCTGCTGGGTGATCTCGGACTGCTGGTGAACGGGCACGTCCCCGCGCCCGAGACAGTGACCTTGGTGTCGTTGCACGACTGGATGGTGGACGGCTCGTCGGCCAGCAGGATTTGCGGCGGGTACTACGCCACCGAGGGCGTGGCGATCAATGAAACCGAGCTGCTGCGCTCCATTACCGACCGCTACGGCGAGCTAACCATTGGCAAGCGCAGTGGCGAATTGGCGGCGCTCGACTACTACTACTCGCTGCACCTCGATGAGAGCCACGAAGCCGCCGCGGTCGAGGGCCTCAGCGTCGAAGCCGCACACATCGAAGGCATTGCCCGCTTCATCCGAGACAGCCGCTCCTTCTACCTTGACCTGCCGCAGATCGTCGACGGGTTCCTCCAGATCCTCGAAGGAATGGCGCGATGGTGGTCAGATCTGGCGGCTCGCGCCAACACCTTGCCAGGCACCGCAGCCCAGAACCTCATACCCCTGCAGTAACCCATCCACAACAAAGGAGATATCTGATGCCGACGACGCTCAAGAACGGTGTCCGCCCCGACACGACGCTGAAAAACGGTGTCCGCCCGGACGCTTTGAAGTCCGGAGTCCGACCCGACGTCGGACTCAAGGACGGGGTGCGCCCCGACGCATTGAAGTCCGGAGCCCGACCCGACGCCTAACGACGGGACCGGAGGCCCGGCAGCGTCGCGAGACTCTGCGACCGCGTCGAGTGCCGGGCCCACCGGCCTTTCGTCCAGTCACTCGCTTCGAAGTACGCGATCTCGCTCAGTCCTATCCCGAGCAGGAGCGGATCCGACTTCGTTCGACCTTACCGTGGAGCTAACCCGCATGAATGTGTTGGCGCGCAGGCCACACCGGCGAGCAACGGCAGGTGCAGCTGGCCGGATCCGGCGTGAATTCGGCACCGATGTGACTCGGCGCCTCGATGATCTGTGTGCGCACGGCCGATCCGAGGGCCCGCTGGATCTGCTTCGCGATTACGCCGCCGTCGCCGCGACCGTTGCCGTCGCCATCATGGCCGCCAACCCCGTTGTCTCCTGTGTATGTGTCCTCTATGTAGGTGTGCGGCAACGCCATTTGTCGAATCTGACCCACGAGTGCATCCACACCAAACTCACCCGCTCGCCACGGGCGAACCGGGTACTCGGACATCTGCTGACGCTGACGCTCGGAGAACCCTTCACCCCGTACAAGCGCAGCCACCGCGTGCATCACGCGAAACTCGGATCACCAGAAGACCCGATGCTGCGCTCGTACCTGAATCGCAATGCCCACTGCCCTCAGCCGAACAAGAACGCATTCATCGTCCACGTCATCATCAAGAACGCGATATGGGAGCTACCCAGATACGGGTTGCTCACCCTCGCAGCGAAATCCAGTGAGGAAAGCTGGAGAGCCGCCGGTGCTCGATGGGCGAGTTGGTCGGCCGCCGCGATCGCCGCCGCTGCAGTAGGGCATTTGGCAACATTCGGCCTCTACTGGGCCCTGCCGTTGATCGTGGTGCGCCCGATCATCACGTGGTTGACCGACCTGGGCAACCACGCCGGACTGATCGAGGCCGATGACCCGATCCTGCAGACCCGCGGCTGGACCTCCCATGCGCTCACCCGGCACCTGCTCGGCGGCCACAACGACGACATGTATCACCCGATCCACCACTGGTTCCCCAACATCGGCTGGCGCCAGCTGCCCGAAGCCGAAGCGATCCTGCGCGCGGAATTTCCCCGATGGAACGAAGTCCCCTGGTGCAGTGGGTACTTCTTCCGGCGTCGATCCACACCCGGCATACCCAGCGTGCTCGACGACATCGTCGCGCGCCTGCAATCCCAGACCCGCCAACCTCAGCCATCCAGCTGACACCCATCCCAGAACATCCAGCCACACCCCTTTCCCACCGCCGAGCAACCCACAACGGCGCAACGGATATGCAGCAATGGTGGGCCGCTGCCCACCCCGACTCTTCGAACAGGACACCCATGATCGAGCCCGGCTGCGGCGTCAACAGTTATGACGAGTGGACACGCCTGCGCGAGGTGGTCGTCGGCGACCCCGCCTCCTACACCTCCCATCCCCTCGACACATCGTTTCGGATGTTCTACCTCGACAACGTGCGCCCGACCGTGAACGTCGGGGACGGCCGGGAACTGCCGATACCCGACCAACTCGTCCATGAGCTCGAGGAGGACGTCGAGGGGTTCGTCGACGCGCTCACCGACGCCGATGTCCGGGTCCTGCGCCCGCAACCGGTGACCACTCGAACTACCGTCGCCTCGCCGTGGTGGTCAGAACCAGAAACACCGCCGTTGAACGTGCGTGACCAGACCATCGTGCTCGGCGACACCATCGTCGAGACGGCCCCGCACATCCGCTCCAGGATGTTCGAGAACGACTACCTCAAGCCATTGTTCTACCGCTACCTCGAACAGGGCTCAGGCTGGCTGGCAATGCCGAGGCCCGCCCTGGCCCGCGGCACTCTGGATACCTCGTACTTCGACCGTGCGGGTATGGATCTGGCCAGCGTCACCGACGACACCGAAACCCGTGAGCTGCCCGGACTGGGCCACGAGCTCATCTTCGACGGCGCCCAGTGCATCCGCCTCGGCCGCGACGTGCTGGTCAACGTCGCCAACGCCAACCATCAACTCGGCTTCACCTGGCTGCAACGGGTGTTCCCGAAGTTCCGGATGCACCGGCTCGACGCGATCGCCGACAGCCACATCGACAGCATCGTCGTCCCGCTGCGTCCCGGGCTGCTCATGCTGCGATCGATGGACTACTTGCAATCACTGCCCGAACCGTTGCAGCGGTGGGACATAGTCTGCCCGCCCGAGCAGGACGAGTCCGCTTTCCCTGACTACAACGGCTTCGGATTCAACCTCGCCAGCCGATATATCGATATCAACGTGCTGTCGATCGACGAGGACACCGTCGTAGTGAACTCGCTGTGCCCGGACCTGATGCGCACCCTCGAAAAGCACGGCCTCACCGTGATCCCGGTCCGTCACCGCCATCGTCGGCTGTTCGGTGGTGGATTCCACTGCTTCACACTCGACACCGTGCGAGACGGCGGATTCGAGGACTACTTCGCATGACGACCACCAACGAGACACCACCACAGACCAGCTGGGCGACGCCCGCGGCGACAATCGACTTCAAATCCGAACTGCTGTGGCGGATCCGAAGTCTGCTGCGCGACAACGGCTTCAAAGAACTCACTACACCCACATTCCGCCGAGCCGACGATCTCACCGGAAAGCGCGCTGCCGCCGAGCTCGGCGAGCGCGGGTTCCTGCGCAGCATGATCGGCCCCGCGCTGCGCTACAACCTCCAGCACGCCCCGCGCATCTTCGAAATCGGGCCCTGCTTTCGAACCGATCGGCCCGACACCACCCACAGCCGCGAATTCTGGATGCTGGACCTCTACGCCGCCCACGAGACCTACGAATTCCTTATCGAGCTCGCGGAACGATTGATCTCACTCGCCTACCCCGGCGAGCTGCGGCGAATATCGGTGACCGACCATATCGCGGCGACCCTCGGTATCGACCTCACCCACGAAACGCTCGAACCACACACCCAGGCGATCACGCGACACCTCGGGCTCCCCGTCGAAACGCCGTTGCACGAGCTGCTCGACGCCTACATCACCACCGAACTCGAACCACAGACCACCGGTACAGCCACGTTCCTGCTCGAGATGCCCCTCGGCGGAAACGAACCCTGCGCCAAACGCCGCCCCGACACCACCGGCATCCTCAATCGATTCGAGGTCTTCGTCGACGGCATCGAAGTGCTGCACGGATACGAAGACGAAACCGACGCAGGCGAATTCGTGCGACGGGCCACCAGTGTTGGGCTCTACAACCCCGAGCAGGCGCTCGTGCAAAAGGCGATCCTGGCCGGAGCCGTGCCCGCCAACAGCGTCGGCCTCGGAATCGGCATCGAACGGCTCTGCATGGCCGCGACCGGCATCCACGACATAACCCGATTCCAGCCATCAACATGCTATTGACCGAGCCTCGGCGCGCTCCCCCAACTCGGCCCGTGGTCCCGCACCTATGGGGCCGACTGCTCTACGCTTGCCCAAGCCGCGCCCGTCTCCTTGCCCGCGCGGTTGTCGACTTCTCCACCCTGCCAACAACTTTCGAAGAAGGGACGCGTCTGATGCATGAAGGTGGCTGCTTGTGCGGGCGGATCCGGTTCCGCGCCGATGCTGAGCCGATCTGGCCGCATTTGTGCTCGTGCCCGCACTGCCAGAAGCTGGCCGGCGGCCCGGTCGCCGCCTGGGTCGATTTCCCGCTCGAGAAGTTCGAATGGACCGGCGAGGGCGGTGAACCGAACTGGTACAACACGTACCCGACCACCCGCCGAGGGTTCTGCCCCACCTGCGGCTCGCTCGTCGCCGCGGTCGACGACGGCGGCGCATTCATGGGCATCACGATGATGGCATTGGATGACCACAGCGGACTGACCCCAGTTCACCAGGGCTCCAAGGACAACGCGGTCGCATGGCTGCCGACGATCGAAACCATCGACGCCGGCGCCTGATCTGGGCGGGTCGCCGCGCCGAGCGTGTGCTCGGCGCGGCGATCGCAGCTCACATAACTGTAGTGCGGTAGAGCAGGCGTTGATGACGGGTGTGATCGCATGGTGAGGCGGTGTGCATCGTGGCCCGGTTGTCCCAGATGACCAGATCGCCTACCGCCCACCGGTGCGAATACACATACCGCTCGGCGGTCGCGTGAGCGTGCAACTGATCGAGCAACTGCCCGGACTCGGCTTCATCGACGCCGACGATGCCGCGGAGGATCATGTCGCCCAACAGCAACGACCGGCGTCCGGTCTGCGGATGCAGCCGCACCAGCGGATGCACCACATCCGGCACCTGCGCGCGCTGCGTTTCGGTGAGCGGCACCTTTACCGGGTTGTCCGCGGCCTGCCGCTCGAACAAATACACCATCGAGTGCACCGCGTTCAGCCCGTCGACCCTGGCGCGCAACTCGGCCGAAAGATCGTCATAGGCCGCGGTCGTGTCGGCGAAGCGGGTTTCACCGCCGACCCCGGGCGCGATCACCGAATACAGCAGTGACACCGCGCTCATCGCTGGCTTCCACGACAGGTCGGTGTGCCACTCCTGCTCGTTGTCTCCGTCGTACATGCCTATCGGTACGCCGTTGCGATGAATATTGCTGATCGTCACGATTTGACCGAAACCGGGAACCGTGTACTGATCCTGCACATGAATTTCCGGCTCACCGAACAATCGGCTCACCCGGATATGATCCTCATGAGACAAGATCTGATCTCGCACCACCAGAACCCGAAACTTCAGCAGATCGCCGACGAGGCAGGACGCATCCGAATCGTCCAGCGGCCGAGAAAGATCGATACCCAGAACGAGAGCACCGAATGTTGAGTTCAGGGGGTCGATTTGATAGCGACTCACCGCAGAATTCTATCAACATCGTGCCGAACTGATGACCCGATTCAAGCGCAGTCGGCTGACCGATAACCCAGTGCCGCAGCGGTTTTGGTGATCTCGTCTGCACGCTCGTAGTTACGGGATCGGCCGGGGCGGATGGGCTATCATTCCGGCATGAGTCAGGGGATTCCACTGAAAGAATCTGCCATGAACCGGGCGCGCGTCGAATCGCTTGCCGCCGACCTCTCACGCGCCGAACCGCGGTTCGATGCCGTCGGGTTCGTCGCGACCGTGATGGCAGGGCTACCCGACCTGGAGCTCAAGGCCCGAATCGCCTGTGTCGCCGACACATTAGCGTCCTATCTGCCCGCCGACATCGGTGCCGCGACCGCAGCCATCCTGGCCGCGCTGCCCCCGCACGACGATGCCACTTTCACAGGCAGCGACTTCGGCATCTACACCTACGCACCGTACTCGGACTTCGTCGCTCGCTACGGCTGCACACCCGCATACCTCGAGTCATCTCTGAATGCGTTGAAAGAGCTGACAAAACATTTCACCGCCGAAGACGCATTGCGCTATTTCCTCAACGCGTTCCCCGATGCCACCTTGGAAGCCGTCATGAAATGGAGTCGGGATCCCGATTATCACGTTCGTCGCCTGGCCAGTGAAGGAACACGCCCGATCCTGCCCTGGTCACCCCGAATCACCCTCCCAGTCGATGCGGCAATCCCGATGTTGGACAACCTTTACACCGACACTTCGCGATTCGTCACGCAATCGGTGGCTAATCACATCAACGACATCACCCGCACCGACCCAGACCTCGCATTAACTGTGCTGGACCGGTGGCGGGCATCGAACAAACAACGTCCGACCGAAATGAAGTTCATCATCAAACAATCGCTACGCACGCTCGTCAAAAAAGGCCACTACGGCGCCTTCGAATTCCTCGGACTATCCACCTCACCCGCTGTCGAAGTGTCCAGCCTACGCATCGATGTACCCGCGGTCGCGATCGGGGAAGCTCTGGTCTTCGACTGCACAATTCGAGCAACCGGCCTCAGCACGCAGCGCGTCATCATCGACTATGTCGTGCAATACCCCCGCACCCGCTCCGGACACGGCGAAGCAGTATTCAAATGGACCACCACTGAACTCGCGCCCGGTGAATCCCGAGCGCTGACCCGGACACAGAAGTTGCGCTCAACGGCCAGCCGCAACCTCACCCCCGGGCCAGGGCGGTTGCACATCCAGATCAACGGCACCTGCGTCGCTGAAGCGCCGTTCCAACTGCTCCCCGCGGCCTAGCCGCCACCGGGCGCTGCGGTGCGCGACCGGACCAGTGGCAACGTGGAACAGCGGAACGCTCCTGGGATCTTGGTAACTTCGGAATAGTCGACCGGAACCACCTCGATCCCCCGCGTCTCCAGCTCGCCGGCGATCCGTTCACTGCGTTCGGCGACCACCACAACTCCCGGAGCGAGCGCAAGCGCGTTCACCTCCACCGCCAAGGCTTCCTCGCCCGTCACGGGGATCAGATCGAAATGTGCAGCGAACCAGCGCATCTGCGCGTCGTCGAACACCGCCGGATGCACCAGCGCCACCTGCGGCGCGACGATATTGAAATGGTCGTCCAGGTGCACGATGCCATCGCAAACGAACTCGATCGGTTTGACCTCCCGCTCGATACCGAACTGGCCCAGCCGATACCGCAGTGCGCCGATCCCGGCCAGCGAAGTCTCCTCGCTCAGCCCAACCAGCACATAGCCGTCGTGGAGCATGACGTCGCCGCCCTCGATCGTCCCGGCATCCAGGTAGGCGACCCGACCGATCTGCTCGACCACACGCCGCAACCCCGCGAACTCGCCCTGGCGCCTCCCCGAGTTCAACCGGGCCGCAACGAACACCTCATCGACCACGAACCCCAAGTCACGGGTGTAATGCTGGGCATAGGACCCCGGCGCCTGACCGGCGAGCACTACTTCGACACCGCGGCTGCGCAGCAGGTCGATGAAGCTCTGCTGCTGGGCGCGAACCCCGTCCACTGAGTATGGTGCCCACTTGCTGGTCTCGAGCTGGCGCCGATGCACCGGATCCAACTCCTGCGAGCACGACAGATCCAGCGTGACCGGCCCTGCATACCGCATCAGCACCGATTGCAGCTCGCCGAACTCGCTGGTCGCCCTGACCTGAATCACTACACTCTCCTGACCACGAAATACGTTGCTGCGCTATTTGATTCACTTCGCCAAGGAATCTATGCCGGACGTAATCGAGCAGAGGCGACATCGCCATTCTGAAGGTTGTCACGATGCGGCGTGGGCAAACCACGGCCACGATGCGCCCGCGCCCGACCAGCGCCCGAATGTCCTGTAATCGACAGCAGGGCGGCTCTCCGGCCGCCAGTTCGCCGGTCCGGACAGCACCGTAACCGAGCGATGGAGTGCCCGTTCCAGCCCGGCTAGCAGCGGCATCCTGCTCGACGCGTATCGAAGGGCCCAGCTACGCTTCGGGCCGTGAGTCATCGAAGTCGACTGTGCCACATCGTCATCGATGTGTCCGATCTCGATCAAGCAGTCGTGTTCTGGGGACGCGCCCTCGGCGCGAACGAGGAACCGGTAAGTCCCACCAGCCGCGGTGTCTACCGGCGTCTGCGTTTGCCCGATTCCGAGATTCGGATCTTGCTGCAAGTGACCCCGGACGACAAGGTGTCGAAGGAACGGGTACACATCGACATCGAAACCGACGATGTTGAGGCCGAGGTTCGTCGCCTCGAGTCGCTCGGCGCCGCCAGGTGGAACCATCAGCAGGAACGCGGCTACGACTTCTGGGTTCTGCGAGATCCCTGGTGCAACGAATTCTGCGTGCTGCAAACCGAATTCCCCCACCTGCTGGCGCAGCGCCCGTCCTGGGACTAACGCTTCGACCACGTTCGGTCCGCGCCACATGCGGCACCGCAAATCATGGGTGCCCGTGCGCACGTGCGCAAGTCGCCCTCCGGATTCGTTGCGGGGGCGACTTCTCGCTGTCGGATCTACCTACGGTTCGTCGGGTTCCGGACAGGACGACACCGAACACGGTGATTTGGTCAGGATTGGTAATTGGAAGGCCGGTGCCCAAACACTAGAGGCCGTACGATCCCAGTCGGCAGACCGAGACAGACCTTGTGAACACAGGTGAGTAATGGAGTCACTGAACAAACCGGATCCGTCCCGAGCAGATCCTGCAGGGATGGACCTTTCTGTCAACGCGCTGAACCGGTACTCGATCGCCGAGCTGCGAACGGCGATCGAGCTGTTCAACGACGCCATCATTCGGACTGAAGTAGATTCTGCTGCTGCCGTTTCCGAGGACGGGTACATGCAGAATCGAGCGCATCTAGCGCTGTTGCGCGAACGACGCAAGTATGCAACCAACCTACTAAGCCGCCTGTCGGGACAGGAACAGATGGCGGAGCTTAAGGAAGCGGTCCAGGAGAAAGTCCAGCGGAACCTGTCAAACCCGGTGAGACCGTTCAGGCCACGAATTCTGTGTTGATGTTCTCCTTCGCGGGCTCGTTGATCCAAGCGGTTGTGGGCAGTCTGGGTGGGGTGGGTGGCCGCCGGAACCGTGTCGGGTTCTCGGCGTATGCGGCGGTGAGGATCGCGCCGCGTGCGGCGCGGATCTCGATGGCGGTGCCATCGTGAACCGTTGCGGGAGTGTGTAATCCGATCCCGGAGTGCCGATGGACGGTGTTGTAGTAGGTGAAGAACGCCACGCAGAACCGTTGCGCCTCACCGATGGAGGCGAACCGTTGCGGGAACGCCGGACAGTACTTCAATGTCTTGAAGTTCGCTTCGCTGTAGGGGTTGTCGTTGGACACGTGGGGACGCGAGTGCGAACGGATGATGTTCAAGTCGATCAGCAGCTCGGCGACCGGTTTGCTGGTCATCGGTCCGCCGTTGTCGGCGTGGATGTAGTCGGGCACGATGCCGTTGTTGGCGGCGATCGCGTCGATCTGGAATTGCTTTGCGATCCACCGGGATTCACCCGGCACGACCGTCCAATGGATGGCCTTGCGGGAGAAGATGTCCAGCATCACCAGCAGCGTGTAGTAGACGCCCCTGAACGGGCCTGCCAGCTTGGTCGCATCCCATGACCACACCCGGTTCGGGCCGGTCGCCACCAGCTCGGGTTTGGTGCGCGGCGGATGGGTGGCCTGGCGGCGGCGTTCACGCACCTCACCGTGCCCGCGCAGCAGCCGATACATCGTCGAGATCGAACACAGATAGGTGCCCTCGTCCAGCAAAGTGGCCCACACCTGCGCCGGGGACTTGTCGATGAACCGGTCGCTGCGCAACTGTGCCAGCACCGCGGCCTGCTCGGCGGCCGACAACGCCGCCGGGTGCACCACCGGCCGTCGCAGCCCCTGCAGCGGTGGTCGCGGGTGGCGATGCCGGTGCAGCGTGGCCCGCGACTTCCCGGTCAACGCGCAGGCCGCCCGGGTTCCGGTCACAGGTTCCAGCTCGACGGTGGCCGCGTCGATCACTTCGACCATTTGTGCTCGAAATCCGCGCTCTCGGAGAGCATTTCCAAGAGCTCGTGTGCTTTTCCCATGATCTGCAACGCCTTTTGCGTCTTGACCAGCTCGGCCTCGGTCGCCGCCAGCTTCGCGGCCAGGAGCTCGTTCTCCCGCTCCGCCGCCGTCTTCGCCGGTTTCGGACCGGTTTGCTTGGAGGACAACCCATTCAATGCGCCCGCGTCCCGCGCACGGGTCCAGTCGATCACATGGGAGTGATACAGGCCCTCCCGCCGCAGCAACGCGCCCTTGGCGCCGGGCTCGGTCAACTGCTCGTACTCAGCCACGATCGCGGCCTTGTATTCCGCGGTGAACCGCCGCCGCGTCGACCGCTTCCCCTTCGAGCTCTTCTTCCTCGCTGCCACCACACCATCCTCGGCGGGCAGATCAGCCGCACTCAACGTCACCTGCACGATATCCCTGATCTCGCCCTGCTCGACTCTACAAAACCAACATACCGATTGGTCTCATGCGAGTCTGGCAGAGAGGGCAGGACCCAGCTGCGCGCCAAGAACTCTCGAACTTGGTCGCCGAGTTCGCGTTACAGCAACAGAACCTCGCGCGCGAACTTCAAGCTCAAGAAGACGAAGCTACCAAGGAACTGCGTAGCCTCGAAGTGCAGAAACGCAGGTGGGACATGCGCAAGTCGCTGCTCGAACGCGAACCCGCGGCGGTGCTAATCGGTGCTGTGCTCCTGTTCGTGATCACTATCGCGCTGATCTACGCCATGGCCAGCCACACCGCCGTGCCCGACATCCTGGCCAGCGCGTTCTTGCTGATCCTCGGCTTCTTCTTCGGCCAGACAACGAGCAGCTCTCATAGCCGCTAACCGCGCTACCATGCCCGACGCAGAAGCCGCACCGGTAGTTCGATCACCCCGGGACACACCGCTACCGTTACTCATGGAACGTCCTCCTGCTCTTGCGATGGGGCACCAAGCCCGACAAGCGCATCAGGAGGACGTTCCCCACGTCCCGGAAACCGACGCACTAAACGTCTTTCTATGCCGCGTTCCGGTCGTTCGTGTGGACCGGGTCACGAACCTGCGACATGCACTTCACCTGGTCGGCCGAGAGCTCAACAGCATGCCGGGAAGCAGAGCCTCGGTCTCGCCGTGCGGGAGCTCGCCGGCACTTCGCCTCGCAGGGAGGACGTCCGCTCGGTGCACTGGTTCCGTCGCACCGAGGTTTGGGGTTCATGTCCTACTAGGCTGCGGCAGGGCCTCATTCGGTGATCTTTACGGCGGCTTCGAAGGTGTCGGCATCGGTGCGCTGGTACATCACCAGCGCTGGGCTGACGATGCGAGGGCGGTAGCGGCCCATGTTCACCGCCGCCGGCGCGGGAACGGCGGCGAGGACATGCAGGGTCCGCGCCTGTGGAAGGCGTTGTTCGACCAGTGCGAGCAGCTGCCGCCAGGCTACGGAGAAGCGTTGGAGATCGGTGCGGGAACCGATCGCGTCCAAGCCGGGGAGCACGCCGTCGGGGCGTAGTTCCAGCACCGGCAGCTGCGCCAGGCCTTCCGGGATGCGGTCGCGGGTCACGGTGCCGCTTACCGACACAAGAACCACCGCCTCGCGGGCGTCCGATTCGGTGTCATCGAGGGAGGTGGTGAAATTAATGTCTGCGTTCTCGTTTCGCGGCCAACACCAGGCAGTGTCGGAATCGACGCGGTCACGGCGGTGAACCTCCACACCGTACTTGTCGTCGAGGCGGTGACCGAGGTACGTCAGCAACGGGATCGGTGCCAGCGCGAAGACTGACACGTGGTCGACTGCCCCACCGCAGGTGTCGGCTTCGAGTCGCGCGACCGCCTCATCGATGCGTTGGCAACCGCGCTCCCATACCCAGGGCTCGGACTCAGAATCGGTCAGGTCGATCTCTACCCGGATCTGGCGGCCGTCAACCGAGTACGGGGCCCGGCGGGCTTCGATGAGAGCCTGCGCGATCTGCCTGTTCGATGCTTTGGTCGTGGTACCGCGGACGCTGGCGCGAGTGGTGACGATCAAGCTGCGATGCTGGGTCGCGAAATCGGTTGCCGCCATCACCATGTCCTCGTGCCGGGACTTGATCTCCCGCAGTACGTCCACGGTGTAGAGATCACGGAGATCGGCGTTGTCGATCTTGCGGTGGCAACCGTGGCACAGCAACAACAGATTGTCGGGGTGGTTGCGTTCGGTGACCGGTATCTCCGACCGACCGCGCGGTGACCCAGGAGTGTCGGTCGCGCCAACGTTATGGGCCAACTCCGCTACCGACACGGTCACGTCCCCCCACTCACAATCCAACAACGATGTCGCGCACATCGCGCACCGCCCCGCCGACCGCGCCCACACTGTCCTCGCTGTCGTCGCTGTGATCGGTTCTCTACTCACGATTGATTCACTCCAGATACCTCGAATTCCGTACCGGTGGCCGCCTGCCATCGGAGGCCCAGTGGGTGTTGTGGCCTGCCCCGGAAAGGGGAACCCGGCGACGCGTCATGGGCGGTTGCCCGACACAGCCGGAAGGAAGTGATGCCGTGCGCCAGCTGGTGCATGTGGCAGGGCAATGAGGTGGGTCCCAGAAACGGCCGATTCTGGCTGTTGCATGTGGATTCCAATCATGTTGACGAGCGTCGCGGCGACGGCTGCGAGGTCTGCGGCCGAACCGTGGAATGTGGGTACGGAGCATCCTCTGGTGGGGATCAGTTCGTCGCCGCCGACTGTTTCCTGCCAGAGCGGGTGGTAAAGCTCCAGCCCGCCGTCGGCAAGCACCGAGCGTCCTGCCTGATCGTCGATCTCAGACGGTGTACGGGTAGAGCCCGGTGTGCAAATGTTGGCGATACCGAGGGTTCCCGTCCTGGCGTCTGTGCCGACCTGGGCGATGAGCGCCGTGCGTTCTTGGCCGGCGAGTGTGTCGAGGTAAGTGGTGATGCCGTGACTGACAGTGGCGTCGAGGACGAGGTCCGCCGCAAGGATGGAGACCGGGTCGTCAGGCACGACCCCTTCGGCGACGGTGACCGTCAGATCGTCACGGATCGCTCTGAGCCGCGTGGCGAGGGACTGCGCCTTCGTCTGACCGATGTCGGCTTCGGTGTAGTTCTGTCGCACGAGAAGTCCGCCGGTGATGGTGCCGGGGTCGCAGACGGTGATGGTGGTGGCTCCGGCGCGTGCGATGAACTCGGCGATCCACGAACCCAGACCGCCGCACCCCCAGATTTGAACGGTTTTTCCTTGAAATCCGTTGACGGGTCGGCTGTCGTCGCGCCGGGTTGTGACCTCTTGCCGTTCATCGGACATGTTGCACCATTCGATGGGGATGTTGGCGTTGATGTTCGCGGGATCAAGATTGACCGCGGTGCCGTGCTTCTTGGCGACGCGTCGGAGTGCATCGGCGGTCACTGCGGGGAGTCGTCCGCCGAGAAGATGGTGCGGTCCACCTGCCGGGTGGGGTACGGCGAGCACGAAGTACTGCTCGGCGCCATCGGGGTTCCGTAGAGCACTGGCAAGGAGTGATGTGAGGAACGCTGGTGACTGAGGCGACACGCGTGGCGGCCGTCCTTCGGCGCGGTCAAGGTACGGGTCGTCCAGGAGGGATAGGAACAAGGCGAACGTGGATGCCGCGCCGAAGGGGAGATCGCTCGTGAGTGTGAAGACGGGTGTGCGGTGCCCGGTGCGGCCGGTCGAGTAGGTGAGGTCGTACCGGTACGGAGAGCGAGTGATGAGCCGAGCTATCTGATGCTGCTTCGATGGGCCGGGTTCACGGACGACGATGGTGGGCGTGTCGTCCGCGTGGTGGAGCACTCCTCCGACAGCGTGGTACATCGCGGTCGAGGGATCGAATGCGGCGGCGGCGTCGGTAAGCCAGTCCCATAGTCGGCTGAGGAATCCGGCGATCCCGTCGGATGGGCGCCACTCGCGGGAGGGATCGAGGTAGATGCAGAGCCGCTGTCCTTGGAGGACATGAGGGAAGCCGAGGAAACGGGTGTGGTCAACCTCTGCGCTCGGGGGTAGGAACACCGAAGGGGGAATCCTGACGATGAACTCCTCGTCATCTCCGAGTTCCAACCCGCCGGGGCTCCGTGGGATACCCGCGGTGTGGAGCCGGAGCCGGAGGACGACGTCGCCGTCACCCTTGAGCTGAGGCCGATGGACGATCCGCACGTCGTGAGGTCGCTCCCTGGCGAGCGACCTCAGCTCGACAAGGAGCTGCTTCTGCCAGGCCGACAGCGTGGCCCGGTTGTTGCGACTCATCCGGCGCGGCCAGACCGCCCCACAGAGGAAGCGGCGGCTGGGGCTGCCGCTGGGAACTTCGCGCTGCCGGACGACGGGGTCGGCGCCTTGAACCCATCACCGAAGATGCCCTGCCAGAGCCCAACGCTGCGCTCCTTGTTCTTCTCCTCGTACGCTTCCTCGATTTCGGCAGCGTGGGCACGGATGCGGGCGCAGAAGTAGCTGTACGTCGCCTGCGCTGTCTCGGGATCAGGACCCCATCGGTGCCCGAAGAAGACACCAGACCCGGACGGATCGGCGACAGGAGGCGTGGTCGGATTCGCTCGAAGCCAGTCGTCGAGGTCTTTGACGACGTGCAGGAGGGTCGTCGGAATGTCGCTGTAGTAGCCAGGGTCGAGCAGCGTACGCACCTCGGTGACCTGCTCGCCGAGCAGCGTCGTCAGGAGGATGGATCGTGTTCCGGTGAACGAGTTCTTGTGATCTCGCAGATACTTCATCAGTCGGATGACCTCGCGAAGGTTGCCGTTCGCGAGCGCGTCCTTCTGCTTCATCCAGTCTGTGAAGCCCTGGGGGTCTGTGAGCTCCCAATCGTTGTCGTCACGGTTCACGATGACTTCGCGTCCATCGGCGAGGTTGAGGTGCGGGACGATGTCGAGGTGCATGGAGTTCGCGTAGACGAGGCGGACGCAGCGGCACTTGCGTGAGTGCGGCATGTTCCCGTAGGTGCTGTGGCGGTGCAGAGCCGCGTATACCTCCTCGATGTATTTCTTGGGATTGTCTGCCCAGTCCGGGTTCTCGCTCATCTCGAGCATGAAGTCCGCGTCAAACTCGTTGTTTCCGACCGGGTTGATGATGGTCTTGTGCGCCCACGAACCCTGGGGCGTCTTGCCGAGAATGAGTGAACCGATCTGTCCATCGGCCTTCAGCGCCTTGTAGACCGCCTCGACGCGCAAGTCGAGCAGGTCCAGCTTTGTCTGGCCGAGGTTGACGGTGTCCTTGAGCAGGACGTTGAAGTGGTCGGTGAGCTTCATCGGAGACCTCCGGTGTGGACGTGTCGGTCGGGTCGCCGCGGTGTCGGCCTCCGATCAACGGTGTGTATTCAGCTTGTGTGATGAGTCGCGAACCGCTCTGTAGACCGCGCTGAGTTCACGGCTCGCCGAGGCGGCGAGCCGTGCGGAGCGTCTTGGGGAATCCGACACCGCTACCGCTGAAAGGCCCGACCACCCATTGGCCGGGCGGCGGCAGTGCGCAACCCCGCCCGCCGGTCGTGGCCGTCTGGAAGAAGGGCGGACGCCGCATCGGTTGCGATCTCCCCCGTTCGGCGTGGGACTTCGCTTCGAGGATCGACCGCGCCGAGATAACACGCCCCTACCCAACGAACGGCTTCGATCCCGAGGGATTGCATCCCACCGAGGCGTGCCCGGCGCGGCGCAGGCACACGTGTTCCTACGCCGTGCTCGGTGAGATCAATCTCGACCTACCGATCGAGATCAGTCATGGGGAAGGTGCAGCAGGTTGTTGGTCTTCACTCCGTCGGCGTAGGTCTGCAGGTACATCGCCCGGCCTGCGCCGGGATCGACCACGCGGACCTCGACCCGGGGAGCCCCGGGTTCCTCGACGAATGCCTTCCCGCCTTCTTCGATCCAGCTGACGATCGACTGGCGGCTGCTCTGGTCGACCTTGCCGGAGGATTGAAGGACCCACCGCAGCTCCTGGATGTGCTAGTGGGCGTTGCCGCCCTCCAGGTGTACCGCCGTGATTCGAATTGCCATGGTGATTGTTACCTCGATCTTCGGTGTTTGTGTTCTCTCATCGAAGCGAGGGCCGTACGCTGTCGTTGCAAGGACAGGTTGCGTAGCGACCTTCACGGTGAGACGGGTACTGGACATACCCGTCTCACCCTTGTTTTTGCGTGCCCGTCAGCTGCTCACCTCTTCCTGCGATGCCTCAGCCATCCGGATCGTAGGGTCGGGTGGAAGCTTCTCGTTCGGCTTCAAACCGAGCACGACCGTCGTCGGGTCTGTCGAGTAGTTCATCGGCAAGGCCAGAGTGATGCGTGTTGCCACGAACCACTTCGCGTCGGCCACGTTCCCCTCTTCGTCCACCGGCCTCCGGGCGATCGCAAAGCCAATGGTCGTCGACGAATCCGTCGAACACCTACCCTCGTTGTTCTTGTCGACGATCCTGACCTTCCGGGCCGGGAGCTGCCCCAGAGTGTCGATCACCAACCTGGGCACATTGATCGCAGCCTCGGTCAGCTTGACGTGCTGGCGCGCCACATACTCAAGCTCGTTGAGATCGAGCACCTCCGAGGTCCGTGCACGAATGAGGAACATCCACACCGGTTCGAGCTCACGTAGAGCCTCAATCGACACTCCGATGTCGCGAGCCCGCAGAATCCAGGTCATCAGGTCGACGACGATCCTCGGATATACCCCGGCTCGGGAGCCGACTCTCACACTGTGAGGTACCAGTCCCTCAGTGGCGTAGAAGGTCAGTTGGCGAGCCGTCAGACGGAGGCCCTGCTTCCGGACGGCGGCAATCAGCTCTGATTTCGTCACGAGCTCGGGACCATCCTGCAGCTGGAGGTACTCCAGGAAGCTCGTATCACTGGTTGCCATCAAGTCACCACCTTCACCGTTCCGTCTTACAGTACTACTGTAAGCGTGGACACCGACACCGAGCTATGACCAGTGTAGGTGATGCTCACGACACGAGGATGTCGCCGATCATCCTCGTGAACGCACGGGTGCAGAGGAGTTGCGGAGCGCATGGCCCGACCAACTGCCTCGTCTCACGCCAACCGCGGCGTGCAGCCCAACCCCTGATCGGGTGCACGGCGGCGACCTCAACACGCAGGATGCGCCCACGGCGCCACGTAGGCTCGAGACAGAGCAGACCGCGCTGGACCGCGGCCAGATCGTCACCAGTGGCACTGTTTCAACATGTGCGCACGGCATCCCTGCGGTTTGTGACGGCAATCTGCTACCGATCGCGACAACCGGGTTTCGGTGGACACAGCGGGACGGCCCGACCCCGATAGAAGGCACCAGCGAACAGGACCGGAGACCAAAACGGGGGGTAAACGGGGGGAAGAAACAATAAAACAGGTCAGGCCCGGTCTTAGACCGGGCCTGACCTGCTATTTCTGTGGAGCTAAGGGGACTCGAACCCCTGACCCCCACAACGAGGTTCATGAGACTGATCAGTCCGTGGGAGGATCGACGTTCAGCACCAACACCAACGATCATCTCCACGACGGCATCGGAAGTGGCCGAACCAACCGGCCACAAACCCGACGAAACATGTTCGGCGGCGAACTCCGCCAAGTACAGCGGTATTCGCGGGTCGTCGGAAGCGACCGGCGGGCGGGGTGATGAAACCTAGTCGCGGCGGCTCAATCGCGTTCCGCTTAACGGCACGCCTCGCTGCGGATCGCGGCCTGCAGGTGTTTACTGACGTTCGGACTCGATGCGCGTTCTGAATATGCGCCAGTCAGTGGAAGTAGGGGCCCATTTGATCGAGACAACAGCGCAATCGACGCGTGGAGCAGAAATATGGCCGGACTCCGTCTGGCCTCGCGACTGTCGTTCCCGGCTGGCGAGTGTTTCGAAGCTGCCTTTTCTGCAGCCGCATCGTTAGCATCATGATTGCCGATTTCAACGGCGACAAATTCGCGGGCCGCCGCAAGGCTGGTCGATCTCTGGAACGGGATCACATCTCGACCGCGCTCGCGGCTTCAAATGTGACTTCGGCATCTCACCCAAAACAATGTCACACAAGGAAGCGGGAATGGCCAGCGGAAAAGACATGCCGTAGACGCTGCCCCCATCGGCAGTGGTCACACTCGTCATCCACCGGAAATCGTCGGCCACAGCCACGGTCCGCGGCAGAACGACAGGGAAGTAAATGGTAGACAACGAAGCCAGGACTGAGAAGCTTTTCGAATTGTGGGATAGGACCGTCCCGCCAGATGGTGTCGACCTTGCCCAGACCCTTGGGATCAGGCCGCTATACGCCTCCGAATCGGCGGTCCATTTGATTATGGATTGGCGGCCGGAGATTGCCCAGCCCACCGGCGTTTTCGCCGCTGGTTCACTTATTCAGTTGGGGGACGTGGCAAATTCGATGCTAGGCTTGCTGGATATGCAGGATAGCGATCCTTCCCGATTCCCGCTCGCCGTCCATTTGAGCACTAATTTGATCGGAAATACCACGGGAGAACCCGTGGTAGCTGTGGCGAGAATACTGTCGTCGGGTCGAACAGTTCTTTCGGCGCAATCGGAGATATCGCCGGTCGATGGCGCTCCCATCGCGTTCGTGACCGGCACCTACCTATATAGGCCCCGACACAAAGCGTTGTGATCACATTGTTCGGGGCAACCGGACACGTGACAGCGCACTGGAAGCATGGGCACAGACACGGCGGAGGCCGATCTCGCAGCGATGGACGTCGAGCTGTCCGTGCACTCCGGAGACGGAGAGCGCGGCGACGGCCTGGCCGCGCTTGTCGAACACCGGTACCGCGACGCAGCACAGTCCGACTCGGCTTTCTTGATTGTCGTAGGCGACACCGCGGCACCGAATCGCGCCCAATTCCTCACTGAGCCTTGATACGTCGGTGATGGTGTGTGTTCCGTAAGTGCGCTCAGAGGAGCGCTCAAAGCCTTTGCCGCAGTGAGGGAATGGTAAGCCAGTAGGACCTTGCCCACTGCTGTGGCGTGGGCGGGTAGCGTGCCGCCGATTCGCGAAGGCGCCACCACGGTGCGATGGCCGTAGATCTTCGCGAGGTACACAACGTCGGTGCCGATGAGCCTCGCCAAATGAACGGTGTGGTGAGTCGATTCGTACAGGTCGGTAAGGTACGGCAGTAGCAAGTCGCGGACCAAATCGTGCTCGGGCGCGTTCACGACCGAGCCGAGCTCATGCAACCTGGCTCCATGTCGATAGCCGGTACCAACACGTTCGACGACTCCAATTCGCTCCAGCACCCCGAGCACGCGGAACGCGGTCGACTTGCTCAGCTGCGCGCGGCGAGCAAGCTCGCTGACACCAACGCCAGTACTCGCCTCCTGCCCGAACGCGGCCAGCAAACTGATCGCCTTTTCTACGGCGGCACGATCGTCACGATCATGTCCGGCGGCGGAGATTGTCATCCTTGACACCTCTCACCATGCCTTCTCGACCGAACTTGCACGTCAATCGGTGGCGTCTGGCGGCGCGCCGCCGTCACGAATAATTTGGATCGTCCCGGTGATGTGCCCCTCCATCGCCTGACGAGCAGCCAGGGCATCTTGGTCGGCGATTGCGTCGAGGATCTCATGATGATCACGCTGCCGGTGCGGGATGGCGTCTGCCAGTGGATTGTCCAGCCCCGCAGTACTTATGAGGAAGTCGGACATGTCCCACAGCCGCTGACTGGTTTCGACCATGATCCGGGAGTGCGCCATGACATGAATAGCTGCATGGAATTTGCGGTTATGGGCGAGATATCCGCGCGCACGATCTCGCGGATCGATCGAATCGACCAAATGATCAGCAGAATCTGTCATTTGCCGAAGCTGATGGAGTTGGGCCTCGGTACGGCGCACCGCTGCGACGGCCGCGATGGCGCCTTCAGTTCCACCGAAGAGCAGGAAGAAGTCTTCGACCTCCTGCGGGCTATAACGAGCAACCTCGCATCCGACTTGCGGAATGATGCGTACGAGATGGTCGCTGGACAGCCGACGTAGCGCCTCCATAACGGGCTGCTTGCTCACGCCGAATTCCTCTCGCAACGCCTCCACCACGATCTTCTCCCCCGCTGCGTACCGTCCTTCGAGGAGACGCTCTTTCACCGCTTCATAGAGTGCCGTCGACAGGCGCGCACCCGAAAGACGTGCGGAAGCCGAGCCGACAGCAAAGCCTGCGGAGCCAGCTGAGGTCCCCTTGCCACCCGATTGCTCGTGCGGTCGGTAGCCGTTTTCGATCATTGGGCACCCTTCCCGAACCAAGAATGCTTGCATGCTAGCACTTGAGTTCGGCTGAGTTCCCAGCTAGCGTCTTAGCACGCTAGCATTCCAGTTCAGGAGAACGTCATGGAGCTCGACCCTCGCACCACAGCCGTTGTGGCGGTCCATTGCCAAGGAGACATCGTCGGACCGGACGGCGCGTTTGCCTCCTTCTTCTATCAACAGGTAGCCGAACGCCGAGTACTCGGTCGCATTGCCACCCTGACAGACGTGATTCGCGCTGCGGGCGGCACAATCGTCTACACCCGCGTGGCATGGCGGCCGGATTTCTCCGACTTACATGCGAACTCCCCGATACTCGGAATCGTCGCCGAGACAGGATGTTTGAAGGACGGCAGTCGGCTCGCCAAGATCGTCGGCGACGTGGCGCCGCATAACGGGGACATCGTGATCACGCATCAGCGGGTCGGTGGCTTCGCTGAGTCCGATCTGGACGCAACGCTGCGTGACCGAGATGTGGACACCCTCGTCTTCTGCGGCGTCGCGACGAACTTCTCTGTCGAAGGAACCGCTCGTGTTGCCAGCGACCTCGGCTATCGAGTCGTGGTCGTCGACGATGCCTGCGCGGCCGCCAGCCCAGAGGTTCATACCGCTTCGCTGGGCTCGCTGGGACTTCTCGCCGAGATAGTGACCGTCCAGGACGTACTCGACGCCTTGCCGTCGAGCGCGCCTGCCAATGCCAAGGAGTGAATTGTGTTGAACGGTAATGCATTCGATACCGATGTGCTCGTGGTCGGGACCGGGCCGATGGGTTCGGCCACAGCTCTTGCGTTGGCCACCTATGGAATTCGCGTCCACCTGGTCAACCGGTGGAACTGGTTGTCCGATACGCCGCGCGCACATATCACCAATCAGCGCACTGTCGAGGTACTGCGCGACCTCGGTGTGGAACAGGAAGCTGCCCAGTCTGCGACACCGTGGGAGCTGATGGGCGACACCTTGTTCACGACGAGCTTGTCCGGGCCGGAGATCGCGAGGCTGAGGACGTGGGGTACCGGCGACGACCGGATCGGCGATTACATCAAGGGAAGTCCTTGCCCGATGCTGGACATCCCTCAGATGTATCTGGAACCAGTGCTGTTCAAGAACGCCGCCGATCGCGGAGCCACCGCTTCATTCAATACCGAGTACCTGTCCCACACCCAGGACGCCGATGGAGTAACCGCGCAACTGCAAGACCTGCTCACCGGGCGCACTTATTCGATGCGAGCCCGCTATCTCGTCGGCGCGGATGGTGCCCGTTCCAAGATCGTCGACGAACTCGGACTCGAACTCGATGGTCACCACGCCCGAGCCGGCACGGTCTATGTCCTGTTCGAAGCCGATCTATCGCGGTATGTCGAGCACCGACCCAGCATCCTGAACTGGATCGTCACCTCGAGTGCCGACTTCGGCGAAATCGGGATGGGTCTGCTGCGTGCGGTGCGTCCGTGGCACACCTGGATCGCCGGTTGGGGGTACGACCTTGCCGCGGGCGAGCCGGATCGCTCCGAGGACACAGTGCTGGCGAAGGTTCGGGCTTTGGTCGGTGATCCCGGACTCGAGATAAAGGTGCGATCGACCTCGACCTGGCTCGTCAATCAGGCCGTGGCTCGTAGTTACTCCAAGGGACGTGTGTTCTGCGGCGGGGACGCCGTGCACAGGCACCCTCCGAGCAGCGGCTTAGGTTCGAACACTTCGATCCAGGACGGGTTCAACCTGGCTTGGAAACTGGCCTACGTCATCTGCGGCTACGCCGATGAGTCCTTGCTCGACTCCTACAGTCTCGAGCGCCAACCAGTTGGCGCCCAGATTGTGGCACGCGCGAACCAATCTCGTCTGGACTACACACCTTTCAATGCCTGCTTGCGCGTCGACGGTCACACCGATCCGCTGTCCGCGGGCTTGACGAGATTTCACGACCCCGGTCCCGCCGGTGCGGAGGTCCGCGAAAAGCTTCGAAAGGCAATGGAGCTGAAGAATTTCGAGTTCAACGCACACGGAATCGAGCTCAATCACCGATACGAATCCGGTGCGGTGATCGCCGACTCCGAAGCCGGACCCGAGACGTTCGAGAAGGATTCCCAGCTTTTCCTGAAGGCCACAACACGGCCCGGTGCGAAGATTCCACACGCTTGGCTCATCGACCGCACCGGGCGACGGATTTCCACCCTCGACATCACCGGCAGCGGACGGTTCACCCTCATCACCGGCGTCGCCGGCCAAGCGTGGGCGCGCGCCGTCGAACTACTCGACCGGCCGTATCTCACCACCGTCATCACTGGCGCAACCGACACCGCAGACCTCTACTTCGACTGGGCACGACTACGAGAAGTTCACGAAGCTGGTGCGATTCTTGTCCGCCCCGACGGGTACGTCGCATGGCGCCATGCCGCCCCGGTCTGGGACGAGGGCACGGCAGCGAAAGAACTACGGTGTGCGATCGATTCGGTTCTCGGCAACCGTGTCGTGGACTCCGCGCACGCTACGACTCCAGATCGCGTAACCGACGTAGTCGCCCTCTAATCCTCGAGTTCGGCAGCCAGGAGAACATACCTATGCCAGTCGCCTTATGCGCACTGTCGCACTCACCGTTGATGGGTCGAAACGACCCCGACCCCTCGGTGATCGCTGAAGTCGACAGCGCCCTCGCAGACGCCCGATCATTTGTGGCCGACTTCGCCCCGGACCTGGTCATCGTCTTTACCCCGGACCACTACAACGGCGTTTTCTACGACATGCTTCCCCCGTTCTGTGTCGGCCGCGCCGGCACTTCCGTCGGGGACTACGGAACCCAGCACGGCTCCCTCGACGTCGACGCCGCGGCTGCTGATGTCATCGCCCGGGCGGTTCTGGCCAGCGGAATCGATACGGCGCTCTCGGACAGGATGGTTGTCGATCACGGTTTCGCTCAGCCCATGCAACTACTGCTCGGCTCGATTACCGCGAAACCTACGGTGCCGATTTTCATCAATTCCGTCGGCGAGCCACTCGGCCCGGTAAGCCGTATCCGGTTGCTGGGTAACGCGGTTGGTCACGCGGTTTCAGGAATGGATCGAAGAGTGTTGTTCCTGGCGTCCGGCGGATTGTCCCACGATCCGCCGGTCCCGAGAATGGATACCGCGGGAGCTGAGGTCAAAGCCCGTCTCATCGATGGCCGAAACCCGACTCCAGCTGAGCGGGCAGCGCGCGAGGAGCGGGTGATCAATGCCGGACGCGCCTTTGCCGCAGGCACTTTCACCGAAATGCAGGCACTGAACCCGGACTGGGATCGCCAGTTCCTCGATCTACTGAAGTCCGGCGACCTCGAGCGCGTCGACGGATGGTCGGTCGACTGGTTCGTGGAACAGGCCGGGCATTCATCGCACGAGGTGCGCACCTGGATTGCGGGATATGCCGCACTCGCCGCCACTGGGCCTTACACCGTCGGATCCACGTACTACCGACCCATTCCCGAATGGATCGCCGGTTTCGCGATCACCACGGCTGTCCCCGCCACCTCTTCGAGTCAGGAGAACTGACATGCCCCACTCATCGTCCGTGTGGACCTCGTTCCCCGGCTTGGATTTCGCCGTGCGATATGTCCAAGTTGGCCCGTGGCGGACTAGGTTGCTCGAAACCGGCACCGGATCCGAGACCGTCGTGCTGATGCCTGGCACCGGTGGACATCTGGAGGCCTACGCCCGCAACTTCGCTGCTTTCGGCAAGCAATACCGAGTACTCGCTTACGACTACCCCGGCCACGGATACACCACCTTCTCCGAACATGACCTGGAACTGGACCACTACGTTGAACACCTACTCGGCCTGCTCGATACCCTTGATATCGAGCAGGCCCATCTGAACGGTGAATCGCTCGGTGGCTGGATCGCCGTGAAATTCGCTGCCCGCCACCCCAATCGGGTCCGAAAGCTTGTCCTGAACACCCCCGGCGGCACCATGTCCCGCCCTGAGACGATGGAAACGATCCGATCGCTCTCACAAGCTGCCGCCGACGACCCCACTCCCGACCGCATCCGTGCCCGACTCGAATGGTTGATGGCCGACAACTCCTCGGTGACCGACGAGCTCGTCGAGATTCGGCGTGGGATCTATGCACAGCCAGGTTTCGCAGATTCGATGCGGCACATTCTGTGTTTGCAGGACCCGCAGGTCCGCATGCGCAACCGCATCACCGACGAGGAACTCTCGGCCGTCCCCGGTCCAGCGCTGGTTGTGTGGACCAGCGACGATCCGTCAGGGCCGGCCAAGGCGGGACTCGATATGGCCGACAAGATTCCCGCAGGCCGATTCGAGCTGATCAGCGGCGCAGGCCACTGGCCACAATGGGAGCAAGCAGAACAATTCAACAAGCTCGTGCTGGCCTTCCTCGCGGAATGAATATTGCCGATCACGACACCGATTGTTGTACGTATTTCACCAAATAAAGGACCTTGTCGTGACTACCGCTGACTTCGAACGCCGGTACAAGGACGGCATTGACCCGGTCCTAGGAGGTTATCCAGGATTCGGGTACCGCCGCACAGTCGAGAACGGCCTCATCATCGAGAAAGACGTGGCCGTTCCGATGCGTGACAACGTCGATATCTATATCGATATCTACCGCCCTGACGGCGATCAGCCGGTGGCTCCGCTGGTCGCTTGGAGCTCGTATGGAAAGCACTCGCCGCAAAAGCTTCAGGACTTTCCGGTCGACACCGGTGTGCCAGCCGGCAAGCTATCTACTTACACGGCTTTCGAGGCCCCCGACCCGGCCTACTGGTGCCCGGCCGGGTACGCGGTCATCCTCGTCGATCCCCGCGGCACCTGGGGTTCAGGAGGCGTCGCCGAGTCGTTATGTGGCATCGAGGAGGCCACCGACTATCACGATCTGATCGAATGGGCAGGCACTCAGCCGTGGAGCAACGGCAAGGTCGGCATGGCCGGCGTGTCGTATCTGGCGGTCATGCAGTGGCTCACCGCCGCCAGCCGCCCTCCGCATCTCGCGGCGATGAACCCTTGGGAGGGATTCAGCGACTTCTACCGCGACGTCGCGTTCCATGGTGGAATTCCCGAGGCCCAGTTTCTCACCTGGTGGCAACGGGGTGTGCTGTTCTCCCGATCCACGGTCGAAGACACGATCGGAATGCGCGATGAGCACCCATTCTTCGACGCATACTGGGAGACGAAGCGCGGGAATTGGGAGAATATCGACGTTCCGGCCTACGTTGTTGCCAGCTGGTCCGACCACGGATTACATACCCGCGGTGCCCTCGAGGCCTACAAGGCTCTCGGATCAGAGAGAAAGTGGCTGGAGATCCACGGTCGAAAGAAGTGGGGCTACTACTACGACGACCAATCTATTGCGCGCCAACGCGCCTTCTTCGACCAATTTCTGCTGGATAAGGATACCGGCGTCAACGAGTGGCCTCCGGTACGCCTAGAAGTCCGTGATCGCTCCTACGTCGGGGAGTTCAAGGAAGAACAGTCATGGCCACTACCCGGGATCGACCTGCATCCGCTCTACCTGGACGCTGCGTGCGAAGCCCTGAAAACCGAACCGGTCGAGGCGGAGACTCGCGGGTTCTACAACCCACAGGACGAGACGGATAAGCTCGTGTTCAGTCACACGTTCGTTTCCGACAGCGAGCTGATCGGCAACAGCAAGTTGAAGCTGTGGGTAGAGGCTGAAGGTTCTGATGACATGGATCTATTCGTAGCCATGCAGAAGCTCGATTCCGACGGCAATCCGGTGAGCTTCCCCTTCTTTTCCATCTGGGAAGATGGCAATGTCGCGCTCGGCTGGCTGAGAGTCTCCCACCGCGAACTCGACGAGGATCGTTCAAAGCCCGATCAGCCATGGCTCCTGCACCTTCGGGAGCAGAAGCTCGCACCGGGCGAAGTGGTTCCTGTCGAGATCGAAATCTTGCCCTCGGGGACCCTGTTCCGCGCAGGAGAAACGCTGCGGCTTGTCATCCAGGGCACGGACATCAACAAGTACCCAGTCGGCACGCCGACGCAAAGGCACTACTCGGACCGCAATCGGGGCCTGCACATCATCCATACCGGTGGTCGTTACGACTCCCACCTTCTCATCCCCCGCGCTTGAATCACCCAGACGACGACCAAGGCTGTACATAGTTCGTTCGCGACCAGCACGTTGGGTCGGCCGACCCACCTCTTACGCGACGGCCGAACATGTCTTCTCGACAACATTCCATTAACTAGCATGCTAGAACTTCTCACTTAGAACTAGGGAGTGCCGATGACCGCCATCCCATCACCGTCCGTACCGTTCGACTCAGCAGACCCATCGATGCGGTTCCACGACATAGATGTGTTCGAGATGGTGCGTAAAGCTGGGGGAATCGCATGGACCGAAGCAGCGGGCGGTATGTGGGTCGTCGGCCGTTTCGATCTCATCAAACGGATAACGAAGGATGAGCGCTTCCGCTCGAGCGAGGGGGTTCGTTTCCCACGTGCCGACGGCATACCCAAGGTTGCCGCATTGGAGTATGACCGGCCTGACCACACAGCGCATCGCGAGTTGATGACCAGCGCCATTGGACCCCGAACCGTGGGCGCGTTGCAGCCGATGGTGCGCTCCCACGCCCGACGTCTCATCGCATCATTGCGTAACGCTGAAATAGCCGATCTCGGTGGAAGTTTCGCCTTCCCGTTGCCCCTCGATGTCATTTTCTCGATCGTCGGGGCCCCGGCCGATCTCAAGGAGCGGGTGGTCCAGGTCGCCGAGTCACTCTTTCTGTACCGCGCACCCATGCCGGACGGTTCCGATCCTGTGGCCGCCATGCGCGAGATCTTCGATGGTCTGGTTGCCGAGAAGCTGGCGAAGCCCGGCGACGACTGGCTCTCGGGCATTCTCAGAACCCGGGCAGTCGGTGGCGTCGAACTCTCGGACGCTGAGCTCCATGGCGCGATGCTCGCGTTCCTCGCCGGCGGCCACCACTCAACCTCACGAGGCATCGCGTGTCTGTTGGTCGAGATCGTCAAGGACCCCGGACTCCAGCGCCGCCTCAGGGAGGAGCCGAATCTGATTCCGGCGATCGCGGAGGAGTCTCTGCGACTCAATACACCACTCCGTTGGTTCGCGCGCACCGCCTCTGAAGACATCGAGATCGGTGGGCAGTTGATTCGCGCCGGAGATCGTGTCTATCTGATGTACGCTGCCGGCAACCTCGACCCCGCAGTGTTCGACGAACCTTTGAAACTCGACCCCCAAGGCCGCAAGAACAGCGAGCACCTCGCGTTTGGCTGGGGCCTGCACAGGTGCGTCGGAATGCCGCTAGCGCAGATGCAATTACGTATCGCCGTCGAGGAATTGCTGGCAGCGACCGAGGATATCTGCTTTGCCGGTGAAGTCGAGTGGTCGGCGCTAGTAGAGCCGCGCTATATCCCAGTCCGGCTCGTCGACTTCGTTCCGCCGGAGGACTAAGCGTTGGCCCCGGACACAATCGAATATCCGCGGACTACACATTGGACGCGACGGTGACGACCCATAATTCAGGCAGATTCCTCACCTTCGACCAGTGCTGGGATCTTCGAGGTAGATTGTGGCCCAGACCATTTGAGCCAAGGTTTCGGCGAGGCGTACATCAGCCTCGCCGGAAGCGTCACGCAGCATCTGCAGACAGCATCGCTCGACCATCCAGGTCATCACGCGAGCCACTTCGGGGCTGTCGAGTGGTCGCACTCGCCCGGCCGCCTGTTCGCGTTCCAAGAAATCCCGGCTGTAGCCGGCGTTACGCTCGATGAGGTCGCGATAAATGGCGTCGATCTCGGGCGTGTACTGGGCAACCTCGGTGATCGCGGTAAGGATCGGCTGGTGCTTGCGGTAGACGGCGATGGCCTCGCCCATTGCATTGCACATCTGTTGGGGACTGGGGGGACTGGTCTGCCAGAGTCGCTGAACCGCGTCGCCGACCTCCGTGAGTATCTGTTCGGCGAAGTCTCCGAGAAGTTGCGATTTGTCCTTGAAGTACACGTAGAACGTGGCCCGCGAACTACCGGCAGCGACCGCGAGTCGTTCAACCCCGAGTTCGGTGAACGAAGCCCCCTCTCGCATTAGCGACTCGGTCGCATCGAGCAGGCGGCGACGGAACTCATCGCGCCGTCGTTCCCGGTCAGCGTCCGACGTCGTCCGCTTCGACTTGGGACTACGCGTGATGGAAGGCACTTTCGCAGATTAGCATTGCATACCCACCGTTAAGACAGCTCGTCTAAGACAGTGTGTCTTGACGCCGACTATCAGAAGCTCTACCGTCGGAAGGCCCACGATGTGGCCCTGATCACGATTCCGATTCAGGCGGTGAGTGTGCGAGAGAAAGAAGCAGGCATGACAAACGTCAGTGCGGCCATCCCAGGTAAAGCAGCCTTCGATGAGCTCGACATCTCGTCCAGGCAATTCTGGACGGCAACTGCCGACGAGCGTGAGATGACGTTTGCGATCCTGCGTAAAGAGCGCCCGATATCGTGGCAGCGCCCCGTGCAGTCGACACTGATCCCGCTTCCGCCCGAGCCGGGTTATTGGGCGGTGGTACGTAACGCCGATATCACCGAAGTCAGCCGCAATAGCGATGTGTTCATCTCGAGCAAAGGGGTGCACACGGAGCCGGCACCTCAGGAACTGATCGAGGCCTCGTTGTCGTTTATGGCGATGGACGGCACGAAACACGCGAAGATCCGGGGGCTCGTCCGTTCGGCCTTCACGCAGCGGGCGGTCAGCCAGCTCGTGGAAAGTATCGAGACAAATTCTCTTCGCATTGTGCGCGAACTCCTCGAAGCCGGGAGTGGGTGCGACTTTGTCTCCAACTGTGCGTTGAAGCTGCCGCTTGTGACGATCTGCGACATGATCGGCGTGCCAGATTCCCAGCGGCATGCAGTGTATGACGCCGCCGACGCGATGGTCTCGGCCACCGATCCCCCCTTTCTCGGCGATCGCAATCCGCTCGACGTAATCGTCGTCAACGGAATGTTCCTGCATCAGATCGCCGTCGAGATGGCACAGAAGCGCCGCCGTTCGCCCGAGGACGATCTCATTACGAACTTGGTGCAGGCCGAAGTCGATGGCGAGCGGCTGAGCGACGCTGAGATCGGTGCCTTCATGGTGCTGATGGCAACCGCCGGGAATGACACGACACGGCAGACCACCAGCTTGACAATGCACGCGCTGACCCAGAACCCCGAGCAGCGCAACTGGCTGATGGCGGACTTCGCCGGCAGGATCAACGGCGCTATCGAGGAGTTCGTGCGCTGGTCGACTCCGGTGATGACGTTCGGCCGCATCGCGGCCCGCGACTACGAGCTGAGCGGTCAGCACATCGCTGCGGGCGACAAGGTGGTGATGATCTATTCATCGGGAAACCGCGATCCCGAGGTGTTCGACCACCCGGAGCACTTCGACTTGAGCCGCCATCCGAATCCGCATGTCGGCTTCGGTGCGGGCGGACCGCACTTCTGCTTGGGTACCCATCTCGCCAGGATGCAGTTACGGGCGCTGTTCGGCACGCTGCTGACAACTCTTCCCAACATCCAAGCCGGCGAACCCACCTACCGGAGCGGCAACTTCATCCACGCGGTGCAGTCCATGCGGTGCATGTTCTGATCACGGCTATTCATCCTGATTCCGGCACGTCGCCGGAACTTCGACCGGAACCCGCCGCATGCGATCAGACGCCGCACGAAATCTGACGCGGATCCTAGCCGCTGCCGATCGGCTGTTCGCAGAACGTGGAGTCGACGTGACGCTCGACGACGTTGCCCAAGCGGCGGGGGTCGGCGTCGGCACGGTGTATCGACGGTTTGCGAACAAGTCCGAATTGCTCGCTGAGATTTTGCAGGGGTATGTCGCCGAGCTCGAAGGACGAGCAGCGGCGGCCGCGGTCGAAGACGACCCGTGGTTCGGGCTGACGTCGCTGCTCGAGCGGATCTGCGAACTCGTCGCAGGCAATCGCGGAATCGCCATCGCCATCACCGAGTTGGAGGATGGCACAACGTTCTTCGATCGATTCGAGGCGTCGGTCGCGCCTGTTGTGGGGGCCTTGCTCGATCGAGCACGAGCCTGTGGCTACGTGCGGCCGGACCTGGTGCCGTCTGATGTGCTTGCGATGATCCCCATGGTGCATACGGTCACGGTGTTCGCTGAGTCGGTGCAGCCGGACGTCTGGCGCCGGTACCTCGCGCTGTTGTTGGATGGGATGCGCGCCCCGGCGGGTGCACTACCGACTCCCGCGCTGACGCTGGATGAGATCAGAATTGCCCGCGCGGCCGCCGTGGCAAGTAGGCGGCGTTCTTCGTCAATGACGGCAGCCATGGACCGAGCCCGACGATGACGCCGCCCAGCTGATGGGTCGGCTGCGCAGAGCCCAGCACGATCATGAGGATGGCCATCGTCAATATCATCAGAAGTACACTCACGATCGCCGTTATCCACCAAAGTCTTCCCATGGTCTCATCCCCTATCGCAAGGTTTGTGGACTCAGTTCCGCATCGGGGAGATCGTGTCGACAATTGGCGGTGCCCGGCGACGCTGCGCACTGGCGATCGAGAGACGCTGCTGGCGGCGTAGCCGGCTGGCGCAAGTGGGCATCCAGTAGTTGAGATCATCGTCGAGCACGTCCAGTCAATCGCTGGCGCGTCCGTCGTCGAGCGGTTCGGCCCCGCAGAAGTAGAACTGCTCGATCTCGAAATGAGTGGCGTGCCTGGCGCGGCGTCCGGGGAATGGCTGCGCTGTCGCGGTGCTCACGGTGTCATTCCATCCCTACCTCGGGAGTTCGCCAAAGTTGTTGTGCCGCACAGCGGCACATCACCCACTTAGCGGCGTTCGAAGTTCGGTGGAGCGTCGGCAACGGATCCGTGTCCAGGGCCGACGTTCGTTCGAACGTCACCGCCGTCGCCGGCACCGATCTCGGCTTGGCCTAATCGTCCGGGCACTGATCCCTGGGCGGACTATGCGGATGCCGGGGTGACGGTCGGACCGAACTGGCGAACCTGAGGGATGGTCGTGACCATGTGCGCCACAACTCGCTCGCTCACACAGATGTGGCGATGCGGGACATCGCCTGGGAAGCGAACGAAATCTCCTGCGGCGAGATCCACAGGGTCATTGAGCGGACCAGTACGTAGCTTGCCCGTGATGACGTAAATGTGATGCAGCGTTCCCGGCGCGTGGGGTTTGGTCGCCTCCGAATGGCCCGCGGCTCGCTCGAGTCGCAGGATCAGCGTGCGGACGTAGCCGGATCCGTACGTCTCATCAAGCATGCGCTCCGACCAATGGCTGCCGTCGACCCACGCACCGTCCGCGGCTCGCTGCACGTACACGGGTGTTCCCCACTCGGTCAGCAGCCGCCGTGCGGTGACATCGAGCGCCGCGCCCAGCTGTGACAGCGTCTCCACCGTCGGGTTGCCGACTCCCTGCTCGATCTTCGACAGCGTCTGCTTCGATAGCCCAGAGCGCCTGGCGAGCTCGCCCAACGACATCGCCCGTTCCAGCCGGTAGCGTCGGACGTTACGCGCGACGAGTTCGTTCTCGTCCGCGCGACCGTCACTTTTGATCTGCATATCGTCATTCTTGCGGAACGACGCGGCCCTGGCCATAGTAAGCCAGCGACGCAGCTCCGCCGGGCGCGTCAGAGCGCGATCGTCGTGCCACGAGTTGAGCGGGCAAAGGGCAAGGCGATGGACTGATCCGCGCTATATCCTGATGTACGTCACGAAGCAGGACCGGCGTATGGGCGATATCGACCCGTGGAAAACTCAGCGCGCTGTGATCCCTGAGATCACAGCGGAGTTGGCAGCATCCGGATTCACCGACGCACACGAAATCGGGCGCGGCGGCTTCGGTGTGGTGTATCGGTGCACCCAGACAACCTTGGACCGGACGGTGGCGGTCAAGGTGCTCACCGCCGACTTGGACGACGCAAACCAGGATCGATTCGTCCGGGAGCAGCGGGCGATGGGCCGACTCACCGGACACCCGAACATCGTGGGCGTATTGCAAGTCGGTACTACCACTACGTCTGGTCGCCCGTATCTGGTGATGCCCTACTATCCGCAGGATTCCCTCGACGCGCGGATCCGCCGGCACGGTCCACTGTCGGCGGAGGAGACATTGCGGCTGGGGGTGAAGCTGGCCGGGGCGCTCGAGACCGCGCACCGGCTCGACATCCTGCATCGGGACGTCAAACCCGGCAATGTCCTGATCACCGACTACGGTGAGCCGGCATTGACCGACTTCGGAATCGCGCGAATCCCGGATGGCTTTCACACCGCCACCGGCACTGTGACGGGTTCGCCGGCATTCACCGCACCGGAAGTGCTAGCGGGCGAGGCGCCCAGCCCCGCAGCGGACGTCTATGGGCTCGCCGCCACGTTGTTCGCCGCGCTGACCGGGCACGCGGCATTCGAGCGGCACAGCGGCGAGCAAGTGGTCGCTCAGTTCGTGCGGATCACTACCCAGCCGACGCCGAATCTGCGCGACCACGGCATCGATGAAGAGCTCTCGCAAGTGATCGAACATGCGATGGCCCGCACCCCCGGTCAGCGGCCCTCCGCGGCCATGTTGGGCGCGCAATTGCAGCAGTTGCAGGCCGGGCGCGGGTGGCCCGTCGACGATATGGCGGTGCGGGCCGACGCCGGTGACGATCGGCAAGAAAGTACCCCGGTTCCGTTGATTCCGATGAGCGCTGTCGGCGCTCCGGCGCGAGGGCGCACTCAGTTCGCTTCAGGGATCAACGGAAGGGGGTCTGTTCCCCTCGAGCTGACGAGCTTCATCGGACGCCGCACGGAATTGACCCACGCCAAGGGCCTGCTGGCGACCTCTCGGCTGGTGACGTTGACCGGGATCGGTGGGGTCGGCAAGACACGGCTGGCATCGCGCGTTGCGACCAGTGCGCAACGCGACTCCCAGGATGGGGTATGGCTTGTCGAGCTCGGGGAGCTACGCGACGGTGGCCTGCTGTCCGGGGTGATCGCCGCCGCTGTGGGGTTGCGCCCGCAAGGGCAGCCGGTGCTCGATGTGCTGATCGACTACCTGGCGCCACGGCAGCTGCTACTAGTGCTCGACAATTGCGAACAAATCGTGGACGCGGCAGCGAAGGTCAGCGAGACTCTGCTGCGGGCGTGTCCGAAGCTACGGATCCTCGCCACCAGCCGCGAACCCTTGGACGTCGGCGGAGAAGCGGTGCTGCGGGTGCGGCCGCTGACGGTTCCCGATCCGGATCGGCGGCTGTCATTGCGCGGTGCGCCCCGCTACGATGCGATCATCCTGTTCGTCGAACGAGCCGCCGCCGCGGTCCCCGGCTTTGCTCTGACCGAGGACAACGTCGCCGCAGTGGCCGAGATCTGCCGCCACCTCGATGGACTGCCGTTGGCGATCGAGTTGGCCGCGGCACGGCTGCGGGCACTGTCACCCGAGCAGATCCTGCAGCGACTCACCGACCGGTACACGCTGCTGACCCATGGCAGCCGCAGCGCACCGAGCCGCCAGCAGACTCTGCGCTGGTGCATCGACTGGAGTTACTCGCTGTGCACCCCGGCCGAACAAACACTCTGGGCAAAGCTGTCGGTCTTCGCCGGCGGCTTCGAACTCGACGCAGCCGAACAGGTCTGCCAGGACGACCTCGAAGGGGAAGATCTCCTTGATGTGCTGACCGCCCTGGTCGACAAGTCCATCCTGATCCGGGAGGATCCTGGCTCGGTGGTGCGGTTCCGGATGCTCGAGACGATACGCGACTACGGCCGTGACAAACTCGACGAAGCCAGCCAATATACGGAATTGCGGCGCCAGCACGGGGACTGGTACCGCAAACTCGCCGAAACCGCCGATACCGACTGGATCAGTCCACGCCAGCTCGAGTGGATCGCCCGCCTCGACCGCGAACAACCGAACCTGCGTGAGGCACTGGACTTCTGCCTGACCAACACAGAAGCGGAAACAGAGGCCGCGTTGTCCTTCGCAGCGGCCCTGCAACCGTTCTGGTTCTCTCGCGGCCAAGTCGGTGAGGCGCGGCACTGGCTCGACCGCGCCCTCGCATGGCCCCCTGCCGCCACGGCGGTCCGCGCGAAAGCATTGTGGCGCGCCAGCCTCACGGTCGAAGCCCAAGACGATGCCCACGCCGCGTCCGCACTGGTCGCACAGGTCCAAGCACTCGCCGAACAGACCGAGCACCCAATCGTGCACGCGTTCGCCGATCTCACTCGAGCCCTTCACACAGTCCGCTGCGGCGCACCTTCCGGCGCACGCGCACCCCTGGAATCCGCCCTCGAGTCGTTCACCGCGCAAGGCGACGTCTATGGTCAGGTCTTTGCGCTGCTCGGGCTCGGATGGTCGCACGCACTGCAGGAGAACAACGAGGAAGCTCTCTCGTACCATGAGCGGGCCCTGGCGATCACCGAGTCCCATGGCGATTCCGTACAACGGTCATATGCCTTGTGGGCCACGGCCGTTGCGGCGTGGCGCCGAGGAGAAAGCGACCGCCCGCTGCGGCTGCTCCGGCAGGAACTGCAGCTGACCAGGCAGCTCAAAGACTCGCTCATGGCCGCGATTGCCCTCGAAACACTGGCATGGATTGTCGGAGCCCAAGGCGATGCACACCGTGCCGCCGTACTGTTGGGCGCCGCGACAACCCTGTCTCAGTCGGCGGGCACCTTCCCGGTGCTGTTCCCAAATCTGGCGGTCCACCATGAGGACTGCGAGCGAGCCGCCCGTCACGCGCTGGGCCGACCAAGATTCGACGCCAAACATCGCGAGGGTGCCTCGCTCGACCTCGATGCTGCAACCGACTTCGCCCTGGGAGACCGGCCGCCGGCCACAACTCGGGGCCCGGGTTCCTCGGCGGAACTGACCAGACGGGAATGCGAAGTTGCCGATCTAGTCGCCGACGGTCTGACCAACAAGTCCATCGCCAGCCGCCTGCACATCTCCCAGCGCACGGTCGAAGGACACGTCGAACACATCCTGACCAAACTCGGATTCACCTCGCGCTCCCAGATCGCCGCCTGGGTCGCCGAGCGGGGGCGGCACGCACACAGGTAGAGGCTTCGTTCCGCAGGCGGTGAGATTAGGCAGTAATGCGCCGAGCGCGCGAATAGTCGCCGCCGCGTCACGGCAGACGCCCGGGACTCATCGTTCCGCTGTGCGGCAATCGAACTCGATCGATGTAGATCCCCCATGCTCGAGCATTAGGCAAATCCAGTGATGCACATCACAACGGAGGTCATCGGCCGACCGCGGGAATCCGTGTTTACGTCAACCAGGCCGCCGAGGCTCATGCCGTGCTCGACTCCGCTCGGGCCACAGAACATCTGCCCGATCGGATGCTGAACACCGAGGGCGAGGCCGTGCTTCGGGAAACTGCCCAAACTTGCGTTCCAGAAGCAGTAGGGCATTACGGCTGGGGACCTTCGAGTGAATTCACTTCTGATGGACGACCTCTCAGCGAGTGGGTAGAAGCTTCTCTCGCGTTGGCGCTGATGCGACTGTTGGCCGGTGCGTAAGCACCGACCAACTGCGCAAACCTGCCATGACAACGGCGTTCGGCGTGATCAGCTCGAACTACCACCGGAGTCTTGGCTCCGCTGTTGATGTGCCGCGAGCGGTCCGCGGCTGAAAGCCGCTGCGAAGCTTCCTTTTTCGAGAACCTTCGCTTCGGTCAAACCGTCGACCTCAGGAGCAGCACGCCCGAATTGCCGGTCGATGACCGGCCACAGCACGCCACGGGTGATGTGCTGGATCCGCAGAGAGCGCGGGACGAAGATGCGGCGTGCTCTCCGTCGGATTCCGCGCACTAGCAAGTCGGCGGCCAATTCGACCCGATAGGTCTTGCGCGCGGCACCGGGAAGTTTCCGACGCATCCGTGCGAGGTCGGCATGCTCGCGGTCGCCGTCGCGCACCATCGGCGTGTCGATGAACATGAGGTACGCGATTCCCACCCCGACCCCGAGGTACGCGACCTCGGTCCGCAGTGTATTCAGCAGCGCTTCCAGGCCCGCTTTGCTGGCACCGTAGAACGACTCCCCCGGCGGGCTCATGATCGCGGCCGCCGAAGCCACACCGAGAACGTAACCGCGACTGGAGATCAGATGCGGCAGGCAAGCATGAATGAAACGCCAGTTGCCCGTGAGGTTGACGTCCAGTTGGACGGCCAGTACATCCGGATCCAAATGCCTTGCCACACCGACGGTCCCGATACCCGCATTCGATACCGCGACGTCGATCCGACCGAATTTCTCGAGGACGGCGCCGATCGCGGCCTTCACCGATTCCGGTTTGACGATGTCGCACTCCACGGCGATCGCGCCATCCCCGATCAGTTCTGCGGCGACACCGGCAGCGTCACCATCGATATCGAGGATTGCTACCCGGTGAGAGCTGGCCAGACGTCGGGCGACTTCGAAGCCTATTCCATTTGCGCCGCCAGTGATTACTGCTACTGGATTAACCATGCTCGTTCGCTGTCCTAGTCCGGATCCGCCACTCGCAGCAGCAGTTTGCCGGGCTCCTTCCCGGAGAACATTGTCGGGAACAGCGCGGGTGCGTTCTCGAAACCGTCGACAATGCGTTCTGCTACGTTCAGGCGACCTTCGGCAACCCATTCCGCGAGCTGTGCCGCTCCGTCGGCCAGCTGGTCGCGATAGAAGAACAGCAGAATGCCTTGCATCGTGAGTTGCTTCGTACATATCTGCATATAGTTCTTCGGTCCTGGTACCTGCACGTCGGTGTAGCCCGAGGACATGGCGCCACAGATCAGTACCCGCCCGAGCGGCGCCATTTGCACGAGCAAGGTGTCCAGCATATCGCCGCCCACGTTGTCGAAGTAGGCGTCGACACCGTTGGGGCACAGCTCTTTCAACTGCTCCGCGATGTCGTCGTTCTTGTAGTCGATGACCGCGTCGTAGCCTGGCTGCTCGAGGACCCAACGGCATTTGTCGGGGCCACCTGCTATACCGATCACGGTCTTCGCGCCGAGCGCCTTGGCAATGCCGCCGGCCAGCGAGCCGGTGGCCCCGGTAGCCGCCGAAATCACGACGGTATCGCCCGGCTTGACCTTCAATCCGTCCACCACGCCGAAGTACGCGGTCAGGCCGCCGACACCGAATACGCCGAGATTCCACGACAGCGGAAAGTCCGCCTTCGGCAGCACACGCAGCGGCATCGGCCCGTCGCTTCGGGCGAGAACGTAATCCTGCCAGCTCATGAAGCCCTCGACGAGGTCGCCGACCGAGTATGCGGGATCATTAGTGGCGACAACTTGGCCGATGCCCATGGTGCGCATCGGTTCACCGATCTGGATCGATGGCATGTAGCCGCCGTCGTCGGTGAGCCAGATGCGCTGGCTGGCATCGAATCCGAAATACAGTGTGCGGACGAGTACTTCGCCCTCTGTGGGCTCCGGGATCGCCGCCTCGTGATAGCGGAAGTGCTCCGGTGTGACCGCGCCCATCGGGCGTTCCGCGAGCAACCATTGCCGGTTGACCGAGGCTGAGTTTGTGGCTTGCGACATGTCGTCTCTCCTAAAGGCCGAGATCGCGGCCGATGAGTTCTTTCATGATTTCGTTGGTTCCTGCCCAGATCTTGGTGATCCGGGCATCGCGCCAGGCTCGGGCGACGCGGTACTCGTTCATGAAGCCGTACCCGCCGTGCAGCTGGACGCAGCGGTCGAGAACCTGGTTCTGCACCTCAGCCGACCACCATTTGATCTTCGCGGCATCAGTCGCCGAAAGTTCCTCGCGCGTATGGGCGATCACGCACTGGTCGAGGAAGGTTGTCGTGACGTCCATGGTCGTGACCAGTTCAGCGAGTGTGAACTTGTTGTACTGGAACGATCCGACCGGTTGGCCGAAGGCCTTCCGCTGCTTCACGTATTCGATGGTCTCGCGCAGAATCTGGGCGGCATGACCGACGCTGGTAACCGAAGTCGCCAGGCGTTCCTGGGCCAACAGCCGCATCATCGCGACGAAGCCCCGGTCCACTTCGCCGAGCCGGTTACGGTCGGGCACCCGCACGTCGTCGAAAAACAACTCGGCGGTATCGGCTTCGTCCTGGCCGACCTTGTCGAGCTTGCGGCCGCGGGTGAAGCCCGCCATGCCGTCCTCGACCACAAACAAGGTGATTCCTTTGGCGCCCGCCCCAGGTGTGGTGCGAGTCGCGACGATCACGAGATCGGCTTGGAAACCGTTGGTGATGAACGTCTTCGCACCGTTGATCACCCAGTCGTCCGCGTCGCGGACCGCGGTCGTCTTCAGCGCGGCCAGATCAGTGCCGCCCGAGGGCTCGGTCATGCCGATCCCGCAGATCAGTTCGCCCGCCGCGATTCCGGGCAGCCAGCGCTGCTGCTGTTCTTCGGTGCCCAGTTCGACGATATAGGGCGGACATACATGAGAGTGGATGCCGAAGCACGACGAGACACCGAGGCTCAGCGCCGCGACCTCCTCGGCAACAATCGCGTTGAACCTGAAGTCGTCTGTGCCCGCGCCGCCGAACTTTTCCGGAATCGCCAGCCCTAGCAGTCCCTGGGCACCAGCCTCCTTCCAGATGTCTCGCGGCACGGTCTTGTCCGTGAGCATCTGCTCGTGTCGAGGCTTCAGTACCCGGTCGACGAAACCGCGCACGGAGTCGCGAAACATCTCGTGTTCGGGTTCGTAGATGGTGCGTCGCATGATTCCCTCAGACCTGCGGCAGGACGACGAGACGGACGGGGTTGCCCTCGCGTGAGTTGAGCTGTGCGATGCCCTTGTCGATTTCGGTCAGCGGCATCGTGGCGGTCACCGAGGAGGAAACGTCCAGGCGCCCGAGTTCGACGAGCGACACGAGCTGCTCCAGATGACGCAGTCCGCCGCCTAGGTGACCACGGATCTCCTGCATCCGCAGCTGGATCGTGATGGGATCCGGCAAGGTGATCGGTTCGGGCGTCAGACCGACGAGCACTGCTTTGCCGGCTTGTCCCAGCGCGGCCGCCGCCTGCGCCCGGACAGCGTTGTAGCCGACGAACTCAACCGCGGCATCCAGCCCACTCCCCTTCGTCAGCGTCCTGATCTCGTCGAGGTGCCCTGGATCTGACGGATCCAGCACAACGTCGGCTCCGAGCCGCAATGCACGGTCCCGGGCGGGCTCGGAGGGATCGAGGGCGATGATCGGTGCCGCACCGGCGAGCCGTGCGATCTGGACAGCGTGCGTTCCGAGACCGCCGAGCCCCCAGATCCCAATCGACTGGCCCGCGCGCAGCGTCGCTGTGTCGACCAGCGCCGAATAGGGGGTGGTCACCGCGTCGGCGAGAATGGCCGCCTGTTCGAGCGGAATGTTGTCGGGTACCGCCACGAGCTGTTCGTACCCGACGACGACGTACTGGGCCCAGGCCCCGTCATAATGGGCTCCCATCACCTGCACGTCGACGCACTCATCCGCACTCCGGCCGCGTACGCAATTCGCGCACCGGCCACAGGCGCGGCCTGGCGTCAGCGCGACTCGCGCGCCTTCCTTCCATCGGTCCGGAACCGCCGCGCCGATGGCCGCGATAGTGCCCGCAGCCTCATGTCCGGGGGTCACGTCGGGGATCGGCGGCGGCAGCAAGCCCTCTACCAGGTGGACATCGGACATGCAGATGCCGCAGGCCTCGACCCGGACGAGCACCTCGCCCTGGCCGGGTTCCGGGATGGCGACCTGCTCCAAGGCGAAGGTCCGGGTGTCCGCGTGATATCGCGCGGCCGTCATGGTGGTCAAGGAATTCTCGATTCGTCGCCGGGCGGGACGAGCCCGCGGGTGGTGTCAGATCTGCCGTTCGTGCCCGCGCCAGAATGATTCGCGGACATCCTTTTTCAGGACTTTGCCGTTCGCGCTGCGCGGCAGCTCGGCGACGAATACGACCTTCTTGGGTGTGCGGATGCCGCCCAGTGTGGGACGGCAATAGGCGATCAGCTCCTCCTCGGACACCTCCGCGCCCTCGTTCAGCTCGACCACCGCCGTGACCGCCTCACCCCAGTCCTGGTGCGGGGTGCCGATTACCGCGCAGTCCTGCACGGCAGGGTGCGACCAGAAGACCTGTTCGACCTCACTCGGATAGACGTTGAAACCGCCCGAAATGATCATGTCCTTCTTGCGGTCGGTGATGTGCAGGAAGCCCTCGGTGTCGAGGTAGCCGACATCACCGGTGTGTAGCCAGCCGTCGATGATCGTCTCGGCGGTCTTCTCGGGAGCGTTGTAGTAGCCCTTCATGACCAGATCACCGCGCACACATATTTCACCCGGCTGGCCGACCGGCAGGATCTTTCCGTCATTGTCCATGACCTCGACGCGCACCATCGGCCCCGGCCGACCGGCCGCCGAAAGCCTGGTGTCGTCGGCGATCTGCCCATCGCGGAAGTGATCTTCCGGGCGCAGAAAGGCAATGCCCGACGGCGCCTCGGTCTGCCCGTAGCCCTGGTGCAGCACCGGGCCGAACACCTCGATGGCGCGGCGCAGCTTCTCTGTCGACATCGGAGCCGACCCGTACATCAGGTATTCGAGCGAGCTGAAGTCCCGCTGCTCGATGCCCGGGATCTCCAGCAGTCGATAGATCACCGTCGGAGGCAGGAAAATCTCGGTGACACGGCGCTTTTCGATCAGGTCGAGCAGAGCGACCGGATCGGGACGGGTCATGACGACAACGGTTCCGCCCCGGGCGGTGCACGGCAGGGTGAGAGTGCCCGCCGTGTGCGTCATCGGGGCGGCGACGAGGTTCACGATCTTCTTATTCGCCGGGTAGGGGGCGGCGAGCATCTGGTGCACGGCACTGACGGTCAAGCTTCGGTGGGTGTTCATCACCCCCTTCGGTGCTCCGGTCGTGCCACCGGTCGGCATGATGCCAGCGACACCGTCGGCGCCCGGAATGTAGTCCGGCACATCGCCTGTCGCTCCGGCCAGGAATTCGTCCAGCACCCGAGCGTCGGCTGAAGCGGCCACTGCAGTGTCGCTGCCCAGCGAGACCACGGTGCGCATTTGCTCCAGCTCGGTGCGGAGTTTGGCGACCACCGGCAGGAACTGTTCGTGGCAGAACAGCACCTCGCAGTCGAACCCCGACAACAGCCGCTGGATCTCTTCGGGTGGATTGGCCGGATTGACCGGAACCCATGCCAGCCCTGCCCGCCACAGGCCGAGCACGCACGCCCAAGCCAGTGGGTCGTTGCCCGCCAGCACAGCGCCCTTTGTCTCGGGCGCAAGTCCCTGCTGGAGCAGCGCATTCGCTACTCGACAGGATAGTTCGCCGATTTCGGCGTACGTATACTCGCGATCGCCGGCGACGAAGGCGATGCCCTCAGGATCGCCTCGCCAGCCGCGATCGAAGAAGTCGGTGATTGCCATGAAGATCTTTCCCTTTTCGAGCGCCCGCGTCAGGGGTGCAGCTTGCCAGCGCGATGCAGCATCGAGTTCAGGGAACCGAACTTCAATGCCAGCAAGTTGTTTTCGCCGTCTTCGATACGCGAGGAACGGGCGTCACGGAACAACTTTTCCATCGGGTATTCCCGGGTGAGGCCATAGCCACCGAACAGCTGCAGGGCTTCGTCGGTTACCTCGAAGGCCAGCTCGGTGCAGGTCACCTTGGCCGACGCGGTGTAGTACGGGTGCTTCTGGGGTGAGAGGAATGTGTAATCGGTGGTACGGCGAGCTACCGCCCGCATGGTTTCGACCTTACGGGCGAGGTTGCCGAGCCGATACTGCGTCAACTGATGGTCGGCCAGCACCGCACCACCCTGTTTACGCTCATGGGTGTACGCCACCGCGTACTCGAACGCGGCGCGGGCCAGGCCGGTCATGATCTGGCTCATTGCGACGCCCGCGGTGGACCAGGTACCGGCGTGGCCGCGCCAATATTCGTCGCCGAGCGAGAGCGCGTATCGCACAGGCACTTTCACATTATCGAAAAAGATCTCCCCCTGCGGCTGCGCTCGCTTGCCCAGCTTCTCCAGCGGACGGCCGCGGCTGACGCCCGGAAGGTCCAGCGGCACAATCACTTCCACGCCACGTGGATGTCCCTCGTCGTCGAAGAAGCCATCACCGTAGTCGGCCGCGATGGTCAGTAGCCCGACCTGGGCTACCGGCCCATTGGTGACCCATGCCGAGCTCTGGCCGTTGATCACGATGTCACCGCCCGATACCCGTGCGGTAAGATTGCCTTTATTGCCGTGCGGGGCGGTGGCGTGCCGTTCGTTCGGATACAGGCTCAGCCCGTCGGAACCGCGGTCGGGCTGAGTGCCGACCCATGCCCCGAGCTTGCCCGTGCACAGCTCGACCAATTCTTGATTGCCGGCCCGCCCCGCCATCATCTTCGGAAAGGCACCCGCGCCGAGCGTGACGGACAAGCCGGCGTCACCCCAGCCGAGCTCCTCGACAGCAATGGCCTGCAGACGGGCCATTGCGGCAGCGGGCACACCCTCCATCGCGTTGTCGAATTCGATGCCGGAAGTGGCGACCGTGTTCAGGAATTCCCAGAACGGCGAGCCCGGCGCGACAACTTCTTCCGCGGTGAGCTTGTCGAGCGCGATACCAACCGGACGCATCACGTCTTTGGCGAACCCGTGCAACGCCTGCTGCACGGCGCGTTCGTCCTCACCGAGCACTTCGAATCCGGACAGCTCCGTGTGCGGGATACCCGGCCGCACGGACGCCCGGACTTCTTTGTCGAGCTGCTGTGTCATGGCACGTCTCCTCTATTTCGCCGCTGTGGACAGGGATTCGGCGATAGTGCCGGGCAGATCACGCTCGTGCTCGACATCCTGCAGCCGAGCCAGCCCCTGCAGGTATTCCTGCACCGCAGGGATCGCCAGCAGGGTCTTCATGGCGGTGTTCTCGACCGCGAATCCGGCGAACTGCGCATCGACAGCGCTGGTGTAAACCGTCTTCAGCACCTCACCCACCGCAGCGACCGACCCAGCGGGACGCGCCGCGATACGCTGCGCCAGATCATGGACATACGAACGGATTTCCTTCGCATCCAAGGTTCGGTTGACGAGACCATAGGCCGCGGCCTCGGTGCCGTCGAAATCCCTTGCCGACAAAACGATCTCCCGAGTGCGGGCCGGGCCGATCTGCAGTGCCAACCGAGTGGTACCGCCGCCGGTCGGCAGGAAACCACCGCTGACCTCCGGGAAACAGAACTTGCTCTCCGGAGTCGCGAAACGGATGTGGGTGGCCAGCAGGAACTCCAACCCGCCGCCACGCACGATGCCGTCGACGAGGCTGATCGTCACCTGCGGCAGCGCCTCCCACATGGTGGTCAGCGCCTGCAGCACGTTGATGTCGTCGTACTTGCTCTGAGGCACGGTCGGATCGCTCATCGCCCGGAACAGGTCCTGCAGATCGAAATGTGCGATGAAGAATTCGGGATTCGCGCTGCCGAACACGACAACCCCGGTTTCCTGATCGAACACCAGCTTGCCCGCCAGATCGAACAGCTCGCCGACCATTTCGATGGTCATCAGGTTCAGCGGCTGGTTGTCGAAATCGACGTAGAGGACACGGCCGTCGCGACGCACCTTCAATGTCTTGTATTCCATGGTGACTCCGTAGTTTTCGGGTGCGTATCAAGCACCGAGGATGGTGATCGCGGCGACGGCTTCCTCACCGCCGTACATACCGCCGCCGTTCTCCGCGAGCGCGATTCGCGCACCGGGAACCTGGCGGTCACGAACTTCTCCGCGCAACTGCTGCACGAGTTCGTAAATCTGGGCGAGCCCAGTGGCGCCCATGGGATGGCCCTTGGACTCGAGGCCGCCCGAGGGGTTGACCGGCAGCCCACCGCCGAGCGCGGTCGCACCGGATTCGGCGAACTTGCCACCGCTGCCGATTTCACAGAAGCCGAGCAGCTCGGTCTGCAGCAGTTCACCGAACGCCGAAGCATCGTGTACTTCCGCGACATCGACCTCATCCGGTCCGAGGCCAGCCTGCTCGTAGGCCGCCAATGCCGCATTTCGGCTGACCGAACGTTCCCAATCCGACAATGGCCGAACGGTTCCCGACGCCATTGAGGTCGCCAGTACCCGGATGCCGCGTCTGCTGCCGATGCGGCGCAACCCCGCGGCGTTCACGACGATCGCCGCGGCCGCACCATCGGTCAACGGTGCGCACATGGGCACGGTCAATGGTTCGGTGACCGTGCGCGCCGCGAGGATCTGCTCAACCGTCATCGGCTCCTGGAAATGTGCCAGATCGTTGTGCTCAGCCTGGCCGTGATTCTTGGAGGCGATCAGCGCCAGATGCTCTTTCGTCGTGCCGAACGTTTTCATGTGTGCGCGCGCGAGAGCGCCGTAGATGTCCATAAAGGTGCTGCGGGGAGCAGTTTCATCGACCTCGACCTCGCCTCCGAGCTCGCGCAGCACCGCGCGTACCCCATCGGGATCGTGGACATCGACGCCGCCATCGAAAACCGCAAGGGACCGGCGCTTGTCATCGATGTTCAGCTTCTCCGCACCGACCGCGAGCACCATGTCTCCGGCGCCGGACCGCACGTGCATGATCGCCTGGTGTAGCGCGGTCGCTGCAGTGGCACATGCATTCTCGACATTGACGATCGGGATTCGCTGGAATCCCATGCTGCGCAAGGCAATCTGGCCGGGTACGACCACTTGACCTTCGAGCACGCCCTGGCAGGTGTTGCCGAAGTAGGCGGCGTCGATTTCGGTCATCTCTGCGCCCGCGTCGGCGAGAGCCTGCGCAACAGCTTCGCGGGTGAGGTCCTTGACCGAGGCATCGCGGCGTACGCCGAACTTGGTCATTCCCACACCGATGATCCACACTGGCTCGGCCGCAGCCGCAGACCCGCTGGTCATCACGCCACCGTTTCCTCGGTGATCCGCGCGAAGCCGTAGGACTCCAGTGCGCCCATCAGTTCTCGGTGCCCGAGAAGTTCAGCGGGAGAGCGGAACCCGACGCCGTTATAGGTATTGCCCAACAGCCGCATTGCTCCGTATGCCTGGATGAGGCCAGTCATCTGGTAGCCGGTGCTCGAGTGAATCACCACCCGAGAAGTCGCGATATTGCCGCGTGCGGTGCACCAGTCGATCGAACGCTGAATCTGCCGATTCTCGCGCGGCGGGCTGTCGGGGGTCATCATGGCCGCCATGCGATCCAGGACCGGATAGAGCGCTTCCTCGGGAAGCCATTGCAGCGACACCTTGAACAGTCGCTCAACATCGATGACGCGCTTCCAGATGTCCTGGTTCTGCATGGCGACATACATGCGGCAGTTGCGAACCCGGCGGTCGTTCTTGAAGAAGACCGGCATTGCGGTACCACCCCAGTTCGTACCCTTGAGCACATAACCGGTTCCCGGGACTACGAGGTCCTGGACGACGACACCGTCGTAGGTCTTCAACTTCCCGTCTTCGAGATAGTGCGCCTGTGCGCGGATGACGTCGAAGATGGACTGCGTCGAACCGACGGTGGGGATCGCGGTGGCATACGACCCGAGTTCGAGAGTATCCACCCCCGGCGTTTCCAGACAGATACGGGCGGCGATGTCGTGCAGCGCGTATTGGATCGACACTGCCGTCGATACCGCGCGGCCGTTGGCAGCGAACCGGGGACCGAACTCGTCCTGGATTCGAAGCATGTGCGACTGCTCCCCGGCGGTATCGAGGTAGTGCACGCCCGCACGGACCGCAGCCTCCAGTACGACCGGTCCGTACCGGAGGAAGGGACCGACCACGTTGCAGACCACCTGGCGGCCTTCGAACAGCGCCGTCAGCGATTCCACGGATCCGTCGACCTCGGCGACTTCGTAGTCGGCGGTCTCGATGCCCGGAACCTTGTCCATCACCGCCTGGATCTTGGCCTTGTTCCGACCCGCGGCCACGAAGGGAATGCTGTATTCGCGCAGATACTCGGCCACCAGACGACCGGTCGAACCGCTGGCTCCGTAGATGACAACCGGACGCAGATCGCTCACGGCCGCTCCTTCCACTATGAGCCGAATCCGTGAGCTATCCCGGGCTCGGCTGGTTGAATCAATGCAGGCTGGCCCGATGTGCGGGCGCCCCTGCCCTGTGACGTAGCCAACTCTCGCGTCTGACGGAGGCTTATGCTTGTACGTGAGTGCACGATCGGTTGCCCATTCGCGCACATCCGCTGCGGACTCACGCCGGTTGCAGTAACAACAGGCGACGTTCCGCGTGGCGGCACGAATCGGTTGCCATCGCGCACAGATGCGAATTGACTGGAAACAGAGGTTTTGGCACGTTCTCCGCGCGTGCCCGCCGACGAAGGTGGGTTCGAATTGACCGCAGCTACGTTCTGGTCAACTGACGGGTTGCCGCGCACTGGCGCGTTCGATGCCTGGAACAGCAAGATGTCAGAATTGCACCTGGCTTGGTCGCTGACGTTCCCCAAGGACGAACAATTCAACGCCGCCGTCCGCTATCGCAGGCTGGACGGTCTCACGATCGCCGACTTCGACGGCGGACGGTTCGCCGGACGCCGGGCTGTTGCCGGAGGATCCATCGACCGCGGTCAGCTGGTCGGGGTTTCCATGAATCTCAGCGGCCGAGTGGTGTGCCGCTACGCGGGCGAGGAAGTACTCCTCGCACCTGATCAACTACTGGTGTGGGACGGGGAGCTGGCGCAAGGTTTCGATGCGGTCGACCCGCACCGCGAGCTCACGCTGTTGCTTCCCCGAGATCGGGTTCCGGACGGTCTGGCCACCCTCGCGTCACGTTCCGCCGGCGCTGTGTCGGCTGCGGCCGGAACCGGACTGCTGGCGATTGCCGCTGATCAATTACGCTCTATCGCAAGAGAATTGGAGAATCTCAGCGATGCCGCTCTATCGATCGCGTGCCAGAGTTTTTTCGACACGCTCGATTCTGCGCTGGCCCCACTCGACGCACGTCCGCCCTCGACGACTCGGGCCGCGATGCTGGTCCGCATCCGCCGCTACATCGAGGATCACCTCGACGATCCTGGTCTCTGTGCCGGCTCCATTGCCGCTGCGCATGACATTTCGGTTCGCACCTTGCATCTCGTGTTCGCCGATACGGGAACCACGGTGGGCCGTTGGATCCGCGACCGGCGTCTGAAGGAGTGCTACCGCGAACTCGCTCGCGCCGGTGGATACCGAACCGTCACCGAGGTGGCGTACCGCTGGGGCTTCAGCGACGCCGCCCACTTCAGCAGAAGCTTCAAACAAGCCTTCGGTGTCACGCCGAGTAGCGTGCTTGCCGGTGACACCGGGCTCACCCGAAAGCCTTAGTTAGCCACGGGTCGCTAGCGTTAGCATTCTGCAGGTGCCGGAACCAGATCGAGCAACTCGCGATCGGCCTCGCAAGTACTGGGAGGCGGGAAAATCCGACACGCCTACACCCATCGGGTCAGCGCCGGAAAGACCCGATGATTTCGCCGAGGCCGAGACACTGCAGCGCCGCGCCAGCAGGCGGTAACTTCCCAGAACGGGCGACTCGGGAAACTATCTGCGGTAGTGATCGGAGGTCGGGCGATGGGTCGTGTTCGGATGCTTCCGACACCCCAGAGCGGTGTGCGATTGGCCGACGTAGTGCGGATCTATCTCGCGACGACCGGCTGCGATACGCGCATCTCGCGCAGCGACCATCATCACCATGCCACCGGACATGGAACTTCCCCAGACTGCGACGCGGTCCGGGTCGACATCCGGCCGGGCGCGGGCCGCGGTGATGGCGGCATTCCAATCGGAGAACTGCTTTCCCAGGTCGAGCAGATTACGCGGTTGCCCGGTGGATTCACCGAAATGCCGATAGTCGAACACGAGCGCACCGAATCCCGCTTCGGAGAATTGCTCCGCATACGCCCACAGGCGCATCTGTTTGATACCGCCGAACCCGTGCGCCAGTACGACGCACGGCGCCGGTCCGTTCACGTCATGCGGGGGATACCACCAGGCGTGCAGTTCCTCACCCTCGACCGGGATCCGGATATCGGTCCGCTGTTCCATCGTAACTCCTTGCAATGCATTGATATTCGGGGTACGGAAACGCCGATGGCCTGCCCCGCTGCGACTGACGAAATAGGGTCGCGGGACAGGCCGGTCAGCATCCTCGAAGAATCAGCCAGCGGGCACCGCAGCCTTTTGCCCGACGAGGTCGAGGGCGATATCGACGATCATGTCCTCCTGACCGCCGACGAGGCGGCGGCGACCAACTTCGAGCAGCAGGGTGCGGGCATCGACACCGTAACGTTCGGCCGCGATTTCGGCGTGCCGCAGGAAGGAGGAATACACACCGCCGTAGCCGAGAGTGAGGGTTTCCCGGTCGACTTGCACTGGACGATCACGCAGCGGGCGTACCAGATCATCTGCGGCGTCCTGCAGCGCGAACAGATCGCAATTGTGTTTCCAGCCTTCGATGTTCGCAACCGCGATGAACGGCTCGATCGGGCAGTTTCCCGCGCCAGCGCCCTGACCCGCCAGTGAGGCGTCGACACGCGTGACGCCTTCCTCCACCGCGACGACACTGTTGGCGACCGACAACGACAGGTTCTCGTGGGCGTGAATGCCGATCTGGGTGTCCGCGTCGAGCACCGCGCGATAGGCACGAATGCGTTTACGCACACCGTCCATCGTCAGACGGCCACCCGAGTCGGTGACGTACACGCAGTGCGCACCATAGGATTCCATCAGTTTTGCCTGCTCGGCGAGCTCCCTGGGCTCGGCCATATGGCTCATCATCAGGAACCCGGAGACATCCATACCGAGTTCGCGGGCCTTGCCGATGTGCTGTGCGGAAATATCGGCCTCGGTGCAGTGCGTGGCGATGCGCACCGACCGCACGCCGAGCTCGTAGGCGCGCTCGAGCTCGACGATGGTGCCGATACCCGGCAGCAATAGCGTGGTGAGCACCGCATTGCGGATATTCGCCGCCGCGGCCTCGAGCCATTCCCAGTCGGTGTGACTGCCCGGTCCATAGTTCACCGAGCCGCCCGCGAGGCCGTCGCCGTGGGCGACTTCGATGGCGTCGACGCCGGCCGCGTCGAGGGCAGCGACGATGCGGCCGACATCGGCGGGATCGATGCGATGCCGGATCGCATGCATCCCGTCACGCAGGGTGACGTCCTGAATGTAGAGTTCGTGGGTCATCGAACAGCCTCCGTGGCAAAGCGCGAATCAGGTACTGCCGCAACGGCTTTCCGCCGAGCAATGGATTCCGCCGCACGCAGGGCCGCGGACGTCATGATGTCGAGGTTGCCGGCGTAGGCGGGCAGATAGTGCGCCGCGCCTTCGACTTCGAGGAATACCGACACGCGAGTGGTCACCGGCCCGGCGCCTTCCGGCACGAGCGTGTACACCGGCTCGCCTTCGGCGATCGGGGTGAATTGAACTTCTTGCTTCAATCGGTAGCCCGGCACGTACTGCGAGACGCGCTCGGCCATTTCAGCGATCGAGGCGCGGATCGCGTCGTGATCGGCGTCGCCGATCAGGCAGAACACCGTGTCCCGCATGATAAGGGGTGGCTCAGCCGGGTTGAGAATGATGATGGCTTTGCCACGCGCCGCGCCTCCGACGGTTTCAATCGCGTGTGAGGTGGTTTCGGTGAACTCGTCGATATTGGCGCGTGTGCCGGGGCCTGCCGACTTGGAGGCGATGGATGCCACGATTTCCGCGTAATGCACAGGGGTGACCGCCGAGACTGCCGCGACCATCGGGATGGTCGCCTGTCCGCCGCACGTCACCATGTTCACGTTGTCCACCCCAGCCTCGAGGTGCTGGTCCAGATTCACCGGCGGCACCACGAACGGTCCGATCGCCGCCGGGGTGAGATCGATGAGCTGTTTCCCGTACGGTGCGAGTTTCTCGGCATTCGCGATGTGCGCCTTGGCAGAGGTCGCGTCGAAGACGATATCGATCTCGTCGAAGTTCGGAAGTGCGATCAAGCCGTCGACGCCCTCATGTGTGGTGGGCACCTTCAGTCGCTTGGCGCGCGCGAGTCCGTCGGATTGGGGGTCGATGCCGACCATCGCGCCCACTTCGAGGGTGTCGGACAGCCGAAGCACTTTGATCATCAGATCGGTGCCGATATTGCCCGACCCGATGATGGCCACAACGGTCTTACTCATCAGCCTTCCTTCCGGGAGAACGTGGCGGAAACCGACCCGAGCGGGCCGATCTCGGCGCGGATTCGGGTGCCCGGCGGTGTGGGCACCATAGGACCGAGTGCGCCGGAGAGGACGATCTGCCCGGCACGCAACGGGTTTCCGTATTCCTTGGCCGTGCGGGCCAGCCATGCCAGAGCATTGAGCGGATCGCCGAGGCACGCGGCACCGGTGCCTTCCGACACCAGCACGTCGTCGGCGTACATTCGCATCTCGACCTCGCGGGGTTCGAACTCGTCCAGGGTCAGCTTTTGTTCGGCGAGGACGAACAATCCGCTGGAGGCATTGTCGGCGACCGTGTCGGTGATCGTGATGTCCCAGTTGGCGATTCGCGAGTCGACGATCTCGAGGGCGGCGACCGCGTGGCCAACCGCGGCGCGGATCTGTTCGTCGTCGAGATCGCCGTCGGCAAGATCAGTTCGCAGGATGAACGCGATTTCCGCCTCTGCCTTTGGCTGCAACAGCCTGCGCGACGGAATCTCGTCAGCGCCCGACATATCCATGTCGGCGAACAGCACGCCGAAGTCGGGCTGGTCGACTCCGAGCTGCTGTTGTACCGCGGGTGAGGTGAGACCGATCTTGCGGCCGACCACCACGGCACCGTCAGCGATTCGGCGGCGGGTCAGTTCCTCCTGCACGGTGTAGGCGAGAGTGATGTCGTCTACACCGAGCAGATCACGCAGCGGTTCCACTGGCTGCATTGCACGGATAGCGCTTGTTATACGGTCGGCAGCAAGCACGACGGTGTTCGCGTCGACGTCGGTTGTGCTCATGGGTGAATCCACATCCTTCCGGTAGCTGCTGTGGCGATCATGCCCCGGCAACGGGGCCGAGCCCAGCTGGGCGTTCCGCTGTACAGCACGAGAGTTATCGCCGCTGAAGTGAGTTCGCGAGATGGTCAGCGACAACGGCGTTGAATACGCGAGGCTTCTCGACGTTCACCAAGTGACCGGCGCCGTTGATCACGCGCAAGGTCGAGTCCGGGATCAGTTTCGTCATTTCCTGCACCAGAGCCGCAGGAGTCACCTGGTCGAGCTCACCGGCGAGGATCAGTGCGGGCGCGGTGATGTGCGGCAGCAAAGGGCGGGCGTTATGAGTTGCGAGAGCCTCGCAGCAGGCGGCGTAGCCCTTGGGATTCATCGTCGACAACGTCAGCAGCGACCGGGCATAGGCGTCCGGCTCCCGTTCGGCGAATCCGGGTGCGAAACGCCGCCCGGCCGTTCGCTGCACAATCTCCGACAGTCCCCGTGTTCGCACGGTCAAAGCCCTCGTATGCCAATGGTCCGAGTTGTACTCCGTTACAGCACAAGCGATCACGACAGACAGGACACGGTCCGCATATCGCGCGGCGAGGGCTTGGGCGACTGCACCGCCGAAGCTGAGGCCGACAACAGCGAACCGGTCCACTCCTAGCGCGTTCATAAGGGCGATCACCTCGGCGGCGAAGCCCGCCACCGTGCACCGTTCGTCTGGTACAGGAGTTCCGCCATGCCCCGGCAGATCCACCGCGATGGTGCGATACCAGCCCGAGAACTCGCGCAACTGGTCGTCCCACATCGAGATGGTGGTGCCGAGGGACCCGACGAGCACCATAACGGGAGCTTCGGTCAGGCCGTTGTCGATGAAGTGCGGGTAGGTCATCGCTGTCGCGCGGTCGTGACGGCGAACCCGGCGATCCACGCCGGAATCGACTCGTAGAAGCGGTAGTTCATCTCATAGGCACCGCTCGCTGCCAAAGCGGAGTAGGCCGCGATCCAAGTCCGAACCTCATGCGCAGAGCCCCCGCCCTGCTGCCCCATCCAGTCGACGGACCAGTCGTCGAACGCAGCGAGGTCTGCGTCCTGCAGCAGGTCGAGCAGCTGATTGTCCCAGCTCGGGTTGATCGGCAGGATCGTGCTGGCGCCCGCGACATAGTCGCGGCCGGCCTGCACCACCCGCTGTTCACCCTTGGCACGCTGTTCCGGTGTCGGCGGGTGCCCCTCGATCAGTGCTTCCGCGACCCGCGGTGGCGCACCCTGTAGCACCGGTACCGGCGGGTCGTGCGACAGCCCGCCGGAGGCCAGATGGAGCACGCGAAGATCCAACTCGCCGGCGGCTTGCCCGATCGCAGTGCCGAGTGCGCGAATGCGGCTCACTGGACCGAGCGGAGTGGCAACCCCATTGACAAACACCGGCACCACGGGCACCGCATCGATCCCGCCGAACAGCATCTCGAGGGGCTGCGCGAACCCGTGATCGACGGTCATTCGCGCTGAAATGGTCAGGTCGATGCCTCGATCGAGTACGCCCTGGGCAATCAGCTTGGCGGCGCCGGTGTCGACGGACAGCTTGCCTGCCGCGCTACCGAAGTCACCCACCGCGTGGGCCTCGGTTGCAAGACAGAACGGCGGCATCTCCTTGTAGAAAAAGCCGTTGTAGTGGTCGGGCGCGTACAGCACCACCAGCTCGGGATCGAAATCGGCGATGAACTTCTTTGCGGTGGTGATGGCTTCGCCGACACGGTCCAGTACGTCCAGAGCCGGGTCGTTTTGCCCGATCAGGGGTGAGTGGGACAGACCCACTGCTGCTGCGGTCATGAGCGATTCCTCGGAATTGGTGAGCGGGTGATTTCAGCGCATCGCGGCGGGTGGGTGGACGACGACCTTGCCTGTCAGGGCGCCGTCGATCATCAGTTGGAAGCCTTTGTGAATATCGCTGAGCGGCAATGATCTATCGATCACCGGCCGCACACCGGTGGTCTCCATCATGCGAAGCATCGCTACGAGTTCACTGCGGGTGCAGCCGGTAGAGCCGAGAATGCGCTGTTGCAGGTAGAAGATGCGGGTCAGGTCGGCGGGTGGATGTGCGCCGCTGGTCGCGCCCGCGACGACGATCGCGCCACCGGGTCGCAACGATTTCAGTGAGTGCTCCCATGTCGCCGCCCCCACTGTCTCGATCACGACGTCCACCTTCTCCGGAAGCCGGTTACCCGTGGGCAGCGCGATGTCTGCGCCCCAGGTAAGCGCCTCCGCGCGCTTTTCCACGCTTCGGCTGGTGGCATAGACGACCGCGCCTGCGGCGGCCGCGAGTTTGATCGCCGCCGATGCGACCCCGCCACCGGCGCCTTGCACCAGGACCCGATCACCCGGCCGAATTCCAGCCTTGGTGAACAACATTCGATACGCGGTCGTCCAGGCGACGGGAAGACACGCGGCCTCATCGAACGACAGCCAGGCGGGCTTGGGAACCAAGTTGCGCGTCGGCACCGCCAGAAACTCGGCGAAGGTGCCATCGAATTGCTCGGACATCAACGCCCGATTCGGGTCCAAGGTCTCGTCTCCCCCACCCGCGTCTGGGTCGGCGATCACCGGGTGAACGATCACCTCGTTGCCGTCCGCGTCGTACCCGGCGGCGTCGCAACCCAGCACAATCGGCAGCCGCTCCGGCGGATGGCCGACACCGCGCAACGTCCACAGGTCGTGCATGTTCAACGAGGTCGCCATGACACGCACAAGCGTCCAGCCCGGTTTGGGCGACGGAGCCGGAATATCACGCACCACCAGACCCGACAACGGATCGTCTGCGCTCTGAGAGATGGCCTGTGCTGCAAGCATGGGTTCCACGATCGCGCGCCGTCGGTGCCCGGCCATAGCTCGTGTGCCGTCCTACGGAACAGGCGTTGGTGTTCGGAGTGCAGCTACCGCTTTCCTGATGACATGACCTCCACCCTCGACCCCGCAACCGGTTGCGAGAGTGCCACCGCCGCCCCGTGCGGTGCGCTGCGACGCCCGGCCGAGCTGGCTCGCAATATCGACGTCTCAGGACTGGTCGATTCCGAGGGCGGCCTGCTGGACCGGGCCATCTTCACCGACCACCAGCTCTACAAGCAGGAACTCCGCCGGGTATTCGCCCCCAGCTGGCTGTTCCTGGCGCACACCGACCAGTTCCAAAAGCCGGGCGACTTCTTCACGACCTACATGGGCGAAGACCCGGTCATCGTCACCATGGACAAGAACCGCCGGATCCGTGCCTATCTCAACTCCTGCCGCCACCGCGGCGCCCGCGTCTGCAGGGCCGATTTCGGCGCTACTCGCAACTTCACCTGCACCTATCACGGTTGGGCCTATGACCTGGACGGCAAGCTCGTCTCCATCCCGAACCAGGACGGCTACCCGCAATCCTTCGACACCGGGGATTGGGGACTGGTCGAGGTACCGCATGTGGAGTCGTATCACGGTCTGATCTTCGGCACCTGGAATCCGCAACCCGTCTCGTTGCGTGAGTACCTCGGCGATATGGCCTGGTACATGGACGCCATGCTCGACCACGACGACGCGGGCACCACCGTCGTGGGCGGTGTGCACAAATGGGTACTCGAGGGCAACTGGAAATTGGCGGCCGAGCAGTTCGCCACCGACTGGTACCACGTCAATATGAGCCACGCGTCAGCGCTCATGGTGCTGTCGCCGGACAAGAAACCCAAGACCGAGATCGTGCACCGCACCGGGCGACAGTACGTCGGTCCCAACGGCCACGGCGCAGGGTTTCCGGTACACGCGCGCAACAGGTTCAACGCACAGCAAGTGCACGACTGGACCGATTACGACGCCCTGCGCGAGCGACTAGGTGACGCCCGCGTCGAGGGCCCACTCACCGACGGCCATGCCACGGTCTTCCCCAATTTCTCCTACCTGCCGGTGATCGGCACCATCCGGGTCTGGCATCCGAAGGGCCCGGATCGCATGGAAGTGTGGGCATGGACCGTCGTCGACAAGTCGATGCCACCAGAAGTCCGTGAGGCACAACGGCTCTACAACCTGCGCACCTTCGGCCCGAGCGGCATCTTCGAGCAGGACGACGGCGAGAACTGGAGCGAGGTGCAGGCCATCTCGAACGGCTTCATCACCAACCGGGTGCCGCTGAACTACCAGATGGGCATGGGCTCCGAGCAGGAAGACGGTCGCTATCCGGGCAAGACCAGCGAACTCTACAGCGACGCCGCCGGGCGCGCCTTCTACGGCCACTGGCGTGACCTGATGAACACCCCCGCCTGGCACGAAATGGAGAAGCGATGACCGGCAAGGGAATTCGTGTCGCGGCTCTCGACGACATCCCCGTCGGCGAGGGAATCGCGATCGACAAATCCGTCACTGGCACGGGCGACGATATCGCTGTGCTGCGCGACGATGACGGCAGCGTCTACGCACTCGACGACACCTGTACACATGAGACCGCTTCCCTCGCCGAGGGATGGGTGGAGGGCGGATATGTCGAGTGCCCCATGCACTCGAGCAAATTCTGCCTGAAAAGCGGTGAGGTGCAGGGCCTTCCGGCCACCGTGAACGCATGTCCGCATCGCGTCGAGGTTCGTGACGGCGAGGTCTGGCTGTTCCCGAACGAGGCGCCATGACGGGCGGCGTTGTCGTGGTCGGTGGCGGGATCGCAGGCGTGAGCACCGCCGCGGCGCTGCGCTCGGCCGGTTTCGTCGGTGACCTCACCCTCGTGGACGCCGGCGAGTTCCCCTACGACCGACCACCGCTGTCGAAGGACTTTCTGGCGGGCACCAAACAGCTCTCCGAGATCGCCCTGCAACCGTCGCGGTGGTACGACGATCAGAAAATACGACTCCTGACCAAAAGCCGGGTAACCGCGCTTCGCCCCGCCTTCGGTGCCGTCGAATTGACCGACGGCACAACAGTTTCAGCAGACCACGTCGTACTGGCGACCGGTGGCCGAGCAGCCCGCCCGCCCATCCCGGGTAGCGAAAGCACACGTGTTCACGTACTACGTTGCGAAGAAGACGCCGATCGGCTGCGCGAAGCTCTCCGGCCCGGAACGCGAGCGCTGGTGGTGGGAGCGGGACTAATTGGAGCTGAAGTCGCTTCTACCGCAGTCGATCTCGGGTGTGAAGTGGTACTCGTCGACCCTGCCGATCCGCCCCTGGCGCAGGCGATAGGCTCGGAGATCGCCACCTGGCTCCACCGCCTCCACGGCCAGCGCGGCATCCGCACCATGCGTGCAAGCGTGGAAACGCTGCGCGACACCGGGTCCGGCATCGAGGCTCGGCTGACCGGGCACGACATGCCCTGGCTTTTCGACGTCGTCATTCTCGGTGTAGGCATGGTTCCGGAAACCTCGCTGGCCGAGGCGGCCGGACTCGAAGTGGACCGTGGCATCGTTGTCGACCGGACTCAGTCCACCTCCAACCCGGCGATTCTCGCCGTCGGCGATCCAGCGCGCGTCCGCCACAACGGAGCATTGCTGTTACGCACCGAGCATTGGGAGGCGGCCCAACACGACGGGCAGCGGGCCGCCGCGACCATCCTCGGTATCGCCCCGCCGGCCGACACCGCACCCTGGTTCTGGACCGACCGACACCACCGGCACGTGGAGGCGGTCGGTGAAATGTCCGCCGCCGAGCGCATCGTGCTGCGCGGCGCACTCGACGACTCCTCGTTCTCCGCGTTCGGGCTGGCTGGTGGTCTCGTGGTCGGCGCGGTCGCCGTCGACGAACCAACCGCCGTGCGTGCCGCGCGTCGAATGATCGACCGAGGCATCGCCGTGGACTCCGACCGCCTCGCCGACACCGCAACCGACCTCCGCAAACTGCTGCGCGGCTGATGTGCCGCTCTGCGGCACAACCGCTTCGGCGAGCTCCTGCAGAAGGGATGGAATGACACCGTGAGCACCACGACAGCGCAGTCCGCCGCCGGCCGACGAGCCGACCGCGAGACCCACTTCGAGGTAGAACAGTTCTACTACCTCGAAGCCGATTTGCTCGACGAGGGCCGGTTCACCGACTGGCTGGAGCTGCTCGACGACGACCTGGACTATTGGATGCCCACGCGCACCAACAGGTTGCGACGCCAACAGGCGCTCTCGATCGCCGCGCGCGGCGAGGCCGGCTACTACGACGAGACGAAGGAAAGTCTCGTGTGGCGAATCCGCCGCTTCGATTCCGGCATGGCCTGGGCCGAGGACCCACCCTCGCGCACACGGCATCTCGTCACCAATGTGGTTGCCCACCAAGTGGATCCCGATGAGCACCCCGGATTCACATCCGGCGACCTCTTGGTTCGTTCGGCCTTCCTCGTCTACCGAAACCGGCTCGAACGCGAAGAGAACATCTTCGCCGGGCAACGCACCGATCTGCTGCGCCGAACCGCCGCCGGACTCCGTGTGGCCCGCCGCACCATTCTGCTGGACCAGAACATCCTGCAGGCGAAGAACATTTCGACCTTCTTCTGACACCGAGGGGAATCAACCGTGTCCATTTCCGAACTCGATCTCGCACTGCAGCAGCGCAACATCGAATTGACCCGCCACACCGTTGCGACCAGCCTTGGCCCGATCGCGGTTACCGAAGCGGGATCGGGTCCCGTACTCGTCATGTTGCACGGTGGCGGCCCCGGCGCATCGGGTGTCAGCAATTACCACCAGAACCTGGCCGCGCTGACTCGACGGTTCCGCGTCATCCTGCCCGACCAGCCGGGCTTCGGCGACAGCTACCGGCCCAACGAATCCGATCTCGACGCTCGGTCCATCACTGAGATCACTGTCGACGCACTGTTTCAGGCCCTCGATGCACTCGACATCGAACGCTTTCATCTGCTCGGCAACAGTCTGGGCGGGGCAGCAGCGATCGCCATGGCCCAGCAGCGGCCCGAGCGAATCTCCGGACTCGTCCTGATGGCTCCTGGCGGCGGCTGGCTACCGTTCGGGCCCACGCCGACCGAGGGGCAGAAGGAGATGTTCCGCTACTACAACGGCGGCGGCCCGAGCCAAAAGAAGATGGCCGACTTCATCCGCACCATGGTCTTCGACCACAAGCAGTTCGGCGAAGACGTCGTCAAGGCACGGTACGAGGCATCACTCGACGAAAGCCACATCGAGTTCTACCACCACTACAACGCGGCATTCGCAAAGCGGCACGGAATGGACCCCCTGTGGCGGGACCTGCACAAGATCAAGGCGCCCACGCTGCTGCTGTGGGGACGTGACGACCGCACCATCACCCTCGACGGCGCACAGGTCATGGTCAAGCAGATCCGCAATGTGCAGATGCACATCTTCGGAAAGTGCGGTCACTGGGTGCAATTGGAGCGGGCACGCGAATTCGAGCGCCTGGTTGGCGATTTCCTGGCGGAGCTGGCATGAACGGCTGGCTCAACGGTTACGTCGCCTTGGTGACCGGAGGCGGCACCGGCATCGGACGGGCTGTCGCCGAACGCTTCGTCGCAGAAGGCGCATCCGTCACCATTCTCGGACGCCATATCGACCGCTTAGAAGAAGTCGTCGAGCAATCACCCGACCCGTTGCGCATGCATGCTGTCGAGGCCGACGTCCGGAATTCCGATCAGTTGCACGCAGCCGTCGCCGAAACCGTTGAACGCTTCGGCAAACTCGACACCCTGGTCGCCAACGCCGGAATCTGGGATTACCAGCGCCCGCTCACGCGCTTGAACGGCAAGGAACTGTCCGACACTTTCGACGAACTGTTCTCGGTCAACGTGAAGGGCTATTTCCTTGCGGCGGAAGCTGCTTGGCGCGAGCTGGTGAAAACCCGCGGCAGCATCGTCATGACGCTGTCCAATGCCTCCTTTTTTGTCAACGGAGGCGGCCCCGTCTACACCGCGAGTAAACACGCCTGCCTCGGCCTGATGCGCGAGCTTGCCTACGAACTCGCCCCGAAGGTGCGCGTGAACGGTGTCGCGTGCGGAGGGATGAACACCGACCTACGCGGGCCCGAATCGCTTTCCCTGCACGAGCGTTCACTCGCCAGTTCTTTCGCGAAGAAGGCACCGGACGCTCCCCCTCCACCGATTCCGTTGCACGATTCCAGCACCGATCCCCGCGACTTCACCGGCTCATACGTGCTACTCGCCTCGCGGGAGCAGAGCGGCCCCATTACCGGGCAGGCGATATCGGTCGATGGTGGCATCGGAGTGCGCGGCTTCGCCACCGCGGCCGGTGGCGACCATCTCTAACCAGCTCGACGACGAGCACGAGGAGCTTTCGTGATCACGACACCATCGGTGAAGCCCGGTGCCACGGTGGATATCAATCCGGCGACGGCAATCCACGGAAATGCCGCCTACCAGCCCGACGGAATCGTGATCCGATATGTCGGCGGCGATCTGACCTACGCGCAATTGGAAGAACGCGCCGCGAGACTCGCCGCCGTACTCGCCGCGCGCGGAATCACCGACGGAGCCCGAGTGGCCTACCTCGGACTCAACAGCCCGTCCTTCCTCACCACCATGTTCGCGACCTTCCGACTCGGTGCGATCTTCGTGCCGGTCAATTTCCGCCTGACGGGACCAGAATTGCTGGCAGTCCTGGCCAGCAGCGGAGCAACGGCGATCATCTGCGAAGACGGTCATCGCGAAACGCTCGACAGGGTTCGCGCACAAACGCCGATCCGGCTTTTCCTGCTGGTGGACGATGATCCCGTGGCCCCCGTTTCCGCGGAGGCAACCCGCCCTTGGGAATTGTCGAGTCCAGTGTGCGCCGCCGTGGAACCAGCCGCATCACCGGTTCGACGAGGGTTCGACGACCCGGCCATCCTCATGTTCACATCAGGCACCACCGGGTTGCCGAAGGGTGTGGTTCTCACCCACGGCAATATCTGGTGGAACGGCGTGAACGTCGACGCGCGAGTCGATACCCGACGCGGTGACGTCACTCTCGCGGCCGCTCCGCTGTTTCACATCGGTGGTCTCAATGCCCTTGCCCTGCGCACCATCCTCCGCGGCGGGACCGCGGTGATCCACCGCGGCTTCGAACCGGACGCCTTCCTGCGGGACCTCATCGACTACCGGGTGAACTCGTTCTTCGCCGTACCTGCCATGCTCACCGCGTTAGCCCGGGTTCCCGGCCTGTTCCGAACTGAGCTGCCCTCGTTACGAAGTGTCGTCGTGGCCGGTGCGCCGGTACCACCGTCTCTGATCGAGTCGTACGCCGCACATCGAATCACATTGCAGCAGGCATGGGGCCTGACCGAAACCGCGCCCTTCGCAACACACCTACCCGCCGAGCACACTTTGACGAAGATAGGTTCAGCCGGAATTCCCATGCCGTACACCGAGGTTCGTGTAGTCGACCCGGTCACCAATACGCCCGCCGAGTGCGGCGTAAGCGGCGAAGTCGTTGTGCGCGGTCCGAACGTGACATCGGGATACTGGAACAACGAGACCGCCACCGCCGCCGCTTTCGACGAGAACGGCTGGTTCCACTCCGGCGATATCGGCTACCTCGACAACGACGGGTATCTGTTCATCGTCGACAGACTCAAAGACATGATCATCAGCGGCGGCGAGAACATCTACCCCGCGGAAGTCGAACGCGCCCTCGCCGACCTCCCCGGACTGGTCGATGTCGCGGTCGTCGGCGCGCCCGATGATCAATGGGGCGAAACCGTCGTCGCCGTCGTCGCCTGCGCCGAGGGCACTCGATTGACTATCGAGGAGATCCGCGCGCATGCGTCGGCCAGACTGGCGCGCTACAAGCTGCCCCGGCAGCTGAAGCTCGTGAAGTCGGTACCGCGCAACGCATCCGGCAAACTCGACAAGATCGCGATCCGCGGTTTACTGAACAAGGACCGCTGACATGTCCGCAAAGCCGATTCCCGTTCCCGAACTCCCTCATCCATGGATCATGACGATCCGATCGCACACGCAGACAATAGTTCTGCTGGACGTTCGACGCCCCGCTGACTGCAGCGTCACGGTCGAGTTGGAGCGCTGCGCCAACGGCCGCCTGCGAGACGCCTACCCCGTCAGTGCCCACGACATCGAGGCCCGCGTCACCGGCCGCATACCTCAGGCGCTGCTCGTCGAACTTCTCGCCACTCTGATGCCCGCCCTCGAAAAGGCGGATCCAGAGTGCCGCAAGATAGTTTTCGCAACTCTCGCGGGCGATACCAGTGCACTCGCCGCAGCCGAGGCGGCTGGCTTCAGATACGTCGTGGACATCGACCTCCCTGACGCTGAGCTCTCACTGTTCGTGGCCGAGCCAACCTGGGTAACGGCGGTCGACATGGACCTCGACCGGATTCCGGGCACCTAGGCAAACCCGAAAATCGACACGATGTGGTTCCCCACCGCCGTGCGGAGCTTTCGTTGCCCAAAGGTCAGGCTCGATGCCCTGACGCAAAGGTAGTCGCATGGCTCGACAAGCAAGGGCAGATAGGGCTTTCGACTCCAGCTTGCCCGCGCGTGGCATCGATGACGGTGAGTGCAAGCGTCCGGCTGCCGAGAACGACGTGACCCACCACGCTCCCTACCGGAATGGCCGCAGCACTTGCGGCCGCAGGCTTCGGCGAGGCTGAAGCTGCGCCGCCGCGCTGGCCAAAGGCGCTCAGGTCATATACGTTGCCGCCCGGTCCAGCACCCAGCGCGTAAGTGTTCGGAACGGCGGCGGAGGTCCTCCGCATTGCCGATCTTCGTCTGAACACCGTGGCGCAGACGGCGGTGTACGACTGAAGAGCGGTACGAACTTCCGTCCTCACCTCACCGCAGTCGGGCGCCCGCCCAGAGACACGTGGCTCGACGGCAATGACGTGAGCCTCGATCGCGGAGGGCTGGTCGACGAGCATGGGCACGCTTCCCTCCCGAGGTGTCACGAGGTCGGTCCGAAAAGCGTCCCGCCTGGTCATGCCGTCACTTTTAATAGACGCATTGTCATTCTTGACGAACTAGGGTCGAGTTTGCATCATTGTCAAGTAGAAGTGCCGATCCGGTATATGCAAGTTGACACCGCAGCTCTGACCAAGGGATAGCCACGATGACCACGCCCATCGCCGAACCGCTTCGCGACGACCGTGCGGCCGTCGACAAAGCCATCAGTCTGCTGGTCGCCTTCGGTGATAAAGCCAGCACCGGCGTGGGCGTCAGTGAGCTCGCGCGCCGCGCGCAGCTGAGCAAATCGACCGCGTTTCGCGTATTGGGGATGCTCGAGCGCAATGGGGTCGTGGAACGCGTCGGCACCGGTTACCGACTCGGAGCCCGGCTGCATCAACTCGGTAAGGCCGTGTACTCCCCCGAGCATGAGCACCTCCGTGACCTGCTGATGCCGCATCTCACCGAGCTGTACGAAATCACACACCACACCGTGCACCTGGCCGCGCTGTACGGAACCGATGTCGTCTACCTCGCCAAACTCTACGGTCATCGCACCGTGCAAGCTCCCTCACGCATCGGTGGTCGGCTACCCGCGCACGCCACGGCGGTCGGCAAAGTGCTGCTGGCCTACCACTCCCACATCGCCGCTCAGGCTTTGAGCTCCCCCCTGTCGGCCCTCACCCCAAATACTGTCATCGACGCCGTTCGCCTCACCGACGAACTGATAACGATCCGCCGCGAGGGCGTTGCCCGCGACAACCAGGAAAGCCGAATCGGCCTGTCCTGCATTGCAGCACCAATATTCGACCACCGTGGCCGGGCCATTGCCGCCCTCTCTGTCGCCGGGCAGTACGGAAGACTGGACACACGCCGCCTCGAGATCAGCCTCCGCCAAATCTCCTCCGCCGCCTCGCAAGCTGTCTCACGCACTCACTTGTCTCGAACGGCGTAGTCGGCGACCGGGACCTCGGCCTAGATGCTGTTGCACCGCCGGAGAGGTGACACCGATCTTGCGGGCCCCGCATGCCGCCTCACGACGGCGGGTCTGCTCTTTGGTCGACGACTTCGCCTCGGGGAGCAGCTCGCGCACTGGCGGTCGGTCGCCTGCCGCCACGCGTCACTTCAATACGGAATTCACGCCGGGAAGTACCCGAATCTGAGCATTTTCGATGTCGCGGATATCGAAGAGTTGCACAATGTTCTGTGGAATCTGCCGCTATTCCGCTATATGCGAATCAGCGTGACGCCCCTGGCTGTCCATCCCTCCGACATTTCGGTCGGCTGACTCCCTCGGTCGACACCCAGCCGGCACGCGGAGGTCACGGTCATTGTCAGACTCGAGTTTTGCCGTGCCGCGCCACCCACGCGGCGATCTGTGCCCGAGAGCTGAACCCCAGCTTGGCGAGGATGCGCTCGATATGGCCGTCCGCCGTACGCTTCGAGATGACCAAGCGCTGCGCGATTTCGCGGTTCGACAGACCGCTCTCGACCAGACCGGCTACTTCGAGTTCCCGCTTGGTCAGTGGCTGCGCGACTGGGCGTGGGAGGTCGGTACCGTTTCGATCGGGTCCTAGTCCTAAAGCGATGACGTCACCGAGATCCTTCAACCTGTCGGCGGACGAAACCCGCTGCGGCACCGGCCATTTAGAACGTGGTGGCGTGTGTCGTTCGAAGGAAGCCGACAGCTGCGGACCGAAGGCTTCCAGGGAGGTCCCCAGCGAGCGCCACACCCGGCCGGCGGCAACCGCGAGTGCGGCAGCCGACTCGGGCTGTCCACGGTCGTAGGCCACCCAGGCCAGTAGGTCCGTGGTCAACGAAACACAGATGCCGTCGGACAAGACCCGCTGCAGCCGGAGCACTGCGCGCGCTGATCGCTCGGCTTCGTCGAGTCGGCCCAGGCGCCATTGGGCGATTCCCGCCGCCCACAGTGCATATGCTCGGGCGGATCGGTCCCCTCGTTCTTCGCACGCCGTTGCGGCGCTACTACTGATCGACAGTGCCTCGGTGGCTCGGCCGGCGAGAGCCATAGTGCTTGCGAGCATGTAGCGCGCCGACACCTCCAAGTAATGATCACCGGCGCGACGGTAGCCCTCGATCGCCGCTTCGAAGCCAGCAATAGCCTTCTCGAGGTCACCCGCGAACATGGCCAGCAACGCTGTCCACTGACAAACATGGGTCTCCAGCCGTCCGTCTCCCAATTTCTCGGAAAGGTGGGCGAGTTCGGCTAACCACTTGGCCGCTTGCTCGCGGTCGCCTTGCAACAGTGCAATCCAGATAACGACCCAAACGCATTCCGCCCGTGCCGAAGTGGGCTCGGGAGCCGATGCCAGCAGCGTCTCCAGCCGCATTCGGCCCTCGGCGAGCGATCCACCGGATAACCAGTGGTATCGCAGCAGCCCCAGAAGCCGAAGCCCCGCCTGCTGCTCCCCCATCGTCGCCGCGCTCCACTGGATCGCCGCGATGTATCCGGCGTGATCGGCGCGCATCTGCGCAATCAGCTTCTCTTGGGCCGGGCCCCACCACTGGTCCACGATCGTCTGAGCGCGCTGCAACATCGCATCTCGATGTCGCCGGCTGAGCCGGCTTTCTTCACCGGCGTGGTCGGCGAGTTCGGCCGCAACCTCGCGCAGCGGGGCGAGCAGGCGATACCGCATGCCGCCCGCACTGCGGTCGGTCAGCAGAATCGACTGACCGACCAGGCGCTCGATGATGTCGATCACGTCCTCGCGGCGCAACTCACCGAACGCGCAGACCGCTTCCGCGAGTTCGAGGTCGAACGAGGCGGGAAAGACCGACAGCCGCCGCCACACCACCTGCGCGGGCGGAGGACAAAGCTCGTAGCTCCAGTCCACCATCGCGCGTAACGACCGTTGCCGGGAAGCGGGCTCGGTCGACGGCGCGGTCAAGGCGGTAAGCCGATGCCCGAATCGCTCGACAATCTGTCCGATAGTGAGTGCACGCAGCTTCGCCGCAGCAAGTTCGATGGCAAGTGGGACGCCCTCCAGCAGGCGGCACAGGGCGATCACGGCGTCGGCATTGTCGTCGGTGATCTCGAACTCGGGGTCGACTGCCCGAGCCCGTTCCATCAGCAGGCTTACCGCACCGTCCATCACCAATTGCGTTGCGGGAGTGCCTAGTTCGGGCACGCTGAGCGGAGCGACCGGGCGTAGCACCTCGCCGACGACGCCGACGGGCTCTCGGCTCGTGGCGACAACGCGCAGCTGAGTCGCTTCGCGCAGCATGACCGGCAGCAGTTGGCGGATCGCAGGCAGGACATGTTCGCAGTTGTCGACGACCAGGATGAGGTTCCGGTTTCGTAGGAACGACAGCAGTCTGTCACGGGGATCGGCTGCGGAGAGGTCGCCGACCCCGAGGGCGCTGATCACTGCCGATTCGACCTCCGAAACCCCCGCGCCGATCCCCAAATCGGTGAGTGGGGCCAGCCACACTCCATCAGGGAAATTCTTGCGGTTTCGATAGGCCAACTCCAGGGCCAGCCTGGTCTTCCCTACACCACCGGGCCCCGTGAAGGTCAACAGCCTCGATTCCGACAATGCCCGCCCGGCCAGCTCGAGATCGTGTCGTCTCGCGATGAGGCGGCCCAGAGCTGGACCGACCGGGTTTCCTCCACGTCGAGGAACAGGGGCACTGCTCATGCAGAGATCGTAGAGCGAGTCATTCCTCCGCAACACGGCGCGCGGCGGCGGGCAACTGCTCGGACGCCAAAACTGCCTGCTTATCGAGTCGTGGGCGTCGGCTCGACCGACAAGTGCGGCAACAGGAACTCGGCAATGGTTTCCTGGATTCCGGCTACCTTTGGGATCGCACCCGACAGCGAGTACGCGGTGTGGAATAGCCCGTCGAAACGGCGAAGCTCGGTCTGCACCTCGGCGGCCTGCAGCGCACGGGCAAAATTCTCGGCCTCGTCACGCAGCGGATCGACCTCCATGGTGACCACCAGCGCCGGCGGCAGACCCGACAGATCTGCCGCCCGCGCCGGCGCCGCCCACGGATTCGTCGCATTGGCCACATCACCGAGGTACATCGCCATCATTCGCGCGCCTACCTCCACTGAGATGACGGGGCCATTCGCGAATACCTTACGAGACTCGGTGTCGGCGAAGGGATCGGTGGGCGGCGTGACGAGGATCTGGGCGCACAAGCGAGGCCCGCCCTCGTCACGCGCCCGCAGTGCCGCCGCCGCCGCCAGATTCGCGCCGGCGCTCTCCCCACCGACGGCGAGCCGTTCGGGGTCGCCCCCGAACTCGGCGATGTGGTCGGCCAACCACCGCAGCGCAGCGATGCTGTCGTCGATGGCGGCGGGGAATGGATGTTCCGGCGCGAGGCGGTAATCCGGAGAGACGACCAGGGCTCCGACCTGGCGGGCCAATGTCGCGCACGGTTCGTCGAAGGAGTCCAGGCTGCCGCCGACCCATCCACCACCGTGGAGGAATACCACCACGGGCAACAAGCCGTCGACTTCCGGCCGATACAACCGGACCGTCCGCTCGCCACCGTCGGTCGGATAGGTGGTATCCACGATGCTGACATCGGAGGGCACCGGACGCTGCATCAGCTTGAATCCCTCCATGGCGGCCCGCATCTCTTCCAATGAGCACTGCTCGAGTGGTTTTGCGCCCATGTTCATCATTCCCGCGAGGAAGAACACCGCGGAACCGTGCAGCCGCATGGTGTTCGACAGCGGACGATCCGCACCGTCCAAAGCGAACCCGGCGTACTGGGTCGCCTCGACCTCGGCACACAAGGCTCGGTACATCGGAGCGCCCGTAAACAGTGACACAGGCGTCCGTGGCTTGCCTGGAATGTTGTCGCCCATGTACCAGGTACTGGCCGTCGGGAACAGGGTCGCCTCGGCCACCTCTCGGGCCAGATCGTTCCAGCGGTTCTCCCCCGCCACCGAGGCCTCGACGGTCGTGTGACCGTGCTCGTCCGCGTAAGAAATCAGGCTGCCGATGAAGTCGACGCTGTCCTCGATAGCGATCGGGTTGTTGAAAAGCGCCGCCGCGCCCTGCGGGCCGTTGACGTGGAACAGGTTCGGGAATCCGCGCGTGGCCATGCCGAGATAGGCAAGCTGTCCGCCCGCCCAATGATCGGTCAGTTTCCGACCGTCGCGGCCCACCACGCCCATCCGCGTCAGCGCCGCCGCGCCCACATCGAATCCGGTAGCGAGCACGATCACGTCGAACTCGTACTCAGCGTCGGTGGTCGCGATCCCGTTCTGAGTAATCCGCTCGATCGGAGCGGTCCGGGCGTCGACCAGGCGCACGTGCGGGAGGTTGAACGTCTCGTAGTACCCCGTCTCGAAGGTTGCGCGTTTGGTTCCGTAGGGGTGATCGTTCGGGCACAGCAACTCCGCGACCTCAGGGTCATGGACACGCTCGCGGATCCGATCCCGGATGTACTCGGCGGCGGTCTGGTTCGCGGCAGGATTGATGATCAGGTCGTAATAGGTGGAGGCGAGCATCCGGAACCCGCCGCCGTTGTAGTACTGGTCGTAAACCTTGCGGCGGTGCTCGGGGGAATCCATCAGCGCTGACCGCGTCGCCCGAGGGTAGGCGGCACCGACCAAACTCCTGCGCGACTCCTCCCGCAACTCCGTATACCCCGCCACGACCTGTTCGAATTCCTCATCGGTGAGGGGCCTATTGCCCAGCGGGCAGGCGAAGTTCGCGGTGCGCTGGAATACGGTCAGTTCGGCGACCTGCGCAGCGATCGTCTGGGCCACCTGAATCCCGGTGGCGCCCGTGCCCACCACGGCCACTCGCTTGCCTGCGAGGTCGATCCCGTCGGCGGGCCATCGACTGGTGTGGACCACCGTGCCGCGGAAGTCTTCCGCTCCTGGAAAGTCGTTCTTTTTTGTCACCGTGAAGGCACCGGCGGCGTTGATGAAGTAACGGGCAATGGTGACCGTACCGTCGTCAGTGCCGATCACCCATCGCCGAGCCTGGTCGTCCCAGACTACGGAGGTGACTCTGGTGCCGAAACGGAAGCTGCGACGCAGGTCGAAGCGATCGGCGACGTGTTCGAGGTAGGAGCGGATCTCCGGTTGTGCCGCGTACCGCTCGCTCCAGCGCCACTCGCGCTGCAACTTCTCGTCGAATGAGAAGGAATAGAAGATGCTCTCGAAATCGCATCGCGCACCGGGGTAGCGATTCCAGTGCCAGACACCCCCCGGTCCAGGTGCGGCTTCGAAGCACTGCACAGACAATCCCTGCACATTCCGCAGGCGGTGGGTGGCGTACAGGCCGGAGAAGCCCGCGCCGACAATCACGGCATCGACTTGCGTTGAACTCATGTCACCGAGCATGGCCAGTTGTGATCCCGCGCACAGGGGTCGGAAAACCCCATCCCATACCTGATTGCATACCTGTCTTCACCCGTTGCCCCTCCACAACACATTCCGCACTGGATTAACTGAACTCATCCGCGCTGGATTGCCGGAGTCGCGCTGAGGCGCAAAGCATTCAAGGAGCAAGTTGGCAATGTGGGGCACCATGCAACACGAGCAGTTGTCGTTGGCGACACTGTTGCGATACGCGTCCACCTTCCGGGGTGAGGCGACGGTGTCGACCTGGACCGGTGAATCGATTCGTAGCCAGACCTTTCGAGAAATCGGTTCCGAGGCAGCGCGGTTGGCGCACGCACTGCGCGGGCTCGGGGTCCAGACCGCCGATCGGGTCGGTACCTTTATGTGGAACAACAACGAACACATGGTGGCCTTCGTTGCCATTCCTGCCATGGGAGCGGTGCTACATACCCTCAATATCCGGCTCTCCCCCGACCAATTGACATACGTAGCCAATCACGCCGCAGACCGCGTGGTGATCGTCGACGGTTCGTTGGCACCGGTGTTCGCCCAGTACCTGCCGAAATTGACGACGGTCCAGCATGTGATCATCACAGGTAGCGACACATCACAGCTGTCGGCTCCTGTGGGTGTACAAGTGCACTCGTACACCGAACTGCTTGCTGGGCAACCGGACTCCTACGATTTTCCTGTATTGGACGAACGCTCCGCATCCGGCCTGTGCTATACCTCCGGCACCACCGGAGACCCGAAAGGAGTCCTCTACACCCATCGCTCCAACTGGCTGCACGCTATGGAGGTCATCTCCCCGAACGCCCTCGGCTTCACACAGGCCGACACCGTGCTCACCATCGTGCCGATGTTCCATGCCAATGCCTGGGGAATCCCCTACGGCGCACTGATGTCCGGAGCCAATCTCCTTCTGCCCGATCGGTTCCTGCAACCCGCGCCCTTGCTCGAAATAATGGCCGCGGCGAAACCGACCCTCGGTGCTGCTGTACCCACCATCTGGAGCGGCGTACAGGCGGCTCTTGAAGCGCGACCACAGGATATTTCGCACCTGCGAACCGTGGTCGTCGGCGGCGCCGCACTACCACCCTCAATGATGCACGCGTTCCAGGAGAACCATGGCGTGCGGCTGGTGCATGCCTGGGGCATGACCGAGACCTCTCCCGTCGGCAGTGTCGCGCACCCGCCAGCCGGCCTATCCGGCGACCGCGAGTGGGCCTACCGCTACACCCAGGGCCGGTTCTCGGCCGCGGTGCAAGCGCGCCTGGTGGGTGAGGACGACACCGTGCTTCCGAATGACGGAAAAGCGCTGGGCGAATTGGAAGTTCGTGGTCCTTGGATCGCCGGTGCCTACTACGCGCCCGAAGGAACCACGGTCGATCCGGACAAGTTTCACGAGGGCTGGCTGCGGACTGGCGACATCGCCAGAATCAGTCCTGACGGCTTCCTGACGCTGGTCGACCGCGCAAAGGACGTGATCAAGTCCGGAGGCGAGTGGATCTCCTCGGTCGACCTGGAGAACATGATCATGGGCCACCCCGCCGTGTCGGAAGCGACGGTGATCGCCGTGCCCGATGAGAAGTGGGACGAACGCCCCCTTGTCGCGGTCGTTCTCATCCCGGGCGCCGAGGTCACGCCCATAGAGCTGCGCGGTTACCTCGCCGATCATTTCGCCAAATGGCAACTTCCTGAGCACTGGACGTTCGTCGCGGAGATCCCTAAGACCAGCGTCGGCAAGTTCGACAAGAAACGTCTGCGCGCGCTGTACGCCGCGGGCGAACTGACAATCACGACCCTGTCCTGAGCCGCACCGCCCTAGGTGCTGGCATCCGTACTACCACGTGGTCACCACTGTCGATCACGATCCAGGAGCTTTCATGAGCGTGCCCCCCATACTTGGAGACCGATTGCGTCTGCCGGTCATCGCATCTCCGTTGTTCATCATTTCGTGCCCTGAACTGGTTATCGCGCAGTCGGTTTCGGGAATAGTCGGGTCGTTTCCGTCATTGAATGCACGTCCACAGCCGGAGTTTCGGAACTGGCTCGCGCAGATCACCGACGCGCTCGCCGAACATGATGCCAAGAATCCGGACTCACCCAGTGCACCGTTCGCGGTAAACCTCATCGTTCACAAGACCAACGATCGCCTTCACGCCGATCTCGCGGTCCTGGAGGAATTCCGGGTTCCGATCGTGATCACTTCGCTCGGCGCACTGCCCGCGGTCAACGAACGCATCCATGATTACGGCGGCATCGTGCTGCATGACGTGATCAATGATTCCTTCGCCCGCAAGGCGGTCGACAAAGGTGCCGATGGTCTCATCGCGGTCGCCGCCGGGGCGGGTGGCCACGCCGGGAAACAGTCGCCGTTCGCACTGATCCAAGAAATCCGGACCTGGTTCGACGGACCACTCGCGCTGTCCGGTGCGATCACCAACGGCAACGCGATCCTTGCGGCACAAGCCGTCGGCGCGGACCTTGCCTACATCGGATCACTGTTCATCGCTACCGAGGAGGCCAATGCCGCTGCCGAATACAAGCGGATGATGGTGGATTCCACCGCCGCCGACATCGTCTACTCGAACCTCTTCACCGGTGTGCACGGCAATTACCTGCGCGGCAGTATCGAGGCCGCTGGCCTCGACCCCGACTCGCTGCCCAATTCGGACCCGTCGGCCATGAACTTCGCGACCGGCGGCATGACCGAAGCGAAAGCCTGGCGCGACATCTGGGGTGCCGGGCAGGGAGTCGGCGGTGTGCACGCGGTGCGCCCGACATCCACCGTCGTAGCCCGTCTCGAGGCCGAATATCACTCTGCGCGTGAACGATTGGCACTCGTCCCCGTGGGCTGACCCCATTCCCCCAACACCATCGAACCGACCGAAAAGAAAGACATCAAGATGAGCCCAACCCTGAGCGGCAAGCGCGCCATGATCACCGGCGGACACCGTGGCATCGGTCGCGCCATCGCCGAAGCCTTCACCGCCGCCGGCGCTCGTGTCGCAATCGCCGACATCGAAGGCGCCGACACAGCAGCCGGCGAGATCGGCCGAGGCACCATCGGCATCTCGTGCGACGTGCGCTCCAGCACGAGCGTCGCCGCAGCTGTCGCCAGGGCCACCACGGAACTGGGGGGACTGGATATCCTCGTCAACAACGCAGGCATCGCAGTTCTCTCCCCGTTGCACGAGCTTTCCGAAGAGGATTTCGACAGCCTCGTGTCTGTCAACTTGCGTGGCACTTGGTTGGTCTACAAGCACGCTGTTCCGGCCCTGATCAACGGCGGCGGCGCCATCGTGAACATCGCGTCCCTCGCCGGTATGGCCGCCTTCCCGTTGCTCGGCGCCTATTCGGGCACCAAGGGCGGCATCGTCCGACTGACCGAGGCCATGGCTCTCGAGCTGCGCGAGTACGGAGTGCGTGCCAACGCGATCTGCCCCGGGTTCATCGACACCAACATGGTTCAAGGGTCTTCGGACGCGTTCGCGACGATTACCGGCGGCTCGTTCGAGCAGATGGTAACCGCGGTCCAAGGACGGCTCGGCACACCCGGCGAAATCGCCTCCCTGGCAACATATCTCGCATCCGACAGCGCGTCCCTGCTCAATGGAGTCGCCATCATCGCGGACTGCGGAATGAACCTGCATCGAGTCTGAACAAGAGATATCGCCACAACGAGTCGCATTGCCTCACCGGCACACGAGGCTCGTTGACGCAGAACAGGATCAATGATGGTTGGAAAGAACCGTGCATGGCTTTTGACTACCCGGCCGACCGGACTGGTCGGCCGCGAGCACTTCCAGTGGCATGAGGACCCGCTTCCAGCGATAAGGCCCGGCGAGTTCCTGATCAGAAACCAGTGGCTGTCGTGCGACGCCGCCCAACGCGCCTGGATGCAGTTCGACACATACATTCCGGCGCTCCCGCTCGGCACCGTCATGGCTTCCGGCGCGATTGGGGAGGTCGTGACCTCGAAGCACCCCGGCTTCGCCCCAGGCGATCTCGTCTACGGAGTCTTCGGCTGGCAGGACTACGCGGTCAGTGACGGGTCGCCATTCGGAGGCTTGGTCCCGCCACAGAAGCTACCGCCCGGCACGGACGCCATAACCGCCATGTCGTTGTTCGGGATCGGCGCGCTCACGGCATACTTCGGCCTCCTCGACATCGGCCGCCCGCAACCAGGCGAAACCGTCGTCGTGTCGGCCGCCGCCGGCGCGGTGGGCTCGATCGTGTGCCAGATCGCCAAGATCCACGGCTGCCGCGTCATCGGAATCGCCGGCGGTACACAAAAATGTGCCTGGCTACGTGATGTACTCGGCACAGACGACGCGATCGACTACAAGAACGAAGATCTGGCCGTCCGGCTTGCCCAGACCTGTCCCGACGGCATCGACGTCTTCTACGACAACGTCGGCGGCGCAGCCCTCGACGCTGCGCTCGCCAATCTGGCTGACGAAGCCCGAATCGTGCTCTGCGGCGCGGTCTCCGGCTACTGCGTCACCCCGCCGGAGGTCACCAATCTCATCAATCTGATCATTCGGCGCGCCACGATGCGCGGCTTTCTCGTCTTCGATTACCTCGATCGATCGCCGACAGCCATCAAAGCGCTCGCGGGGTGGGCAACCGAGGGCAAACTCATAAACCAAGTCGACATCATCGAAGGACTCGAGCACGCGCCGGACGCCCTCCGGCGCCTGTTCACCGGAGACAACCTCGGCAGACAACTAGTCAAGATCGCCGATTGATACCAATCGCCTGATCCGCAACCCAGGTCCGACGCGACCTGCACGACAACGGAACCGATTCCGACTGGCGGTCATCTCTCATCGGCGGGACGCGACACCACAACTGAGAGGGCGGTCAGTTCGGGCGCGGCGGTACCGCGCGCGATGCTCACGCCCGGCCGAATGCACTACGAACGTACACTCGGCCGGGCATTCCTCACACCGGGCGTAGGCCGGAGCGTCCGCGCGGTCGAACCGTCACCGTTTCTGGAGGTCAGTTCGGCAGCGGCACAGGGGAACTGATCTCACCAGCAGCGTGCAGGGTGTTATAGGCCTGTGCCAGCGCAGCGATTCCCGCTGGCAGTCCAACGACGACGCCGCCGATGATGGTCCCGATGCCCCCTCCGAGACCCATACCCGGAATGCATCCACCAATCGCGCCGACGACGGCTCCGATCACGCAACCCCCGACAAGGCCGATAACGCCGCCCGCCATGCTGCCCACGGTAGCGGCCAGCATGAATTCGTTGCCCGCCTGACTGAGCGCATTGTTGATGTCGGCCTGGGGGTCGGTCTCATCTGACTTCGCCGCGACCGGGACCGGCTCGGCGGAAACGGGCTGCAGTGCAGAGGAATCCGCCGGGGCATCAACGTGAACCATGGTAAGAGGGGCAGCTACAGCCGATTGCGATACCACGTGTATCCAGTTCGCCAGTGCCGTATCGGGACTGATCGGAGTGGGCGAATCGGCACTCACCGCGTCGAGAGAGGCATCGGCATTGGCCGTTGGGAGAGGCGACGGTTGGCGTTCCGGCGCAGCGTATGCCGCCGAGTTGCCAATTATCGAGATGATTGCGCCCGCAGCGATGGCGGACGCCATGAAGCGGTGGGCATGTGACATGCGGTACATAGGATCTCTTCTGGATAAGTGATAACGTCGTGTTACCAGCTCGATAAATGATGGAATGGGACTCAGGATGGTTCTGGAGAAGCAGAATGGGGATTCGAATATTTCCAGTACCGATTTGAAGAGTCTCCGGCAGATCTGAACCGCTCTCGACGGCTGGTTCAGGATTTTGAATATTTTTCAGCGGAATTACCGGTCGTCGCGGTAAAAGCTCATATTACATAACATCACCTCACAGTGCGGATTTTGCAGGTAAGCGCCGCACCGATCGCAGCAGTGACACCGACGGCTGCGAAAAGCATGGGGTAGCTGTGCGACGATGTGATCATGAAGCTGGCCAAGAGCGGCGCTACGGTTGGTGGCACAAAAGTTCCTATGTTCATTATTCCAAGATCTTGGGCACGACTTTCCGCATCGGGCAAAATCTCGGTGACCAGGGCTTGATGCACAGCCATGTATGCGCCGAATCCGGCACCCATCAACGCCGAGGTGACCACAACGGTAGGCACGCTCGGCAGACTGGCGAGCAGGAAACCGGCCAGCGCTTCGAAAATGGCGGCGGCCGCGATGAAAATCCGGCGGCGTCCAAGACGATCGGAGACAGTGCCGAAGATTACGGTGGCGGATATCCCCGCAAGCAGGTACACGACAGTGACACCTAGTAGCGCGCTCTCGGGATTTGCCACCTCGAGACCGTCGGTCAAGAAATACAACATATAACAGGTGCCCAAAGAGTTGGCGAGGTTGACCATGAGGCGGCCGGTGAACGCCCACGAGAATTCTCGATTCTTGAGTGAACGCCCCATCGACCGAGCCACCGCCGCAAGGTGAAGAACCGGTTCATGGCCTGAAGCGACATCACGGTAGGCGAGCAGAAACGGAGCGGTACACGCCAGCAGTAGTACTGCCAGCACGACATATCCTTCGGCAGACGAAAGGCTGAATGCGGATACAATCGCGATGCCCGCGGCCACACCGAGAGCCTGAGGGCCGTAAATCGCACTCGAGACCGCGCCGCGCTGGCTGACGGGCACACGGTCGGCCATGGTCGCGGTCAATCCGGCGGTGGCAGCGCTGAGGCCCAGCATGGTCGCCGACCAAGCCACGCTGAGTCCGACGACGGAGGTCTGCTCGCCAGTAGCGATCAGCCCGCACGCGAACGCCACCGCTCCGAGGCCGAGCCAGGTTCTACGGCGTCCCACACGGTTGCGTGTCCGGTCGCACAAGGCCCCGCATACCGGCAGCGCAATCAGCGCCACGATACCCGAAATTCCGTTGATCACGGCATAGTTGAAGACCTTCGATTCCGGGGCTATGGCCTCCAACTGCTCGGGGATAAGGAGTTGGAGCGGGACGAGGTTCGCGGCCCAATATCCGAGCCATGCAAGGCCGAACATCGCGGTCCACGGGCGGGTCACGCGTTCAGCGGAATCTTGGGGGTGCTTTTGTGCTGCAGATACCACCGAGGGGGAATGTGCAGGGAATGCTGAGGATTCGTACTCGGCGGTCAATTCGGTGCTCCGGGATGGGTGTAGATGTGAATCAAAGGAAGGCGAAGCCTTCACCGCGGTACGTCGGGATCTGGCCGATGACCTGCGTGCCGGAAACGAGGTGCAGGTCGTTCACGCGCTCGCACAGTTCGCCTGCTTTCGCGTGCCGGAACCACACGTGGTCGCCGAGCGTCAAGCCGAGCGCGGCCGGGCCCAGCAGCGGTGTCTGTACTTCGCCTGCTGCCTCCTGCTGACTCATTCGAAGGTCCTTGGGCCAGGCCAAAGTCGGCAAACGGTCCGTGCCGACCGGTCCGGAGGCAACCCATCCGCCTCCCAGCACGGTGGCAATCTTTGCGGTGGGGCGCCGCACCACAGACATGACGAAGAACGCCGCGGGGCGAGGCCGGAATCGGCGGTAGAAGTCGAATAGCCCCGGACCGTAGAGACCGGAACCGGCACCGATCTCGGTGATGGCCGGCTCGGCGGCGGTTTGCTCGATGGAGCCGGTACCGCCACCGTTGACGAACTCCAACTCGGCGTAGCTAGTGATAGCCGCGACGGTCTCGGCGCGGCGCACTGTGAGTTCACGGCCCGAGAAGTGCTGCATGGCACGGATTGCGGCTCGTTTGATCGGTGATCCCGACTGGTTGTCGCCGAGCCCGGCGATCTGCCCTTCGTAGGACATCACACCGACCAAACGGAATCCGGGTCGGCGAACGATGGTCCGCGCCAGCGCGGCCGCCTGATCAGGCGTATGGACGGGAGACCGCCAGGGGCCCAGGTGGATTCGTCCGCCAACTAATTCCAGGGCGGCGTCGACATCGATGCAGACGCGGATGTCGGGTCGAGATGCTCCGACCACGGCGTCGATGAAGTCGAGTTGGTCGGTGGAGTCGATCATCAGGGTGATCCGTGCTGTGGCCTCCTCGCTGGCGGCCAGTTCACGCAACGCTGAAGTATCGGCGGTCGGATACCCGATGACGACGTCCTCATGGTCCTGGGCAAGTAGCAGGGCCTCCGGCAGCGTGAAGGCGAGAATGCCTTGGTAGCCCGGCAGATTGGTTGTCCGACCGATCAAGTCCCGACTGCGCACAGACTTGCTGGCCAGTCGAATCGTCGCGTTTCCGCTCGTGCGCCGGACGAGTTCAGCGGCGTTGGCATCGAACGCATCGAGGTCCACGACTGCGAAGGGCGGATCGATATGCGTGGTTGCCTCGTTGAGCTCGGCCATCCGACGATCGCTATCGGGTGTCAGTCCAAGCGAGCCCATTCGTCGGCCCGTAGCCGCTATCTCTGTTGTCACAATTGCACCTTTCTGAAGTTTCAGCCCCTCTGGGCGCCCGCCAGCCAACCGGCGTGGGGCTGACATTCCTTAGGACACAGTGGTGTTCGTGTCTGGATTGGTCTCGCTTTTCATCAGCCGCTCGCGTTGACGTCGTCCCCGGGCCTCGACGTGCGGAAGCACCCGATGCATCAGCCACGGGAATACGCCGGCCACTCGCTGGAAGCGGCCAGCAAACGGAGGGAAGACCACTTCGATCGGCTTCGTGTCGATGGCCTTCACGACCACCTCGGCGATTTCCTCCGGCGTGTGCGCTTTTTCGGCGAAAGCGATGACAGAGGAAGGGTCAGCCTTCTCCTGTTCGAGCATTTTCGTCTGAGTCGACGGCGGATGCACGATGGTGAAATTGATTGGGCTGCTGCGTTCCTCGATAGCGACGCTGTGGTGGAAGGCGCGGACGGCGTGTTTAGTGCTGCCGTACGTGGCGTACCCGGACAGCGGCAGGAACGATGTCATGCTGCAAACCGTGATGATGTGGCCACGACCTTGCGATGTCATGCGCCCGATTGCCGTGTGAAACCCGGCTATGGTGCCCAAGAGATTCACCTCGACGACGTGGCGGTGCTGCTCGAGGCTCAGATCCCGCATATTTCCGGTGTGGATGATGCCCGCATTGCTGACGAGTACGTCAACGCCGCCGAACTTCGCTTCAGCGGCGTCGAACGCCTTCGCCCAGCCAGCAGGATCTCTGACATCGAGGTGAAACCCAGCGGCCCGGCTACCCAGATGGCGGGCCAATGCGTGAACAGCTTTCTCATCGATATCGGTCAACATCACCTGATGCCCACGTGCGATCGCGGTTGTGGCGATAGCTGCACCGATGCCGTTCGCGGCCCCGGTTACGAGGATGACCCGTCCGGTTTCGCTACCTCGGTTCACCGTCAAAGTAGTCTCCTGATCTCTGGGTCCGAGTCGATCGACTCGGAATGAATAGATCCGCCTGGGCGGCTTCAGAGGCGAAATATCTCGATCCGGCCGCCGCCGAGGTCGGCCGCTTCGACAGGGTCGTCAGTCGGAACAGTGGCCGCGTACAGCGTTCGACCATCTCGTCCGGCTACCAGGCAACTCAGCGTGTTCTGGCTCGTCGACACGCGGTCCAGGATCCGGCCTCCCACGGCGACGCGTACACATTCACCACGCAGCGCGTTGGCGACCCAGATTGTTTCGGTGTCGCTGTGCCACGCGATTCCGTCAGGAGCGATCGGGGACGAAGAGCGCTTCGCAATAGCTGGATGGTCCAGCAGGGCCGAGACCCGTCGGGTGATCGTGCCCGGCAGACCTGGGTGGTTCAGCAACCGCCACATCCACGGCGCTATGAGGCCAGCCCACTCACGCGGCCGACCTAGAGTTCCGTCCGGCTGCACGGGCAGAACCGTCAGCCGCATCGCGAGCGTCTCGGCGACAATAAGCGATCGACCATCGGGGGTCAGAAGGCAGCCGTTCGGGAAATACAGCGGCTCGGTCAATCCAGTTATGGTGCCGGTCGGCGACACGGACGCGATCGGGGTCCGCGGCGGGCCGGGCGGGACATACAGCATCGAATTCGGATGCTCGCGCTGGTAGGTGTAGTAGTCGAATCCGAAGTTGCCGACGTACGCGTTTCCGTGCTGGTCGACGAGCATGTCATTGACCGGCCCGCCGGCTATGTCGCGGAGGTCGACGTGCACCGCTAGTCGACCGTCGGACTCGAGCCGGTAGACGACACCGCCGTCCATCGACACGACCAGCAAGCGTCCGTCTGGTAGCCAACCCAGGCCGCCCGCGCGTCCTGGCACCTCGACGATCGTTTCGGCTTTTCCTTCGCCGCTCCACCGGTGCACTGTGCCGCGGGCAAGGTCCGAGAACCACAGTGCGCCGCCGTGCCACCGCAGGGACTCGGGGATCCCGTAGCCGTCCAGCACGACAGATGCGGTTCGTTTCATTCAAGTCGCTCCTTGCCAAGCGAGGCCATACCGTCAAGTAGGTCGATCGACCCAAACACTTGACTCGTACGCATGACCATCTCACTCTAGATAGACCGGAGTCAACGTTTGGCAGGAGTTTTGATGACCCGAACAGAAATCGACACAACCGACGACCGTCACACACAGATCGCGGTGGACGACCCCTCGACCGGTGCGGTGATCGGCCGGATATCGGTCGCGTCTGCGGAGCAGGTCGCTGACGCGGTTGCCCGTGCCAGGCGTGCGCAGCCGGGTTGGGCCGACATCGGACCACGTGCCCGCGGGCAGATGTTCGCTCGCAGCCGTCAATGGTTCATCGACCATCAGCAAGAAATCATCGATTCGATCGTCGCGGAAAACGGCAAAGCCGAAGAGGACGCGGTGATCGAGGTCGTCTACTGCGTGACCGCGTTCTCATATTGGGGCAAGCAAGCCCCACGCTTACTTGCCGAGACCAAGGTGCGTTCCTTGTCCCCCCTTGTCATCGGCCGCAGCATGTACACCCGCCGTGAACCGATCGGCGTCGTCGGGATCATCGGGCCGTGGAACAACCCACTGATCAATTCGTTCGGTGACGCCATCCCCGCCTTGGCTGCGGGAAATGCCGTGGTGCTCAAGCCATCCGAGTACACCCCGTTGACCGCTTTGCTCATGGAGCGGATGGCGAAGGAATGCGGATGGCCGAAAAATGTCTTCCAGGTCGTTACCGGTGCCGGAGCCACCGGTCAAGCCCTCGTCGACACCGCCGATTTCGTGATGTTCACCGGGTCGACCAGAACGGGTCGTGCCGTAGCCGCTCGGGCAGGTGAACGGCTCATCCCGTGCTCACTCGAACTCGGCGGGAAAGACGCACTAATCGTGCTGTCCGATGCGTCGGTGGAGCGAGCGGTCAACGTCGCATTGCACGGCGCGCTGTTCAACGGCGGCCAAATGTGTACCTCGGTCGAGCGTGTCTACGTCGAAGCGTCCGTCTACGACAAATTTGTAACCCGGCTCCACGAGCGCTTCAACGAAGTGAAGTTGGGAAAGTCGACCGGGCTCGGCAGCACCGACGTAGGTGCAATGACCTTTCCCCCACAGGTGGCCACCGTCGAAGAGCACATCGAGGACGCGCTCGAGCGTGGCGCCCGCGTACTCGCGGGCGGGCATACACTCACCAGCCCGGGGCGATTCTTCGAGCCCACCCTGCTGGTCGACGTCGATCACAGCATGAAATGCATGACCGAGGAGACATTCGGGCCGACGCTGCCGGTAATGAAGGTCGACAACGCTGAAGAAGCTATCGAATTGGCGAATGACAGTCGCTACGGACTACAGGCCTCGATTATCGGCAAAAACATGGCGCGGGCCCGCCGGCTCGCGGCTCAGCTGGAAGCCGGCTGCGTGACGATCAACGACGCGCAGACCAATTACATGGCCTTCGGCCTGCCAATGGGCGGATGGAAAGAATCGGGACTCGGTGCCCGGCACGGGGCCGAAGGGATCCGCAAGTACACGAAACTTCAAGCCGTTTCGGTCAACCGGTTCCCCATGAATCGCGACCCCCACATGATTCCATACTCCCCTTCCTTTTATCGGCTGGTTCTTCGTGGACTGAAGGCGGTATACGGCAAAGCCCGCCGCTGATAACACGAAATCGACAGCCGAATATCGAATTTCACAAACGAAAAGGACTACCGAGATGACACTGATCCCCACGGCTGCGCAGCAGGCATCGGTCGGCCAGATGCCGGAGGGAACCTCGCTCCCGCTCCCCGCTCAGAACCTGAGCATCGAAGAAGAGCGCCTGGTCCGGAAGCAAGAACTCGCCGCCGCATTCCGGGTCTTCGCACGCTTCGGGTTTTCCGAAGGCGTCGCCGGTCATATCACCGCACGCGATCCCGAGAACCCCTCGGCCTTCTGGGTCAACCCCTTCGGAATGTCGTTCAGCCAAATCCGCGTCTCCGACCTGATCCTGGTCGACCATGACGGAACTCTGTTGGAAGGAAAGCGGCCGGTGAACAACGCTGCCTTCTGCATTCACTCCGAGGTGCACCGGGCACGTCCAGATGTCGTGGCAGCCGCCCATACCCATTCACTGAACGGCAAAGCATTCTCCAGCCTCGGCGTCCACCTCGAACCCATCACCCAGGACGCCTGCGCCTTCTTCGAGGACCACGGGATCTACTCCGACTACCGCGGCGTTGTCAACGACACCGAGGAAGGGCGTCGGATCGGTGTGGCGCTGGGCGATTCCAAGGCCGTCATCCTCCAGAACCACGGACTGCTCACGGTCGGAGCATCCGTCGCCGAGGCCGCGTGGTACTTCATCACCATGGAGCGTTCGTGCCAAGCGCAGTTGCTCGCCATGAGCGCGGGCACGCCGAAAACCATCGACCCCGAGACCGCTCGCATGGTGCGCGCTCAGATCTCCGGCCCGCTGGCAGGCTGGTTCCAGTTCCGGCCGCTGTGGGATCAGATCGTCGCAGAGCAACCCGACTTGTTCGATTGAACCAGGCCAAACCTGCCGTGGCACAATGAATATCGGGACTTGAAACGTTGGAGCGGGAGCTGTCGCAACTTCGTTGCACTGACGGTGGACTCCCCCGGAAGCCTCTCAGGTACAGCTACCGCTTCGACCAGTCCAGTCACGAATGCAAGCACCCCGTACACCTCAACCCGTCTCGCCGCCACGCATCCTGAGACACTTTGGCCGGGCCGGACAGGACGCGCGGTCTCCGGGCGCACATATGCGCCGACACCTGGACATTTCGTCGAATCGCGACCGGTTGCACCTGCAACGCTCCGTTTACGAAGTGCTGGAGGACAATTCCTCGAGGTTGGGCCAGTACCCACCGGTTGGGTTCGCTTCATTTGTTGGCCTCCGCCGGTGGACGACGCAGCCGATCATCGATCGCCTCACCTTCGTCAGCATTCGCCACCATGCCGCCGTGCGGCGGCGGGAACCGCCGCTCGTCACACCGCAGTGGTGGACTCGGCTTCGGTGCGCGCGGGTTTGTCGACCAAAGTCATGAGGTAATCGGCGGTCATACCGAGTACCTCTCGAGATCGTTCGCTATCACGATCCACAAGCCAGCAAAGGGTCAATCCGTCCAGAACCGAATTCAGATAGCGGGCAAGAATGGACACAGGCACATTCCACTGAATATTTGCGCTCGCGGCCGCTTCGGTGAACAGCTCTTCGATCACCTCTAGGAAATGCCCGTACTGCCGACGCGCCAGATCCTCCATGCCGGGCTGACGAAGCGCGTAGTGGGCAAGTTCGTATCCGGCCAGGTGTTCACCTGGGGCCAACTCGACACCTTCCCAGAAGGACTGGAGCCCATTGGAAATGGCGCACCGCAGATCCGTCTCGGCCGCGAAGGCCTTGCGAGCCTTGGCCACGCTGTTATCGGTGACCCGGGTTATCACCTCGTGCAGCAAGGCCTCGCGTGAGTCGAAGCAGTAATGAAAGGCGCCCAGGTTCATGCCAGCCTCGTGCACGATGGTGCGAGTGGTCGCCTTCGCGACCCCTTCTCGGGTCATCACCCGCAGCGCCGCGTCGATGAGGACTTCCCGCCGATCCTTCGCAGCCATGCGTGCCATTTGGTTCGCTCCTCGGACTCCGGTTGCTGACAATCCAAATTAGCACAGCGTCTTGGACCCTTGACTAGGTCGAATGTCCAGCTATTCGAACTGAACAGGCCGGAACTCCGCATGAAGTGGGTCGGCCGTACAAGTCGATCGTGCAAGACGGTTGACTTGTACAGGTAGGCGCTTCATGCTTTACGCAGAGGTACTGGCCACGTTGACGACGCGGAGTCTCCATCGCCATGTCGGGCACACCCGCGGCCAACAGCGCGCGGTTCTGAAGATCGCAGCTGATATCTCCAGCCTCATCGCCACTCCGATCGGACCAAGACGTACTGGCGCTCAGACGTAGCCCAACCAACCGAAAGGCGGAAAGCGCACGTGGACCCAACTCGAGGGAACAACCCTGACACTGCCATCGATCGCAGCTCGCTTGCGGCCGTGACCGATCTACGCGCGCTGGACGACCTCGTTCCGGACTGGTCGCGAGATATTGTCGAGACCTCACAGAGCCTGTTTCGCCAAGGGGTGACCGGGCTCCTCGCAGGCCCCGAAAACAGCCTCGTCGTTATTCGAAACACGGACGTCAAGGCACTCGCCGCAAACCCACATGTCGGCAATATTCCGGCAGAATTCCTGCTCTACTTCGCGACCGAGCCCGGTCGCTCTGGTATGGAACCGAATCCGGAGGAGGTCGAGGGCTTCGGGCGATTCCTTCGGAATCAGGTGTTCACCAGCAATCCCCCGCTCCACACCTACAGCCGCAGGATCGTCGCCCGGCAGTTGATGCCGCGGCAAATCGGCCGGTTCACCCCCATAGCCGAACGTCTCGTACGTGAACTCGTCGACGAGTCCGCTGAGCACGACGAGATCGAATTCTCCCGCGAGTTCGCGAGCCGATTCGTCACTCGTTTCTGGTCGGAGCTGCTCGGACTCACCAGGGATCAGGCAACGCAGCTCGAATGGCTCATGGAAGAAATGAGCCTGAGCTTCCCCTTCACCCGCACGCCCGAGCAATCACGACGCCTGTACTCGGCAGCCGCGATCTACATGGACATGGTGGGCGAAGCAGTCCGGCAGGCACGCTCGGCCGGTGACAACGAACTGCTCGCCGAGATGGCGAATGAGCTCGACGAAGTGGATATCGAGGGAAAGCCCGAAGACATCGGAGCACTGGTAGCGGCCAACTTCTTCGACGGCTTCCATACCATCGGGGTGGGCATCACCAACGTCATGTACCGGATGCTGATCGACCAATCGGCATGCGCGCGGGTCCAGAGCAATCGAGCACTCGTCACCAACACGTTTCTCGAAGGCACCAGACTGGAGCCGCCGCTGATGCTGTCGCATCGCATCGCGTTGCAGGACCTGGAATACGACGGCGTATTCATCCCACTCGGCACACCGATAGGCATGGCCTGGGCTGCGGCCAACCGGGATCCCCTGGTTTTCGATGACGCCGACAGCTATCGGCTCAACCGGCAGATCCGCGGCGCGACCTTCGGCGGCGGCGTCCATCTGTGTCCGGGTAGAAATGTGGTGCAAATGCTCACCGTGACCGCTGTTACGGCGCTCACGTCCCCCGACGTTGACATCACATTGGCTGGGCGCACCCACGAATGGATCCCGCATACCAGCATGCGCCAGCTGGCTGCGTTGCCGGTCTCCATCCGGCGGAAGAACCGAACATGACCACCATCGTCATTGTCGGCGCGGGTCATGCCGGATCGGAGCTTGCCGTTGCGCTGCGACAAAACGGCTTCAGAGGTCGCGTAGTGCTCGTCGGTGCCGAACCTCATCTGCCGTACCAGCGGCCACCGTTGTCGAAGGCGTTCATTCACAACAAGATTGACGAGACCGCCTTACCCATTCGCGCCGCCCACGCCTACCTGAACCTCGACATCGAGGTCGAACTCGATACCTTCGCCGTCGAAATCGACCGCAGATCACGAATTGTCGTCCTGTCCGAAGGACGGAGGCTGCGCTACGACAAACTCGCCCTGACCACAGGGGGCAAACCTCGCCGTTTACGGTTCGGCACCGAAAACGTCACCGGACAATCGCTGCACACCCTGGACGAAGCCATCTCGTTGCGAAGGACACTCGAGCCCGGAGTCCGGATCCTTGTCATCGGCGGCGGGTTCGTCGGCTTGGAGGTCGCGGCAGCCGCGACGGAGATGGGAGCGGCAGTGACAGTGGTCGAAGGTCAGCCGCGGGTCCTGTCTCGAACATGCTCTCCAGTCATGTCCGCATTTGCTGAACGCGAGCATCGAAGCCGCGATGTCGATCTGCGGACCGGTGTGTCGGTCACTGCCGCCGAACGCCACAAAGATGGGCTCCGCGCGGTACTCAGCGATGGCAATATCATCGAAGCCGATATCGTCCTGACTGGGGTGGGCATCACTCCGAACGACGCGCTCGCGGTCGACGCCGGATTGTTGTGCAATGACGGCATTCTCGTTGATGCCATGGCACGGACAAACGATCCGAATATTGTCGCAGCGGGTGACTGCACCCGGCAGCGGCACGGTTTCCTCGAGCGTCATGTGCGTCTCGAGTCCGTCCAGAACGCGACCGATCAGGCTCGGATTGCCGCTAGAACCCTCTGTGGTCAGCCCACCCAGCGCTTCCTGCCGCCGTGGTTCTGGTCCGATCAGTACGACCACAAGCTTCAGATGGTCGGCCTTCCCGACGCGGGTGACACCGCTGTCGTGCGAGGTGACCCATCCACGAATTCGTTCTCTGTGCTGTACCGGCGGAATGCAACTGTTACCGCCTTGCACGCGGTCAATCGTCCGAAGGATTTCATCGCCGGAAAAGCGCTCGTCACGGCCAGGGCCACCGTCACTCATGCCGACGCAGCCAGGGACGACATTTCGCTGACAGAACTTGCGAAGCAATATCGCGACACCGCCGAAAGGATACGTTGAATGCCAGTCATCCGGTTCGTCGAAAGTAACGGGACACCCCACACCGTGGAAGCCTCGGTCGGCCAGAATCTCAAGCAAGTGGCGCTCGACAATGTCGTTCCTGGCGTTATCGGCGATTGCGGTGGGTGCGCATCATGCGGAACCTGTCATGCCTATATCGACGAGAAGATTGTGCCCCTCCTCCCCCCGGCCGACGAAAACGAAGCAATGGTTCTCGAAGGGGTTCCCGCGCCACTGACCGCCAACAGCCGGCTGACGTGCCAGATCCGCGTAACTGCCGAGATGGACGGAATGGTGGTTCGGCTGCCGGAAACTCAGGTCTGATTTGTCCGCCGATTCGCTTACGCGCGCGGACATCGTTCCCACTGTTATCGCGGGCGTGGTGCACGTGGGCCGATACGACGGCACACCTGTCGAATCATGGTTCGTCGGCACCGGCGTCGGTGCCGACGAACTGACCACATCCCCGACGATTCGGGTGTCCTACCGGCAAGCCGCGACCATCCTGCGGCGTGCGTTGCGCGCCATGCCTGGTAGCCCGATCGGGATGCGAGTGGGCCGTCGCGACACGCTGACGTCATTCGGCCTGGTCGGTATGGCTATGCGGGCCTCACGCTCGGGACTCGACGCACTACATGTGGCGTTGGAGTTGCACAGCGCCGGCGGTAGCCTGGTCGACCTGGACGCCGACATCAGCAACGAGCGGGTGACGCTGACGCTGTACCAGCGCGCGCCCGATCCCGAGCTGACAGTTTTCCTCATGGAGGAAGCTATGTGCAGCGTCATCGTCTTCGTCCGGTCGATGTGGGGAGCCGGTCGAACGCCCCTCTCGGTAGAGGTGAGCTACCCGGCACCGATATACACGGAAGAATTTCGTCGCTTCGTCGGTTGCCCTGTTCACTACAGTTCCGACGCCAACCGCATACACTTCCCGGCCGCATTCCTGCAGCACCCGCTCGCCACACACGATGAGCCGAATCGCGCGGCGGCCATCGACGCATGCAAACGCCTACTTTTGGGCGTGGACTCCGGTGTCCAGGTCAGCGGCGCTGTCGAAGCCCTCCTCAGGCGGAATCTCCACACTCCGATGAGTATGTCGGAGGCCGCAGAACGATTGCACGTCGCAGAGCGCACCTTGCGCCGACAACTAACTGCGGAAGGACAGAGTTTCAGCGCGGTTCGCGACCGAGTACGCGAGCAATCCGCCACCGAACTACTGCGCGAATCAACGCTCACGGTCCATGCGATTGCTCACGAAATTGGCTTCAGCGACGCCCGTGAGTTTCGCCGAGCATATCTGCGCTGGACCGGCGGCACGCCGAGCGACGTCAGGCGGACAGACCGGCACCGGCTTCACAAGCCGAACATCTCGATCCGGCCGCCACCCAGCTCACGTGCAAGATCTGGGGCGTCCACCGGGGCGGTTGCGATGAACAAGGTACGGCCGTCCCGCCCCGCTACCAAACAACTCGATGTGGCCTGTGATGTCGCGATGCGATCGAGGATCCGGCCCCCCTCCGCCACGCGGACACATTCACCCCGGAGCGTGTTGGCCACCCAGATTGTCCTGCCGTCGCTGTCCCAGGCGAGGTCGTCAGGCGCGATAGGCGATGCGGACCGCTTCGCAATCGCGGGTCGGTCGAGCAAGGTCGACACCCGGCGGGTAATCCGCCCCGCCAACCCAGAGTCGTTCAGCAGCCGCCACAGCGACGGAGAAATGAGCGACGCCCACAACCTCGGGTTGGCGAGCGTCCCATCGGCACGAATATCGAACGCGGTCAGCCGCATGGCGATCGTCTCCGCGATCACCATGGTCGAACCATCGGCTGAGATGAGATACCCCTTGGGAAATACCAGCGGGTCCGACACATCGAGGAGGCTCCCATCCGGGGCCAGATAGGCGAGGGAAGCCCGAGGAGGCCCAGGAGGGGCATAGAGCATCGAATTCGGTTGTCTACGTGCGAATTCGATGTAGTCGAAACCATAGTTCCCCACGTACGTTCGCCCGGTCGCGTCTACGAGAACATCGCTGACCGGACCACCGACCAGGCGGCGCAGGTCAGCATGTTCGACCAGGCGGCCGTCGGCTTCCAATCGATAGACGCGACCACCGTCCATCGACGCGACGAGCATGCGGCCATCCGGAAGCCAACCCAAACCCCCTGCGCCCCCGGGAACTTCGACAACTGTCTCGGCACTTCCGCTTCCGCTCCACCGGTGCACGGTGCCGTGTGCGAAATCCGAAAACCACAAGGCGTTCTCGTGCCAACGCAGTGCGCCCGGATCGCCGAGTCCATCGAGTACCACCGAAGCGCTTCGTCTCATCGAACGACAACCCTTTCCAGAGCCTTTGCCGGCTCGTCAAGAACCCGAGTCATCGAAGGCCAGGCGATCGATACATTCGGGGTGAAAATGCGAACCACACCATTTTTCTCGAAATCGGGAGGGCAAATCGGGGGTGGTGGTCGGGTGTCCGCTTACCCCCCACATTTGTCCGCCACCCCCTCAGGTCCCTCGGCCAGAACCGGCGGAAGCCGCTAATGGGGCAATCCACCCGCTCAGGTAACAACGATGGTCGTATGCCGAAGTATCCGAACGAGCATCACGTGCGTCGAATCACTCCAGCGTGTTGACCGTGACCCGCATCCTGGCGGTTCGGTTCGACTCGCCCCCACTTCCTATGATCAGCCGCTGGATCCTGTAGCCCTCACGTTCGGATCTCAGCATTCGATCAGGTTGACCGAGACCTGTGCAGCCAGCCCACCGGTCGAGGTCTCCTTGTACTTCGAACTCATGTCTCGACCGGTGGCAAGCATGGTTTCGATGACCTCGTCCAGGCTGACGCGGTGAGTCCCGTCTCCGCGTAATGCCATTCGCGCCGCATTGATAGCTTTTCCAGCGGAAATGGCATTACGTTCTATGCACGGGATTTGGACTAGTCCGCCGATCGGGTCGCAGGTTAGCCCGAGGCTGTGTTCCATGGCGATCTCGGCGGCGTTCTCGACCTGTTCAGGTGTGCCGCCGAGGATTTCGGCCAGCGCACCAGCCGCCATCGAGGCAGCGGACCCGACCTCGCCCTGACAACCGACCACCGCACCTGAGATCGATGAGCGCTCCACATATAGCGATCCGATCGCACCGGCCGTCAACAGGAATCGGATGATGGTGTCATCGGGGTCACGTTCGCCAGCCTCCGTGTAGTTCAGAGCGTAATGCAGCACCGCGGGAATGATTCCGGCCGCGCCGTTGGTCGGTGCGGTAACGACCCGCCCGCCGGAGGCGTTCTCCTCGTTCACCGCAAGCGCGACCAGGTTCACCCAGTCCTCGGCGAAGGTGGGATCGTGGTTCGGGTCCTGCGCACTGAGCTTGTCGTACCAGTCCTTCGCACGCCGCCGTACATGCAGAGAACCCGGTAGGTACCCGGTACGAGAGATTCCGTTGGCCTGACAGCGCACCATCACATCCCGGATGTGCCGCAACCGATTTCGCACTTCATGGGCAGGTCGGCGTGTCCGCTCGAAATCGAACATCACCGCGCTGACCGATCGGCCGGAGTCCTGTGCGAGCGATACGAGTTGCGCGGCGGTGCGGAACTCGATGTCATCCACCGGTTTCGACGTGGCGACCTGGTCGACGTCAGAGACCACCGAGCCCCCGCCGACCGAGAAGTAGGTCTGTGTCCACAATTCGTGTCCGTCCCGCGCGTAGGCGGTCAGGGTCATTCCGTTCGGGTGAAAGTCTAATACAGTGTGCGGATGCAGCACGATCTCGTCCTCGGCGAGGTCGATCAGGATTCGGCCTCCGAGCCGCAATTGCCCAGTGGCGCGCAGGATCTCGATACGGTGTTCCTTCTCGTCGGTCTCGATGGATTCAGGCCGCAGCCCCTCCAACCCGAGCAGGATCGCGGACATGGTGCCATGCCCGGCACCCGTGGCCGCCAGTGACCCGTACAATTCGACGCGGACAGCAGTGACGTCGCTGAGTAGATCTCGGGCCTGGAGTTCGTCGGTGAACATCGCGGCCGCACGCATCGGCCCGACGGTATGTGAACTCGACGGTCCGATGCCGATCGAAAACAGCTCGAAAACACTGATCGTCATGACACAACATCACTTCCGCGCCTGCGGCGAATCAAAGCGGCCTTCACTCCGGGTTTATCTCCGCGTATTCCGCAGCACTCATCAGATCGCCTGTGGCAGTGGGGTACACGGCGAACAGCCAACCCGCACCGTAGGGGTCCGCGGTGATGATGGCGGGATCTTCGACGGCGGCAGCATTGATGCGGGTGACTCGGCCGGTGACAGGTGAATACATATCGGAGACGCTCTTGGTGGATTCGACCTCACCACATGGTTCGCCCGCAATCACGGTCGCACCGACCTTCGGCATATCGATGTACACCAGGTCACCAAGTGCTTGGGTGGCGACAGCGGTGATCCCCACTCGCACGGGCTCTTCGGGCAGGGCGCTACCCGGCGTGAGGGCAACCCACTCGTGCTCGACGGTGTAGCCGAGGTCGGCGGGAAAGTTGGCAGTGGACATCCGATTCTCCTGAAGTAGATATGGTCGACCAAAAATGTTGTGGGCGAAGTTGATTCAGCTGCGGCGATAAAACGGCAAAGGTGCCACCACATACGGCTCGCGCGTGCCGCGCACATCGACCGACACCTTGGTGCCCTTCTCGGCGCAGGCTACGTCCAGGTAGGCAAGGGCGACCGGGTAACCCAGTGTCGGCGACAGCGCGCCCGAGGTAACTTCACCGATAACCGTGCCCGCGACGTCGCACACCCTGTATCCGGCGCGACCGGCGCGACGCCCCGACCCGCGCAACCCGACCAGCATGCGCTGCAGCGGAATCGCCGAACGCTGTTGTAACGCAGCACGTCCCACGAACTCCTTGCCGAGCCGCACGACGCGGCCGAGACCCGCCGAGTAGGGGTCGAGTGCGACGGTCAGTTCATGACCGTAAAGCGCCATGCCTGCCTCGAGGCGAAGCGTGTCGCGGCAGGCCAGACCGGTGGGCAACCCACCACGCGACGTAACCGCGGCCAACAGCGCCTGCCACAACGGCACCGCGGACTCGTTCGCCACATACAACTCGAACCCGTCCTCGCCGGTGTAACCGGTGCGCGCCAATAGCACCGCGATGCCCGCGACGGTCGCGGGCATCGCCGCGTAATACTTCAAGTCGGTCGTCAAGCCGACCGAAGCCGCGTCCACGAGATCACCGACGATCTCCTGTGCTGCCGGTCCCTGCACAGCGATCAGCGCGGTGTCGGCAGACCGGTCGGTTATGGCCGCGGCGAAACCCGTCGCCCTGATTTCGAGTTCGCCAACGACGGCCGATGCGTTCGCCGCGTTCGCTACCACGAGGAATCGTTGCGCACCCAGCCGATACACCACGAGATCATCGATCACTCCGCCATTCTCGGCGCAGATCAGCGAGTACTTGGCCCGACCGACTCCGATCTCGGAGGCAGCACCTGCCAATGCGTAGTCCAGGAACGCACCGGAACCAGGCCCTTCGATCTCGATCTCCCCCATATGGGACAGATCGAACAGCCCAGCGGTCGCGCGAACAGCATGATGTTCGGCTAATTCGCTGCTGTACTTCAGCGGCATCTGCCAACCGGCGAAGTCGGTGAAGGTAGCTCCGAGCGCAGCATGCTCTCCGAGCAAGGGAGAAATCGGCACGGGCGACGGCGAAAAGGACACAAAGGCTCCAGTTTTCACAGGCCCGGTGTATCCGGGCATCGAACGGGGAGTCCTCCCCGCTCTGTCCTGAAACCTGAGAGATTTGGCGGCACCGCCCCACGGGCGATGTGCTCTTCACCTTCGGTATAGCGACCGTGCGACGGCGCCATTCTCCAGAGTTGCCTCGGCGTAACAGTACTGAGCCTGAGAGATTCCCGGGGAGGAAATTGCTCCTACGGCACCTCCCGACCGGAGGTTCTCCCGCTACGCTTCGAACGGCTATTAGGTTGTGATCACCCACGATACACAGCGATCGCGGTGACGTCTCGGCGAGTTTCCTGCTATCAACGGCGTCGCTGACTCACCCGCGCGGATTCATGGTCGCCGTCGCCCGAAGCGGCTGCTGGTGCGATTGCTACACGCTCCGGTCAGCGGAAATCCGACCGCAGCGAACACCAGGGTATGCTCGGCGACCACACTCGAGGCGTTGTCGCGGATCTGCATAGTGCATTCACCACTCGCCACCACCCAATCGCCGCAATCGATGTCTTAGAACTCAGTTCAGAATGAGTTTTCGGAGGCAGATGACCGAACAGGCGAGGCTGAGTAGGGCGTGGCCGACCCCGACCGCGGCGATCATCGACTCCCAATCGGTGCGCGGCGCTGACACCGTGCCCACTCGATCACGCGGATGGGATAACGGTAAGAAAGTCGGAGGCCGTAAACGCCACATCGCGGTGGCACGATGGGACTGTTGCTGGCCGTCGTGGTCACCGCGGCCAGCGTCCAGGACCGCGACGATGCTGTCGGGCTGCTGGCGCTGATGCGGGATGGTCCATAACGCTGCAGGTCGGTCACATCCACTCCTCGGCGGTTGTCGTCCAAGTCTTCAGCGAGTGTGTTCGTCCCGAACTCGACACAGGCGCTGCCTTCCCACTGGATGGAACCCTGATGCCCTCGCAAACTGTCGCACGCACCCGCTTGCCTCGGACGGCGTGACCGAGACCCCCGGTTCACTCCTGGGCACCCTTGGGCGCGCTCCGCTACGAACAGGGCCGCCTGGACGAAGCGGAGGAATTGATCGACGCGAGTGCCGCACTCCGCCGCCATGGCCGGGCAGTCTGGTTCCTGCACGCTACTTTCGGAACCGGACACGCGATAGCCCACGCGCGCGTGGCGGCTCGCCGTTCGGGCTTGGGCGGCGTCCCCGCGCTGGGTGGCCTCCGCGAATCCGAGACCGAGTTCAGGTGGAACAGTGTGCCGTCCCCCAGGTACGCGCCGTTGGTGTGGCCGCCGTCGACGCTGGCGAGGCGACCGCGGCGGCCAACTCCGTAAGCGTGCCCTATCGCTTGATGGCTCCTATCGCCGTCTAGCCTCCTGGCAAAACAACTATTCCTTGAAAACGCTTGTGAGGAAAGTAATCTGGTCGGGAACAACACGTTCGAAGCCCGAGCCCACGTAGGGATCGAAGTGACCGCCCGGATAGGCGAGCAGGGCACCTCGGCGAGCGGCGGCGGCGATGGTGGCAGCAGGCCCGGGCGGGGTAATGGTGTCGTGGTCCATGACCTGGACGAGCAACGGGCACACGAGGCGCGACGCGATGTTTACAGGCCGAAAGAAGCCGAGTTTCAGCATGACTCGGGCAGCGACCTCGTTATCGAATTGCACCCCGGCAGGCACCAAACTGAGCATGCCCGAGTAGGCATCCGGGGTGGCCAACACCGCATCATGGTCTCCAGGGTGACCGGCCGCCTTCACGGTGTGCGGAAGTCCGCCCCACAAGCCGACAACAGCGTCGCGCAAGCCGGCGAGCAGCAACCGCAGTCCATGGGCTGGTGGCGTGTTCAGCAAGGCGGCGCGTCCGTCTGCCAGAGGGGCCTGCGACACCACCGCAGCAATGCGGGGATCGGCGGCGGCGACCTTGACCACCATGCCGCCCGACATCGAGCTGCCCCACAGCGCGATTCGGTCCGGATCGACCTCCGGACGCCGCCGAGCGGCGGCGATCGCGGCATTCCAATCGTCGAACTGCTTGGTCAGGCTGAGCAGATTTCGCGGCTGGCCGCTGGAGTCGCCGAAATGTCGGTAGTCGAACACGAGCGCGCCGAAACCGGCGGCGGCGAACCGCTCGGCATAGGCCCCTAGCCGCATCTGCTTGATCCCACCGAAACCATGGGCCAGCACGACACACGGTGCAGGTTCGTTCGTGTTCGCCGGCGGAAACCACCACGCATGTAACTGCTCCCCGTCGATCGGGATGTTGATAGTGACGGGCGCGGCCATGGGCATCTCCTTCGATGGTGGGACGCGATTAGTACGTACTTCCAACTTCCCGTTTGGACCGGCGGTCCCGCTTGCTCTGGACTGCAAAGTTGGTTGCCGGTTCGCGCAACCTTCGTCAGCGATCTCGATCCGATTTGCCGAAAACGATTCGACGGCATTCGACCAAATCTGATCGCGTGCCCGGTGCGGAGACATTCCCGCACCCCGAAGACCGAACTATCTCGGTTCACCGATGCGACGGCTTGCTCGATGCGAGCGCGGCGGCAGGCACCCGCATCGAGCAGCCATCCTGAGCCTTGGGCGTCCAGCTCAGGAGGACAACGCGGCCATTCCCCCGTCCACCCGCAGGTAAGTTCCGTGCAGATGGCTGGCGTCGTCACTGGCGAGGAAGGCGACCGCGGCCGCGACTTCGGCAGGTGTGCCGTATCGCTTGTCGGCGGCCATCGCGGTGTATGCCTCCTTCACCGCCTCCTCGGACCCGAGTACCGGCGCGACGCCGGTCTCGATGCGGTCCATCATGGGCGATTCGATGGGGCCGGGCGCGACCGCGGCCACGCGAACCTTGAACTGTCCCAGCTCCGAGGCCGCGCTCTTGGTCAGGCCGAGGATGGCGTGCTTGCTGGCGACGTAGGGGCCGAACATCGGCATGCCCATGACTCCGGCCGCGGAGGACATGTTGATGATGACGCCGCCGCCCTGCTCGATCATGACGGGTGCGGCGTGTTTGATCCCGAGGTATACCGAGCGGGTGTTGGTGCGCAGCACGCGGTCGAATGTGTCGTCGTCGTACTGGACCAGCGGCGCGATCGCGCCCTCGATGCCTGCGAGGTTGATCAGCACATCGATTCGCCCGAATTGTTCACGCGCCGTGGCGATGTAGGCTTGGACGCCTTCGGCCGTCACTACGTCGGCCTCGACGGTGGCGACCTTGGCCCCGGCGGCCTCGACAGTGGCCACACTGTCGGTCAGCGGAGTTCGACCGCTGCCGACGAGCAGCAGGTCGGCGCCCTCTTCGGCGAGCCGGGTGGCGATGGCTGCGCCGAGTGCACCCGCGGCTCCGGTGACGACGGCGACCTTGCCTTGGAACCTGGTTATGGAACGTGACATCGTCGGCTATTCCTTACTATCCATTGTGTCGGGGATATTTGTTGGGGCAGAGGGGAATCAGGGTGTTACAGCGCCCGCCCGGCGGCGGCTTCGTCACCGCGGGTCTTGCCAGTGATGCCGATCAGGTCCTCGTGCAGTTCGAACCAGATCGTGTGGAAGCTGTCCTTGCCGATGGCTGCAACGAAGCTGTGGTCGCCGGTGACTCGGGCGTGGGCCTGAGCAAATCGGTGCCGGTAGTGGCGCAATCGGGTGGACAAGGTCGCCAGGTCATCGATCAGCGGCTGCGCCCGGCGATAGAGGTCGGTCAGCGCCGTCAGGACGCCGCGGTCGTAGTCCGGGTCCGCGTGATCGTTCAGCGTGGTGACATCTCGCATCTGCCAATCGGTGATGATCGTCTTGAATTCATCGTTGAGGGCACAGAATCGGGCGTAGAGTTCGGCGGCCGAAACCGCATCGGTGGCAGCGGCCTCCGCGGCGACCAACTCGGCGCAGCGAGCGCGCCCCGCAGCGGCGGGCCGTAGCCCAGTGCCGCCGGTCTTGACGGAGCCGCGGTCGACGAGGTCGCCGACCACCGGCTCAAGGTCGCAGGGCTGGACACGCAGGCAATCGGCGAGCACCTCGGTGTCGGTGCGCCCCTTCAGGACGATCAGCCGCAGGACACCTAGTTCGGTGATCTCATCGACGGGACTCGACTCCGAAACGGTTGCAGTCGACAACTTCTCGTGATCAGCCGGGCTGGGCTGCTTCGTCTCACGGCAGAGCGCGTCGAGCAACAGTGGGAGTTGCGGATCGGACAGGGAGGCGAGGTGGTCTCGGACCGCCCGCGGCACCTGGCTTTGCGCCCAGCCAGTCAGACGGGCAAGGTCCCGGTCGTGGGCCTCGTCGACCCGCAACAGCGGGATCTCACCCAGCCATACTTCGCCGGTGCCGCCGTCGACTGTAACACGTTGTCCTGCAAGCGATGTCACCGATCCGACGCCGCATCCCACTACGCATACCCGCCCCAGTTCCCGGCTGACCACGGCGGCATGCGAGGTGGACCCGCCATGCTCGGTGACGACCGCGCGGGCGGCGATTACGCCGTGCATATCGTCGGGGCTGGTGGTGACACGGGCGAGGATCACGTCCTCTCCGGCCTCGGCGCGACGCTCGGCCTCATCGGGGTCGACGACGACCAGGCCGCGGGCCACACCCTCGCAGACCGGCAATCCGGTTGCCGCCGGTTGTGATTCGGTAAGCCCGCTGCGATCGAGAGTGGGCATCAACATGGCCCGCACCTGTTCGGCGGATACCCGGGCCAGTGCCTGCCGGGGTTCGAGCAGTCCTTCCTCGACCATGGCGACCGCCGCACGTACCGCCGCACGCGGCGACCGCTTGGCAGTGCGGGACTGCAGCAGCCACAGGCGTCCGGATTCGACGGTGAACTCGATGTCCTGGATATCGCCGGAGTCCCGCTCGAGGCGTGTGGCGACGGTCATCAGTTGGGCGTGTACATCGGGCAGGAGATCCGCGAGCGCTTGCAGTGGTTGCGGATCCGACCGTCCGGAGACCACGTCCTCGCCCTGCCCGCGTGGTAGCCATTCGCCGAACGGCTCATGCTCGCCGGTCCTCGGGTCGCGGGTGAACAGCACCCCGGTGCCGGAACGGTCGTCGAGGTTGCCGAACACCATGGCCTGCACGGTGACCGCGGTGCCGCCTTCGTCACCCAGACCGCGATTGCGCCGATACGCCTGCGCCCGCGGCGAATTCCACGACGCGAACACGGCTTCCACCGCACCGCGGAGCTGCCGCCAGGGGTCAGCGGGTACGGTCCCGTTCATGTCGCCGAGCACCACTTGGCGGTATGCCTCGCGGAAGCGGTGATGGGTGTCGGCAGCATATTCCGGATCGCCGGACTCCGCGGCGAGCGCGGCCTCGATCTCGGAATTGATACCGAGGTCGAGGACCGTGTCCATCATTCCGGGCATACTGCGTGCGGCACCGGAGCGCACCGACACCAGCAGCGGTTTGTCGGTCGAGCCGAATCGCCGACCGGTCCCCTGTTCGAGCACCCGCAGGCCGTCCAGGATCCGCTGCCATAGCTCCGGGGGCAGCTGCTGTCCGTTGGCGTAGTAAGCGTGGCAGTTGTCGGTCGTGGCGACGATGGCCGGCGGTACCGGGAGCCCGAGCGCCCGCATCCGGTTGATGCTCCATGCCTTGCCGCCGAGTTCTTCTCGCGACAGCCCCGTCGTCCCGTCGAGCGCGACGACGCGGGCGGTGCCGCTTTCCACCAGAACTGTCATATCGGAATCCGCTCTTCGTTGTTGCCGCTCGTCACCCAACCGTCACCGTGCCGGTGGAACCGTCTACGGTGAGCACGGTGCCGTCCTTGATCCGGTCCACGCAGTCGGGCACCGAGACGACCGCCGGGATGCCGAGTTCACGGGCGACGATCGCCGCATGCGAGATCGCCGCACCCACCTGGCAGACAACCGCGCCCGCAGCCAGGAACAACGGCCCCCAGGATGAATCGGTAGTCACGGCGACGATGATCTCCCCGGGTTCCAGATCACTGTCGTCGTCGAGGGACTCGATCACCCGGGCCGGGCCGGAATAGACGCCCTGCGACACCGGCAACCCGGTGAGCACATCCCCGCTCGTGACGGGCGGCTGCGGTACCCCCGCACGGTCCCCGAACGCCTCCAGCGGCAAAGCTTCACCTTCGAATACGAACGGCGGCACTTTGCTCATCAACAGCTCGAGACGACTCTGTCGGTCGGCAATAAGATCGCCGAATTGCTCAGGGGCGGCCAGGAATTCGTCAAGCTCGTGGTCGAGCAGCAACAGCACCTGTTCCCACCTCGACAACACACCACGATCGACCAGGCGGCTGCCCAGCTCGCGGACATTGGCACGTACCTCTTCGGTCATCCGGGTGCAGTTCAGCTTTGTTCGCTCGCGGCCCGGCAGGAAGACACCGGCGCCTCCAGCAGCACCCAGGAACTGCCCCTGTACCTCCGGGGAGCTGGCCAGGCGTTGGGAGATCTCGGCGACGGCGGCATCACGTTCCGCGCGCAACGCCGCGGTCTTGTCGCGCGGAGCCGCGTCGTCGGGTGCCCGGCGCGCCCGGTCGAGCATCCGCAGCGGAATCAGTGGGTCGGTGGCGTAGGTCGGCGAGCGGAACTCCCAAACGCTGGGCCCGAGGAATCCCCACCGCTCCAGGAACGCATCCCATTCGCCCACAAAGTATTTCGCAGCCACCGAGCCGGATGCCCGCAAACGGTCGAGCAGACCGTCGACACCCGCGTCGAACGCCGCGGACAGTTCCTCGGAGTGCGCGACCAGCCGCGACAGTTCCCACATGTCGAAGGACTGCTGTGCCGATGGGTTGTCCAACGTGGTGGTGACTTTGGCCGCCAGCTCCGGCGCGTGCACCGCCGCGGCGATCTGTGCGATCACGGCCGCCACGACATTCGAGCAGTTCGTCAGATAGATGTGCTTGGAGAAGAAGTAACGGTTCTCGGCACGCAGATCCCGGAACCGGGCCACCAGCTCACGATCGGTCAGCTCCGCCAGCCTCGGACGGCCGGCGACGAGGTCGTCCAGGCGGGCCGTGTCCTCGGCGAGCTCGGGCAGTTCGGTGGTGGTGAACAGCGACGTGAGCCATTCCGCTGCCGCCTGCGCGCAATCCGGGTTCTCGTCACGCGGATCCGGCCGGTAGGCCGGTACATCAGGATGGTCGCCGAAGAATGCGTGGTCGATCGCCTCCGGCGTCATTCCGGGCATTCGCACGGCCAGGGTTCGCTGCAGAGACACGTTGAGGTAGATATAGCCGCCGTAACAGCCGGTCACCTCGCACTCTCCCTCCGGCCGGAACTCCTCGGGGGTGAACACACCCATCCGATAGAGTGCGTCGCGCCAGCCGGGGTCCCAGGAGTGTGGTCCGTACGCACTCCAGGTCAATGGGGAGACCGCCTCGACGAATACCTCCGACACATTGCCGCGGGTATAGAGGGGGAACCGAGTGCTGGGCTCGTCGTCACAGACCCAGACCCTGTTACTCATGAGAACTCCTTTGTCCTCCGCTCGGTGCCCCGGCGGGATGGGTGTTGATTGTGGAAAGGTGTTGGGGGACATGGGAATCAGCGCTACTCGCCGAGAAACCATGCGGTGAGGATGGCGTCATGTAGTTCAGGCTTCTCCCACTGCGGCCAATGACCGGCATCAGGAATCAGGTAGTACTGGGCATTGGGCAGCACCTCGGCGGTCTTGCGAGCCTCGTCCCAAGCCTTGTCCGGATTGTGCTCGGTCCACAGCACCAGCGTCTCGGGCGCGAATTCGGCCGCGTCCTGCGCGTCGTACACAGTGATGTGCGGCCATTCGGTGTCGATGCCGTAGATGCGGCGAATGGAGGCGTTGATTTCCGGGTCCTGGTACAGCTTCAGACGGACCCCGATCATCTCCTCGGTCATGCGCGCAGGGTCGGATACCAGCCATTCCATGCGCGGCCGCAGCCCCTCGAAGGTGGGTTCGGTAATCGCCCGCTGCGAGAGCTCCGAAAGATTGGACGCTCCGCCACCGCGAGTGATCGGCGGCGGCTGGTCCGGAAACCGCAGCCGCGGCAGACCGGTGTTGAGGATGATGCGGCGCAGCCGTTCCGGAAAGCGCATGCCCACATTGAACGTAACGTGGCCTCCGAGGGATTCGCCCTGGACGTAGGCGTCGTCCCAGCCGAGCGCATCCATCAGATCGATGACGCCTTCGGCGAGCAACTCCACCCAGCGGGTGGGATCCCAATCGTTCTTGCTCGAATAGCCGTGGAACACCATGTCGGCCGCGACCACGTGGAAGTGTTCCCCCAGTGCGACCAAGTTTCGCGCCCAGCATTCGGCGTGTGCGCCGATGCCGTGCAGCAGAAGTAGCGGTGGCTTGTCCGGGGTTCCGGCCTCCAGGATCCGGTGCCGCCAGCGCGCGCCCTGCACGTAGCGAACCTGGGTACCCATCATCTCGATCCACACCGAGCGCCAGTCGTCGAGCGGCTTACACTGCGGTTCGTTCGGAAGGGTGAACTGTTTCATAGGATCTCTCCAAGGTCGGGCCGACCCGACCGCACCACCGGGCTCTTGGGTGGTTCGGTAGGAAACGTTTCGGATTCCATGAGCTGGACATAACGGCGGTAGAAGCCGCGCGCGGCCTGTTCGGAGGCATACCAGCCCATCCGACCTGGGTAGCGGCCGTCCTCGGTCCACTCGTGACCCAGGCCCATCTGATAGTTGAACGGTTCTCGCCGGGTGATCGCGCCGCGCAGATTGCGCTGGATCTCGGCCCAGTTCTCGCCGTCGTCCTGCTCGAGGATCCCCGCTGCGCCGAAGGTGAGCAGCGCGAAACGGCGCTGTTCAACCTTCACCTCGTCAGGAGCGTCCTTGTCGACGAGAACCCAGGCGTAGACCTCCATTTCGTCGGGTCCCTTGGGATGCCACACCCGCAGGGTCTGGAAGCCTGGCAAGTAGGCGAAGTTCGGGAAAACATTGGCGTGGCCGCTCGTGGACGGACCCAGGAAACGGTCCTCGCCCAGTCGCGCCACCACCTCGTCCCAGATCGACAGCTGATAATCGACCAGAATGCGAGGGAAGCCGCGTCCGAGCAGTTTGTGTTCGAGGTTCGTACCGAGCGAGAAACCCGTGGCATGCCCCAGATCCGAGGAGAACTGAGCGCCGTCGTTGCGACCCAGCCGGGCCACGCTCTTGTCGACATCCTTGGTCAGCGCTGCGACCGCCGAGGCATGACTGGAGGGTGCGTGGTAGTTGTCGGAGGCGAACTGTTCAGCTGCCAGCTTCCAGTTGCCCTTGAACCGCCAGCGTTGCACGCCGCCGATCACCTCGGTGCCACCGGCTCGCCGATCCACCAAAGCGTCCAGATACCAACGGAAATCACCGAGATAGTCCGGCAGCGGCGGCGCGGCGGGATCCCAGGTGGCGAAGACAAGTCCCTTGTAGGTGTCGAGCAGGGCGACCTCGCTCAGTCCCCATCGCGATTTGTCGATTTCGCGGTAATAGGCCTCACGCTCGTACGGAACGTTTTTCAACGCACCATTGGTGTCATAGGACCAACCGTGGTAGGTGCAAGTGAAGACCTTGGCGTTCCCCGCATCCGCACGGCAGACCCGCATGCCGCGGTGGCGGCAGCTGTTGAGGTAGCAGCCCAGCGATCCGTCGCGGCGGCGAACCACGATCACCGGGTCCTCACCCATATAGGTGGTGAAAAAGTCTCCGGGACGGGTCAATTGCGTCTCGTGGCACAGAAATATCCAGCAGCGCGCGAAGATCCGCTGCAACTCTTGCTCATAGATCGCCGGGTCGGTGAAGACCGTGCGATTGATCAGGCCACGATCGGTGTCGATCAGCGATGTCAGGTCGACGGTCATGGTGTCACCTCCACGAACACCGCATCGCCCTCCACCTTGGTGGGGTAGACGAGGAGGTCGATCTCGGCCGGGAACTGCAACGCCTTGCCGGTCCGGGCATCGAAACGGGCCATGTGCAGACCACATTCGATGGCACCGTCATCGAGGTAGCCGTTTTCTGCCAGCGAGGCATTCTCATGGGTGCACGTATCCGCGGTGGCGATGTATTCGCCTCCGGAGTTCCACACCGCGATGGCGGGGCAGCTACCAACGGAGACACAGACGGCCTCGCCGTCGGGAACGTCGTCGATGGCGCAGGCACGGATCCAGCTCACCGTGATTCCTCCTTGTCGAGCTTCCGATGCCCCCAGGTGCTGGTGCCGGCGTAATCCGATACGACCCAATTCGCGGGATCGACGGTGCGGGCGCCGGTACCGAATTCGAGTTCGAAACCCGAGGGGGTCCAGCAGTAGAAACTGAGCATGCGGTCGTTGGTGTGACGGCCGAGAGTGCGGCTGAGTATTCGTGCCGCCTCGGCGCGCTCCAGTACCTGCCCCACGGCGTCGATCGAATCGACCTGAGCCATCACGTGATTCAGCGAAGGCGGTGCGTCGGCAGGACCTTGCACCAAGGCGAGACTGTGGTGGCGCGGGTTGCAGTGCAGAAAGGTCACCACCCCTTTGGGCCGAGTGATGGTGTCGGTGATGCGCAGCCCGAGCCGTTCGGTTGCGAATGCGAGACTCGTCTCGACATCCGGCGACACCACCACAGAATGTCCCAGGCCGAGCTCGTCGGCGACGAAGCGAGATCCATACGGCGCCACCACAGGACGCGGGTCCAGCGCAGAAGCGGCGACCAGCTCGTGGGTGGTACCCGCGTCATCGATCACCGAGGCCAGCGCTGCGGCGGCGCGTTCGGTGGCACGGGCGTCGCTCTGCCGCTCCGCGCCGATCGCCGTTGCCAACCGGTCGAGGTCCTCGAGAGTCGCGACCTCCCACCCGAGCGCGAGCAGCCGGTCGTCTGGGCCGGGCTCGATGGCCCAGCGCCAGGCCCGGCTATCGAATCGGACCCTCACCCCACCGCTGCCTGTGCGCGAAACCTGCGCTCCCACAACATTTTCAGAGAAGTGGGCCCACGCGTCAGGATCCGCTGCCTGGACTACGAAATAGGCGAGGGACTGTACTGTCGGCTGCATCAGAACATCACGCTCAAGTTCTTGCTCGTCAGCACCGCTTGGTCGAGAACGATGGTGCGGCCGGCGATGCCGAACGATCCGTCGTCGCGGCGACGCAACCGGTCTTGGCGGCTGCCTGCCCAGATGTCGGTGCTGGTTTCGGAATTGGTGCGGTACAGCAGGAAGTTCGAGGTGACGGCGAGCTCGGTGGGCTGGGTGGCCAGCACTTCATCGACGACCACATTGGTGATCAGATGCCGTGTGCGCGAGGGCGGTTCCTCCGACCAGGCCATGCCGGTACCGAGGCGGTCCACTCGGACCTCGAGGCTGTGCCGGTCGTCATCGAAATGGCTCAGCTCGCCGTAACTGCTTCGCTCCTTGGCGATTTCGCGGCGTGGTCGGTTGGTGCGCAGTGGGCACCAGTACCGGACGTCGTCCTCGAACAGAGCCAGCCAGTGCGGCCATTGCCACTCATCGAGCAGCCGCGCCTCACGGTAGAGGAATTGCTCCACCTCGTACTGCACGTCGCGATCGTTGGCGGTCGTGGTGATCATGCGGACCCCTCTCGAGTCAGAGCTGGCACTCGATCCCGCCGCCCGCGTACCCCCACTCCGGACAAATCGATGACTGTGCCGGTAGCGGTCGGCGAGTTGTGGCGCGACGCGAGCAATACGTAGGCGCCGGCGTAGTCCTCGGCGTGAATCTCGCGGCCGAGCAACGCGCGCCGGGCAGCCTCCTCGCCGGTCGGATACATCTCCCGGACCGTGCGGTCGTTCTGGCCCAAGGCCGCCGGTCCACGCAAATCGGACGGCAAGTAGCCGGGGGCCACCGCGTTGACCCGCACGTCGGGAGCAAGCTCGTAGGCGAGCTGGCGTACCACCCCGATCACCGCGTGTTTGGAGGCGGTATACAACGGGCCGCCCCCACCCGGGTAAAAGCTGGCATTGGACGCGGAGACGATGAGACTGCCCTGGCTGCGTTCCAACGCCTCGACCGCCGCCCGCGCCCCGGCGAGAACGCCTTTGACGTTCACACCGAGGATTTCATCGAACGCCCGATCGAGATCCTCGTACGGCAATTCGCGCAACTCTTGCTTGAAGTCCCAGAGCCCAGCATTGGCGATGAAGCAGTCCAGCTTGCTGTATGCGTCGACGGTCCGGGCAACCACGGCAAGGTTGTCCTCGATCGACTGCACATCGCCCTCGACCACGAGAACGTCCGGGAATTCCCGCCGCAGGGCCTCAGCCTTGTGAGCCGAACGCTGCAGCACCGCAACCTGTGCGCCTTCGGCCCGGAAGCGCTGCACCAGCGCGTACCCCAATCCGGATCCGCCACCTGTGATGATCACCGATTGGCCCTCCAACCAGCCCACTCGGTCACCTCCTCTTCGAGTCTCGACTATGTGGCCCGTCACATCGCGTGATCGTTGTGACTCACAACACTCCTCGGCTGGAGCGCCGTGTTGTATGTCGAGCACAGACAACGAGGCCCGCTGAAATGTCGATGGCCGACAAACCGCGGCGCCGCCGAGAGAGCAGAATCGAGACGGAGGTGAGCGCAATGACCGTGAGAACAGACCGTGCGACGACATCCGGAGCCGAATCCCAGCAGGTGTTGCTGGGTGTGCTGCGGCAGCTCGGAGCTCGCGGCGGGTCTCCGGCTGAGGTCGTCCGCCACGTCACCGCCGCGGCGTGCACGCTGTTCGACGTACCGGTGGCATGGATCGGAATGACCAGTGAAGCCAGCCCGACGGTGCTGCAGATGTCCGGATGGACGGGTTTAGCTGTGCCGCAGCTTTCCGGTGGATGGCATCAGGAACTCGGGTCCGGTATCGGCGGCGTGGTCGCGGCCACCGGGCAGAGCACGATCATCCGCGACTACCGCCGCGACCCGCGCCGCAACCCGGCATTCAAGAACATCGTCGATGTCGAGAAGCTGATTTCCGGTATCGCCGTCGCGTTGCCTCTCGAGCACCCAGGCGTGCTGTATTGGGGCTCGCGTCATCCGCACGTGTTCAGCGACGCCGATCTGCCCATGGCCGAGGCATTCGCGGCCACGGCGGCCGCGGTCATCGGCGGGGCCATCGCACGGCACAGAGTGCAACAGGTCGACGCCACATTCGAGACGATCGCGCAGTTGTCGCAGCGGTTGCTCGCCGGAGAGCCGATCCGTCCGGTCATATCCTGGCTGGCCCGGCGCCTCGACGGCGCGGTGCGGCTGTGCGGCGATAAAGGCGCAGAGCTGGCCGCGCACGAGGCGCGCGGCAACGCACCGCTGCAAGGTTTTGACCTCCGCGCGGAGCAGACCGAACTGGGCCGCCTGGAGTTGCGCGGCGAGGGGCTCGGCGACGACGCTGCACGACTGCTCGCCGAGGTGGTGGCACTGGATCTGGCGCGTCGGCGCGAGCGCGAAGTCACCGCACTGCGGTTGCAGGCCGACTTCGTGGTCGAATTGCTGTCCGACGCCGCGCACCCCGCTGAGCTGGCACAGCGGGCCGGCTTGCTCGGATTCGACCTGCGCGCGACCCGCGCGGTCGCCCGTATCGGATTGGCTCCCGAGGAGATCGGCCATCCGGCGGATGCGATCCCGGTCGAGGTCGTGCGCACTCTGGATGCGGCGGTGCGGCGACGGCCCGGTGCCGGACCGGTCATTCCCATCAAGACTGACGTTTGGGTGCTGTTACCCGAAGCGCTGTGCCCGACCGAGATCGTGGTCGCTTTGCTCGATGAGGCCGCCGAGCCGTTCGACGGCACACCGCAGCTCGTGGCAGGCGTCGGGCGGGTCTGTGCCGAACCGGCCGACTATCGCCGCAGCCGCGCCGACGCCGAGCTCGCCATCCAGATCGCCCGCGCTCGCCAGCGCCGCGCCATGGCTGCCGACGAGCTCAAGACCTGGCAACTGCTCGCCCCAGCTTCGGACGCCACCACATTGTCCGAACGGGCGGAGTGGATTCTACGGCCGCTGCTGGAGGCAGATCGCCGCAACGACCGCGACGATCTGGCCACCCTGCGTGCCTGGCTAGCCAACGACCGTCACCGAGCCCGCACCGCGGCCGCGCTGTTCGTGCACGAGAACACGGTCCGCTACCGACTCAAGCGCATCGCCCGAATCCTCGATGTGGATCTGCAGAATCCCGACAGCCGATTCCCGATCGAATTGGCTGTACGCACCCTGGAGTTGCTCGACGCGACCGCCACGAGCTGACGCCGACTACGAACTACCCGGGCCGTCCAGGGCTCCCGCCGCCGGTCAGCTCGATCATTAGCGCCTCTAACACCTTTGGCCGACCAATCACGACACCGACTCCACCAGCAGCGATTCCACCATCACCCAGCGACTCCCGATCATCAGTTCAACCCTGTTCGAACGAGGCACACAAGTCGACCCAGCACTTTTCGCTCGAGCAACTCCTGGAAAGCCGAAGGCACCTCACCGAAATCCACGGTGCGGCTCAGCGGCCTGATCCGACCAGCTTCGTAGTGCTCGACTATCCGGTCGTGGACCCAGCGCCGGTAGTCCGGGTCGAGCCGGAACGGCCGCGTACGGAATCCGATTACCGAAAAGTTCTTTACCAGAGCGTGATTGGTGGCGACCGGAAGCCGCTGCCCGCTGGCGAATCCGATCACCAGGATTCTGCCCTCCACCGCGATGCAGCGCAGCGATGCCTCCAGAGCCGGACCGCCCACCGGGTCGAAGACGACATCGACCCCTCGGCCCGCGGTCTCGGCAAGTACCCGCTCGACAATGTCCTCGACCGCACTATCGATCACCACGTCGGCACCGAGCTGATACGCCACCGGCACTTTGGCCGCACCTCGGACCACTGCGAACACCTGTGCACCCGCGGCCTTTCCGAGCTCGACAGCGGCGCTGCCGACGCCGCCCGCCGCCCCGTGCACCAGCAATGTCTCTCCCTTTCGAAGGTCACCCTTCCGCCGCCGGAACAACGCCATATACGCCGTGTGGTAGGCCACGAACAGTGCGGCCGCAACACCGTCGGGCATGCTTTCGGGCACTGGCAGCAGTTCATCGGCACGCAGAGTGACCTGCTGTCGGAGCAGACCACGCAGGGCACCGTCACGGGTCAGCAGGAAGCGTCGACCCAATAGGTCGGGCGCGACGTTTGCACCGACCGCCACCACGGTTCCCGTGCCTTCCCCGCCGGGAACGCAAGGCAACTCCGGTTTCTCGTGGTAATTCCCCTGGCTTACGAGCAGGTCCGGAAATCCGAGCGCGACCGCGCGCACGTTCACCACCACCTCCCCCGCGCCGGGCGGCGGCTCGGGCGGGCAGGTGACAAGCCTCAATGCCTCACTCGGATCGTCGGAGAGGCGGTGGATCTCCCACGCGCGGTTCGTCATCAGCGGTGCCCACCGCCTTTCTCGGTGAGGGTGATCAAGGCATCGACGCCGGTGACACCCGCCCCTTCGGAATGCACAAAAATCGGGTTGATGTCGATTTCAGCGATATCGTCAGCCAAGTCCGCCGCCAGCAGCGACAGTCGGCTCATAGCCTCGGCGAGGGCGCCGCGATCGCGGCGGGCACCACCGCGATAGCCATCCAGCAGTCGGGCTCCGCGCAAGCCGCCGATGAGCGCGTCCGCGGTTGCGGGATCCAGCGGTGCGAGAGCGAGTGCCCGATCATCGAGCAACTCGATCAGCACTCCACCCGAACCCACAAGCACGGTCGGCCCGAACACCGGGTCGTTCGTCACCCCCAGAGCCAGCTCCTGACCCGGCCGCGCCATCTGCTGGACAAGCACGCGCGCATCGGATGCCCCGGCCGCCGCGGCGAGAACCTCGTGGGCGGCCGATGCCACGGATTCGGAATTCGGCAACCCTAGCTTCACCGCATCGAGATCGCTCTTGTGCCCGATATCGGCGGAAAGCACCTTCACCGCCACCGGGAACATCAGGCGCTGGGCGATGAGCGCGGCTTCGTCGGGCGTCGCGGCGGCATAGGCGGGCGCCATCGGAATGCCATATGCCGCAAGCACCTTCGTCGCCTCGAGCTCATCGAGCCTGATCCGTCCCGAAGCACGGGCCTTGGCGATCACATCGAGCGCCGCCGCAGTATCCACGTCATCGAATTCCGGTGCCCCTGGGAGGGGTGGGCGTGCACCATATTCGGCCAGCGCCGACAGCGCGGCGACGGCTCGGTGCGGGTCCCGGTAGGTCGGGACGCCAGCATCGGCCAGCGCCCGCGCCGGTCGGCCGCTGCCACCGATCCAGACGACCACCAGCGGCTTGTCCGTCCGGCTCGCAGCGTCGCGGAGTGCGGAAACCACAGCGTCGGAACCACGTTCGACGTTCGTGAGCACCACGACGAGAGCATCGGTTCCGGGATGTTCGACCGCGACGTCCAGTGCCCGGGCAAGCATGTCCGGCTTGCTGATCAGAGAGGCGGTGAGATCGATCGGATTCACCGGTGACCCGAACGGGGGAATCACCTGGGCCATCCGCGCCTGCCAGTGCGCGTCCCATGCCGCGACTGCCAGCCCCGCTGATTCGGCCGCGTCAGTAGTGAGCACGCCCGCGCCGCCGGAAATACTGAGTACCGTCAGATTCGGCCCGGCCATCCGCCGACCGGTGGCCAGCAATTGGGCGGTATCGAGCATCGCCTCCACACCGGGTACCCGCAGAATGCCGAATTGGCGTGCCACCGCGTCGAATACAGCGTCCTCACCCGCCATCGACCCGGTGTGCGAACTCACCGCTCGCGCACCGGCCGCGGAGCTGCCGACCTTGACCGCGACCACCGGTTTGTCTGCCGCGAAAGCCGCTCGGGCCATATCGACGAACCGCCGACCGTCGCGCACTCCTTCCAGATAGCACAGCAGCACGGACACGTCATCGGCGGCGGTGAGCACCGAAAGCAGTTCGGCAGCATCGAGATCGGCTTCGTTGCCGGTGTTCACGTAGTAGCCGACACCGACTCCGCCATCTCGCAGTCGGCTGGTGATCGAAGTGCCGAACGCGCCGCTCTGACTGACAAAACCGATCGGACCAGAGGGCAATGTGTCGCCCTCGTCCAGAGATGAGGAGAACGTGACCGTGACCGCATCGCGGGCAGCGACCAGACCCAAGCAGTTCGGGCCGAGCAGGCGAATTCCGGATTCACGGCAGATCTCGGCGAGCTCGGCTTGCAATGCCGCGCCACGCTCGCCGGTCTCGGCGAAGCCGGACGCGTACGCGATGGCTACCGGCACGCCCTTTGCCACGCATTCGCGCAGGGCATCGGCCGTCCGCTCGGCCGACACACCGAGCAGGGCCAGATCGACCGGCCCTTCAATGGCACCAATGCTCGAATAGGCTGGAATCCCTTGGACCGTTTCACGATTCGGATTGATCGGAAGAATCCGGCCCTGATACCCGAACCGCTTCAGGTATTCGATGGGACGGCCCGTCAGCTTCACCGGATCGTCCGAGGCACCGATCAGCGCGATGCTACGCGGCCGCAGCAGGTGCTCGAGCAGGACCCGTGCATCGGAGGATGACTCGTTCATCCATTCGTCCTGTTCGCCTCGAAGCGTCCCACTGCGCGCCGGGCTATCGCCCACCGGTGCACCTCGGACGGTCCGTCATAGATGCGGAACGGACGCAGTTCCCGGTAGAACCGGGACAGCGGGGTGTCATAGGAGATGCCTAATGCACCGCAGATCTGTATCGAGCGGTCCACCACGCGGCCCAGTGCCTCGGAGACGAAGGTCTTGGTAATGGAAGTCGACCGGGTCGCGGTCGCTCCGCTATCGAGTTCGGCGCAGGTTCGGTAGAGCAGGGCGCGGCTGGCCTCCAGATCGATTTCATTGTCGGCGATCAGCTGTTGGACCATGCCGAGCTCGGAGAGCTTGGCACCGAACACTTCCCGTTCGATCGCCCGCTCGATCGCGATCTCCTGCGATCGCTGCGCGATTCCGAGCCATCGCATACAGTGCGTCATCCGGGCAGGACCGAGCCGCACCTGCGCGTATTTCAACCCGAGGTCGACCTCGCCGAGCACCGCGTCGTCGCTCACCTCCACATCGGTGAACAGCAGCTCACTGTGTCCGCCGAAGTATCCTTCGTCGAGGCTGTCGATCACCCGTACCTCCTCGAGGCCCGGTGTGTTCATGTCGACGAGAAACATCGTGGCCCCGCCACGATCGCCCCACTCGCCGCTGGAGCGGGCCAGCACGATCCCGAATGCGGCACCGTGCGCGCCGCTGATGAACCACTTGCGCCCGTTGATAACCCAGCCACGATCGCTTCGGCGCGCTGTAGTAGTCAGCGCGTTCGGGTCCGAACCCGCACCGTTCGGTTCGGTCATGACAATGCAGGAGCGCACGTCCCCAGCCGCCAGCGGTGCCAGAAAACGCTGTCGCTGTTCGGAATTCGCCACCTTATCCAGCAGATTGATATTGCCCTCGTCCGGCGCCTGAGCCTGGATGGCCAACGGTCCCAACAGCGATCGTCCCGCCTGTTCGAACACCACAGCCAACTGCAGCAGCGACAGCCCGTGCCCGCCGAACTCCTCGGGCACGTGCGGTCCGTACACACCGAACTCCTTGGCGGAGCTCACCAACCGCTGCCGCAACTGCTCATCGCCGTGATGTAGCGATATTCCGCTGCGGGCCTCTTCTGGGATGACCACTTCACCCACGAACTTCGACATCCGCGCGGCCAGTTCCGCCGTCGCCGGATCGAGGTCGAAAGTCATTGACATATTGGAAGCCTCCTTGCTGGTAGCTCCAACCATGTCGGTCTTCGGAGGCCGGGAGGATGGCGCTCAGCCACAAACCCAAGCCTGTTCTTGTCGCATCGCGACAGCAGATCGGGCCCGCCCCGCTGCTTTGCTGCTGGCGTGGACAACGCAGCCCTCATCCCGGACCGAGGTCATCTCGTGGTGGCCGGTGGCGGCCTGGCCGCCGCCCGCACCTGCGAGGAGATGCGCAAGCGCGGATTCACCGGCGCAATCACGATGCTCTCCGATGAGCCGCATCCGCCCTACGATCGCCCGCCACTGTCCAAGGGCGTCCTCACCGGCGATACCGACCCCGCGCTCGCATTCGATGCGGCCGCTCTCGATGTCGATCTGCGGCTCGGAGAACCCGCTCTCGGGCTGGACACCAACCGGCGCACCGTGACGACCACACGCTCGGAGGTCGGCTACGACGCCTTGGTGATCGCAACCGGCGCCACACCGATCCGGCTGCCGGGCAACGGATCTCAGTCGGTGCTTCGAACCCTGACGGATGCCCGGCGCGTACGACAGCATCTCACTCCCGGCAGCAGGGTGGTCCTGATCGGTGCCGGATGGATCGGCGCCGAGGTCGCGACCGCCGCCCTGGCACGCGGCGCACAGGTCACCTGCATCGAGGCCGCGGCGGCGCCCAGCGCACAGGCACTCGGCACCGATGCCGGGACGCGTCTGCTACTGCCGTGGTGGTCCGGAGTCGACCTACGGTTACAGACCACGGTCGAGAAAGTGACCGACCGTGAGGTCCTGCTGTCCGACGGCTCCGCCATACCGGCCGATCTCGTCGTCACCGGCATCGGGGCCCACCCGGAGACGGCGTGGCTGCGCGGCAGCGGCATTCCCGTGGAGGGCGGGATCGTCGTCGACGAACATCTGCGCACCGCGGTGCCGGGTGTTCTGGGCCTCGGTGATGTGGCCGCGCGTTGGTCACCGCGCTGGGGTGCACGCATACGTACGGGTCATTGGGACGAGGCGGCGAACGCGGCAACCGTTGTCGCGCAAGTCCTCTCGAGTACGCCAGATGACCGGCTACCGGTGCATGATCCGGTGCCCTACTTCTGGAGCGATCAGTTCGGGCATCGCTGCCAGTACGTCGGTCACCACGGGCGCGAGGACACACTCATGTGGCGCGAGCAGCGCACCGGTTCGCCGACGGCGGCCTGGCTGGCGCCAGATGGACGGTTGGTAGCGGCCCTCACGATCGACCGGCCCAAGGAACTCGCGACTGTCCGCCGCATGATCACCAACCGCATCGCTGTGGATCCTCGACTACTGGCCGATCCTGACACTGCGGTGTCGGCAGCCCAGCTATGAAAGTAGATGCCAGACGATGAATGGCACTCGACCTGGTAGCAACTCCCGGCTACCAGACTGTGCGTCACTTTTAATTAACAAGTCGTCATTGTTGACGAACGGCTCGCCGGTTTGCATGATTGTCAAGTAGAAGTGCCGAACTGGTGCACTGAAGTTGACACCGCAGCGTGAGCAGAGGAACCAGCATGACCACGTCAATTCCCGAATCGGCCCGCGACGACCGCGCCGCCGTCGACAAGGCCATCAGTCTGCTCGTCGCTTTCGGCGACCAGGCGAGCACCGGCGTAGGCGTCAGTGAACTCGCACGACGCACGCAACTCAGCAAGTCGACTGCTTTTCGCGTGCTAGCGATGCTCGAGCGCAATGGTGTCGTCGAACGCGTCGGCACCGGCTACCGCCTCGGCGCCCGGTTGCACCAGTTGGGTCACACGGTGTACTCACCCGAGCGCGAACGCGTCCGGGATCTCCTGCTGCCCTTCCTCACCGATCTTTACGACACAACGCGGCACACAGTGCATTTGGCCGCACTGCACGGCACCGACGTGGTCTATCTCGCCAAGCTGTACGGCCACCGCACCGTTCCGGCGCCCTCCCGTATCGGTGGTCGGCTCCCGGCCCACTGCACTGCGGTAGGCAAAGTCCTGCTCGCCTATCACTCGCACACCGCCACTCAGGTCCTTACCGCCCCACAGCGCGCGATCACCCCGCACACCATCATCGCCCCGTCCCGGTTGACTGGCGAACTGACCACTATTCGGCACAGCGGCGTGGCCCACGACAACCAGGAAAGCCGACTCGGGTTGTCCTGCATCGCGGCGCCGATCTTCAACGGCCGCGGTCGCGCTGTCGCCGCGCTCTCGGTCGCCGGTCCCCATGGCCACCTCGATGCCCGCCGTCTCGAAACCCCGCTCCGCCAGATCTGCGCCTCCGCATCGAACGCGCTCGGCCGCGCCCAGCTGCCGCGGACCGCGTAATCGCCAGTCGCGCATACCTTTGCCGAATCCCACGATTCTCCGTTACTAAGCCATGTCTCCCAAATCGCGGGTCTCGAGTCATACCGGCCACGGATGAGGCGGTGGTTTCCTCAGGAAGTCGCCACCCGTGTCGCGGTGTCTGCTGAACTGCGGACGTCGTCGAGCAGGCGGTGCAGGTGGACTCCGTCGTCGAAGGTCGGAACCGTCGTGGTGCCGGTTCGAATGTCTTGCGCCAGTGCCGCGTACAGTCTCGCGACGTTGCCGACTTCGGTGCCGAAGGTCATGTCGGTCAGCGGATCCTCGCCCGGCAGCGGCTGCCATTCGCCCCCACCGCGGGAACCCAGTAGGCGCAGTTCACTCAGCGAAATGCCACCCGGCCCGTTGGCGCCGGAGACGATCGCCAGATCGCCTGCGGTGCCGGAGATCTCGATTCGGGTGCGGCCGTTGGTCACCTTGGAGTCGTGGATGTGAGCCGACACCACGACTCCCTCCGCCGTGACGGCGTCGAGTAGTAGATGATTCGGAGTGGTGACATCGATTGCCACGCCGGTTTCCTCGATTACCGCGTGTGGGTGGCGGATGGCGAGCCGGGCCGAAAGATCGGTGAAGTCGCCGATCAGGTGCGCGACCGCGTCGAGCGTATGCCCGCCGACAACCTCCACGATGCCCGCGCCATTGGTCTGGTCGAGGGTGTAGGCCGCCCAGTCCGGGATCTGCGTGCCGGCGCCCAGGTGACGTGCGGAGTACACAGTCGCTGAAACAACGTTGCCCACAAAGCCTTCCGCGAGCAACCGGCGGGCGCGGGCGATCGCCGGTGCGTATCGGGTCTGCAGGCCGACCACGTGGCGCACGCCCGCGTCCTCGGCGAGCTCGGTCAACGATTCGGCCTCGGCGGTAGTCAGTGCGAGCGGCCACTCACAGTAGACATGTTTGCCCGCTGCCAGCGCGAGGCGGATCAGCTCCGCGTGCGCTGGCACCTTCACCGTGATCACAACCAGGTCGACCTCGGGATCCTCCGCGAGTCGGCGCGGATCGGTGAACGCGTGCGTCGCGCCGAACAGTCGCGCCGCACGCTGCGCGCTCTCGGTACGGCTCGTGCCGACGGCGGTGATCCGGAAGTCTTCGAGCGCTCGCAGCGCGGGAACATGTGCGCGCGCAGCCCAGCCGCGGTCGGGACTGGCGCCGATGATGCCCACCCGAATGGAATCCATGATTGCCCCTCTCAGATAAACGGACTTGCTGAGTCCGTTTTACCTAAGCGGACCCGGTGAGTCCACTTGGTACGCTGACGGTGTGATCACCGCCGTGGATCGACTGCTCGCCGACGAGGGCGGTCAAACGCCCCGTGCCGACGCCCGGCGCAACCTCGAGCGCCTGATCACGGCGGCACGGTCGGCACTGGCCGAGGTCGGGGTCGAGGTCACCGCGCAGGAAATCGCCCAGCGCGCCGGAGTCGGCAAGGGCACCTTCTATCGGCGGATCCCCTCGCGGGAGACGCTGCTGCAGGTTGTGCTGGAGGAGGTGCTGGGCGAGGTGATCGCCAGCGCCGATCGCGCGCTCGCCGACCCCGATCCATGGCACGGGTTCACCGACTTCGCCTCGGTGTATGTCCGACTGCGCGCCGAGAGCTGCGGTGCCAACGAGGCGCTGGGCGGTACCGGTATCCCGGGCCTGGATCGATTGCTCGCCGAAATACGCACGCGGATCAGGCATTTGGTCGAAGCCGCGCAGAGCGCGGGCGAAATGCGCCGCGATATCGCCTGGCAGGACGTGGCTTTCCTGCTCGCGGGAGTCTCGACCGACTCACACACCATCGGACTACACAGTGACAGCGGCCAGTGGAACCGCAACCTGCGGATCGTCCTCGACGGACTGCGCGGCCGCAGCTGTTCCTAGCGAGATTCCCGAATATTCGGTCTTGCCCGGCGATGATCCGCTGGTGACGCGGATGGGTGTGATTTCTGATGAGTTCTGGGCGACTGTCGAACCGGTGATGCCCTCATACGAGGGCATCAGGGGCAATAGATTCGGTGATCACCGGTTGATGCTGGAGGGTATCGCCTGGAGGTTCCGCACAGGCAGTCCGTAGCGAGACCTGCCCGCCGATTTCGGGCCGTGGCAGACGGTGTGGAAGCGGCATCATCGTCGGCTCCGGATGGCGCCTACAACGAGAGGTTCATCCGGTTCGCGACGGGTGTTCGGGTTCCATGCCGATATTGCCTGCGATATCGAGAAACTGCTGCCGGTGGACTCGACCAGCGAGCGGGCGCATCAACATGCCGCGGGCGCCCGCTCGGACACGCTCACCACGGCGCTCTGTCGAATTACAAGAAAGGCGCCTATGAGCCCGCCGACCACGCGCTGGGCCGCTCGCGGGGCGGGCTGACCACCAAGATTCATGCCCGTACCGATCAGCGACAGGCACCGGACGCTCCGGCTGACCACCGGCCACGGCGATCATCAGCGAGACCGCCGCACGGGTCAGCCGCCGGCCTTACCGCGGCTGGATTGCCTCGAAACAGCGCAACCGTGACAGTGCGTCCAGTTGTTCTAGATAGTGGGTGAGCGAGCGGTGTCGCAGCCGCGGCTGCACGATGGTGGCTCCCGCTGCGCCGAGTTCGCCGATCACATGTTCTGCCCGCTCCGGTGTGGCGCCCGGATCCAGCTCTTCAACTGTACCCACAACCACATCGAAACCCTTTGCGGCAGGCTTACATTCCATCAAACTGGCCCGCAGCTGCGTAGGGGTGACCGCAGCGGGGATCCATCCGTCTCCGAGTTTCGCGGCGCGCCGCAGCGCGGCATCGCTGACACCGCCCACCCAGATCAGCATCCTTTCCTGAACTGCGCAGGGATCCACCACGAGATCGGTGAATCGGAAGTATTCCCCGGCGAATTCGGGCACCCGACGACCCAGCGCCGCACGCAGAGCAGCGATCGCCTCGTCAGCCCGCCGCCCCCGATCGGCGAACGAAGCACCCAGCAGGTCGAACTCCTCGCGCGCTGTCCCCACACCGACGCCGAGGACCACGCGTCCGCCACTGATGCGGTCGAGCGTTCCGTACCGCTTGGCGATGGCCAGTGGGTGGTGGTAGCCGAGCACGAGCACGCTGGTGCACAGCCGAATCCGCGTCGTCCGGGCGGCCAGATACGACAGCGTGGCCAGCGGGTCCCAATAGCGAGTGCCCCGTGCTCCCTTCAACATCGCAGATTCGGAGTGCTCCGCCACGGCGACGTGCTCACTACAGGTGACATGATCGAATCCCAGGCGGTCGCCCGTCTCGGCAATGCGGGCGATCTCCTCGATCCCCGCATCCTGTTCCCACTCGGCAGAGCGCCCCGGAATGTCCAGCACCACCGGGGTACTGATCCCCATCCTCACCTTCACACGTTCTCCCATCAGACGATCCCAGCGCCCGGCGTACATACGCTAGAGCGGCTTACATGGGCGGACGCCGGATACCCGCTGAAACTCCTCCGAGACGGACGCAATCAACCCACCATCCAACCAGTAGTTCGATCACGATTGTTTCAATCAACGGAACAAAAGGCCCCGCCCGCTCCCGAGTGACGCGATGAAACTCGAAAACGGCACGGGGCCTTCTCATTTCACGGAAAGCGCCGCGAAACGATCAGTGCGCGGCGCCACCTGTGGCCGGGGTCCGGCCGTGCCGCATCGCGAGCGTGAGGATAAGCGCGGCGATGACGGTGACCGTACCGAACCAGAACCCGAGCTCGTACCCGCGGTCACCGAATACCTGCGGGATGGGTCTGGTCTGGGGCGGCTGGCCCGCGACGGTCACTGTGGCGTGCAGGGGGTGGGCGTTGACGAGGGCGGTCACGACGGCAACGCCGATGGCCACTCCCATGCTCTGCGTCACGCCGAGCATGCCGACGCTGATGCCCTGCTGTTCCTGTGGAACCGCTTCGACGATGAGGTTCGGCGCGGCCGCGTAATAGAAGCCGAGGGCCACACCGAAGGCCGCGTTGGTGAGCAGGAAGATATGCCAGGTATGCGGTGCCAGGGCCTGTGCGAGGCCGACGACCGCGAAGACCGCCACAGCAAGCAGCAACGGAAGCCTGGCTCCGACCTTGCGCGCCACGATGCCGCCCACGATGCCGAAGACCATGGTGAGCAAGCCCTGTAAAAGTGCGATGCGGACAGCGAATTCGAGCAGGCTGAAGCCGTTTCCGTAGGAGTAACCGGGATCGAGACTCACCTGCACCGCCTCCGGCGGCAACTGCATTCCCGTCAGCTGCGCCACCTTCGCGAGAGTGCCTGCCAGCACGCCGTTCTCGATGACGTCCTGGCCCGGCGTCTGCACCATATACGCGATGGCGTAGCCCTGCACGCCGATGATGCAGGAGGCCAGCAGCGCGATCAGTATCACCAAGCTCACACGCGGATGCATCAACAGCCGCATATCCATGATCGGCGTGGACGCCCGCCGTTCCACCGCCACGAAGGCAAGGAGCAACAGCAGTCCGCCAATAAGCCAGACCAGGGTGGCGGGCCTCCCCCATCCCCAGTCCTGGCCCTTGTCGACATAGATCAGTACGAGCGCCGCGCCGAGGGAAATCAGTGTCGCGCCGATGAAATCGATCCGTTCGCGAACGCGCAGTTTCGATTCCGGCACGAACACCAGGACCAGCGGCAGCATAACGATGGTGAAGGCGAACAAGAACCAGAACATCGCCCGCCAGCTGTAGCTATCGACGAGCCAGCCCGCCAGCAACGGGGCGAGCGCCGCCGAGAAGCCGAAGCCCGTCGAGGTGACACCGAGCCCGATCGTTACATACTTGCGGGGCATCAGATCCCGAATCAGCCCGTAGGCAACGATCACACTCGCGATCGCGAACGACTGCAGGCAGCGGCCGACAAGAAAGATCGGCCAACTGCTCGTGATCGCCGAGATCAGGCAACCGATCGCGAACAGGACGCCACATGCGACGAACATCCGCTTCTTGCCCCAGACGTCGCTCATTTTGCCGATGAGCGGCGACGCGGACGCGCCGATCAGACCGAACACGATCATCGCCCAGGTAATGTTGGCTCCCGCGGAGGGGAAAGACGGCGCGATCTTCTGCAGCGCCGCCGCGACCATCGTGTACTGAATCGGCGCGATCTCGCTGAATAGCACGATGATTGCCAGCACCGAGAACAGTCGTGCCCGGGAGGCGCCGTCAAGCCTGCCGGTTACATCCGGTAAGTCCGGGATGCCGGACGCCTCGGACGGGTCGACGGTGGGAGTTGTGGACATACCAACCCCTTTCGGGATCTGCGACAAACTAGAAACGCGTGAACCATGTCACAGTGAAAATGAGGGGCTATCGCACGATTTCACTCAGCGAAACACTGCCTACGCGAAATACTTTCGCCGCTGCCGACGGAAAGCGGGCCACGACGCGAAATAGACCGCTCATCGGACCAATACCGCGATCAGCATGACCAACTCGTACTAATACAAATGATTCGCCGAGAAATTGCAGCCTCAGGCGGCTGTGTACAAGTCCGCCCTGGGCCGGGAGCGCACACCATCACCTCAATCGACATCCCGGATCCAAGCGGGCCATCGTGCCCCATCGCCGATTGGGTGACCATGGCGCTCGATTTCCAGGAGGGTTCCGCTCACCGAAACCCCGGTACCGCCACATCGACGACCTCGCCATCCTGACACCACCGACAACAAACCCGCGACCAAGGGAGATAGATCCGACATGATCGCTCTGCAGCGCTACATCGACCGCCGAGTTCTCGTCACCGGGGCCGGATCCGGGATCGGGCAGGCCACCGTGCTGCGCATCCTCGACGAGGGCGGCCGTGTCGTCGCCGCCGACATCAGCGAGACCGGACTGAAGGACACCGTGGACAAGGCCGGGGACAACGCACAGCGACTCACCACGGTCGTCATCGACGTCTCGAACGAGGAGTCGGTGAAAACCGGTGTGGCCGCGGCAGTCAGCACGCTCGGCGGGCTCGATGCGCTGATCAACGCGGCCGGTGTGCTGCGGTCGTCGCATTTCGAAGAGACCACCCTCGCCGATTTCGAACAAGTGATCCGAATCAATTTGGTCGGTACCTTCCTGGTTGTCCGCGAGGCGATCCCGGCGCTTCGGGTGGGCAACGGACCAGCCGTAGTGAACTTCAGCTCCACCTCGGCACAGTTCGCCCATCCGTACATGGCCGCCTACGCGGCCTCCAAGGGCGGTATCCAGGCGATGACACACGCACTCGCCATGGAGTTCAGCAAGGAAAGCATCCGGTTCAACTCGGTCCAACCAGGATCGATCTCCTCCGGAATGACCGACGGCACCGGCGAATCCAAGCAGAGCGTCGGGCCGGGGCTGCCCGAAGACACCGACTTCACGCTGTTCGGCAAGACCGCGCCCATGCTGCCGATCGATGGCGGGGCGATCTTCGCCAAGCCGGACGCGGTCGCCGCGGTGGTCGCCATGCTCGCCTCCGCCGACGCCTATTTCGTGACCGGAACCGAGATCCGCATCGACGGCGGATCCCACATGTGATGCCGAGGCACCTCGAAACGGAAGAGCCCGGGACGACCTCATCGAGGCACCCCGGGCTCTCCCGGTGCTCAGGCTCGATCTGAGGCCATGTCCAGCGCGGCGAGATGAGCGAAAACCATTGCCGCGCCGATCGGATTCCCGCCTCCGGGGTACACAGTTCCACTCACCGCGGCCATGGAGTTGCCCGCGGCGTACAAACCGGGAATGACCGCGCCGTCCTTGCCGAGGACCCGGGCGCTGGCATCGGTCTTCAACCCGCCCTTGGTACCGAGATCGGAAACTCCGAACGCCGCGGCATAGAACGGGGGCTCGACTATCGGCACCAGGGGATTCGGGCTGCCCGGGACCGACGTATCGAACGCCTCACCGCCACGATCGAATTCATCGTCCTTGCCGGTCGCCACGAAACCGTTGAAGCGATCGACGGTCTCGACCAGCGCGTCGGTTGGCACCCCGATGCGGTCCGCGAGCTGCGCGAGCGTGTCCGCGGAGTGCCATAAGCCCGCATCGACGTACTCCTGATGGTCCGCGAGCGGGACACCGGTAAACAGCAGCGGCGGCTGTCCACCCATCCGATTGTCGTACACCAGCCAATACGGCAATGTGATCCGGCCGGACTCCATTTCACGCAGCACAGCTCGGCCAGCGCGGTCATACGGCGCCGATTCGTTGGTGAACCGCCCGCCCTCGTCATTGACGAAAATGCCACCGGTGAACCACAGCGAGAACGTCGAGGTCCCGTCCGGATGCGTCAGACCCGGCGTCCACCACGCCTCCGACATCAGGTCCGTATCGGCACCGACCAAGACCGCGGCTTCCATTGCCAGACCGCAATTTCCGGGCGGCGACATAGAATCGCGCGCCGATCCGGGCACTCCGTGCGCCTTGCGCATCGCGTCGTTGCGTTCGAACCCACCCGCTGCCACCAGGACCCCTCGGCGGGCGCGCACACGCCGCTGACCTTCGCGAGTGGCAACCACGGCACCGACGACACGACCACCCAGCCGGATCAGTTCCAAGCAGGTTGCGTTCACCCGCACCTGGGCGTGCGGAAACTGCGTCAGCGCCAGCAGCAACCGTCCGATCAGCGCCTGCCCGCCGCCGAGCTCATCGGGTGCCTCAGCCCCGGCACGATCGGTGGCCAGCGGTGGACGCAGCAGTCCACTCTGCTCGCCCAACCGTGCCGCGGGCAACGCCGCAGGAATGATGTGCCGCCCGGTGGGCCGGGCATGCGGCGCATTGCCGAAATAGTCCGGCCAGGGCAGGATCTGGAACTCGATCGCGGAGTCGGCCTCGAGGTACTCGACCAGCGGCGCGCCGCCGGTGACGAACGCCTCCTGCAGTTCCGCGGGGGTGCGATCGCCGACCACCGCATGAAAATAGGCCAGAGCATCATCGATCGTGTCGTCATCACCGGCTCGTCGCAACACCGGATTACACGGAAACCACATCCCGCCACCGGAATACGCGGTGGTACCCCCGAGGTATTCGGTGGCCTCCACCACGATAACCCGCAACCCTTCTCGCGCCGCGGTGTAGGCACCGGTCAGCGCCCCTCCTCCGGAACCGACCACGAGGACATCACAATCGAGGTCCCAATCAACGGCGGCATAGAGCGAATCTCTTGCTTCGGACACCGAGCGTGCTCCTTTCTCACCGGCACCGAATCGCCGGAGCGGCCCGATGGTAGACAGGCCGAAAGCTAGCCCGGCTGAAAGGATTCCGGTCAGCGAAACAGCGGAAGGTCATCCTTCGCCTGGCGGTTGAATCTGGCCGCCGCAGCACCGTTCCGATCAGCGGACACCACAAATCGCGCGAACCACGATTCCCGATAGCGTCGGCCACGAGCCCCGCCAGTGGGCGGAATTCTTTCTCACAGCAGTTGGAGGTGCGTTGATGTCGCACGATGTGGTTCGCCGGATCGAGGAGGTCGCCGACCAGCTGGCCGCGACAGCCGAGGAGACCGAGCGGATCGGCAAGCTCTCGGACGAAAGTGCCGAACTCATCCGGCAAGCCGGTGTGATGCGGCTGCTGCAGCCCACCGACTTCGGCGGCTACGCGGCGCATCCGCAGGACTTCGCCGAAGCGGTCATGGCGGTCGCACGGCGCTGCGGCTCGACCGGCTGGGTATGTGGTGTCGGCGGGGTCCACCCCTGGGAAATGGCCCTCATGGACCGCAAGGTGCAGAACGAGGTGTGGGGCGAGAACCCGGACACCTGGATCGCGTCACCTTATGCGCCCCAGGGCATCGCGACGCCCACCGACGGTGGATACATCCTGAAGGGCCACTGGAATTTCTCCTCCGGAACCGACCACTGTGACTGGATCTTCCTGGGCGCGCTGCTCGGCGACACCGACGGCCAACCCACCCAGCCGTCGAAGGTGCTGCACGTTGTGTTGCCACGCGATGACTACACCATCGTCGACGACTCCTGGGACGTGATCGGCCTGTCCGGCACCGGCAGCAAAGACGTCATCGTCGACGGCGCCTTCATCCCGTCCTACCGCACCATCGAGGCGGACGTGGTCGCCACCGGCGAGGTCGCCGCCGAACGTGCCGGTCGCACCGACACGGTCTACCGCCTTCCGTTCTGGACCATGTTCCCGCTCGGCATTACCTCCGCGGTCATCGGCATCGCCGAGGGAGCACTCGATGCCCACCTGCACTACCAGCGGGATCGGGTCAGCGCCATGGGTACGAAGATCAAGGACGACCCCTACGTCCTTTACGCGATCTCCGAGGCAGCGGCCGAGATCGCCGCTTCCCGTACCCAACTGCTCGACGGCGTCGGCCGCCTCTACGATCTCGCCGACGCAGGCAAGTCGATCACCTTCGAAGACCGTTCCCTGGTGCGGCGCAATCAAGTTCGCTGCGCGTGGCGCGCGGTGGCAGCAGTGGACGCGATCTTCGCCCGCTCCGGCGGCAATGCCGTTCGCCGCCAGAATGTCATGCAACGCTTTTGGCGCGACGCCCACGTCGGCCTCCAGCACGCCATCCATACGCCCGGAACCCAATACCACTCAACCGCTCTCAGCATGATGGGTATCGAACCCCAAGGCCCGTTCCGAGCCATGATCTGAGACCACGCCTCGCGCCGCACACCGTGGTTCAGCACTGACCACTGCCGGGCCGAACCACTTTCACGGAGTAGGAAGCCATGTCGAATTCTGCCAGTCCGCGCCCGATGCGGGCTCATACAGTTACCGCGTGGGACCTGGTGGCCGACGTTGTGGTCGTGGGCTACGGAGTGGCCGGGGTTTGTGCCGCCATCGAAGCCGCACAGGGTGGGGCCGATGTTCTCGTCCTCGAACGCGCTGGTGGCTGGGGTGGGGCAGCCGCTCAGTCCGGGGGCTTCATCTATCTCGGCGGTGGCACCGCGTTACAGAAGGCACTTGGCTTCGACGACGATCCGCAGAACATGGAACGGTTCATGCTCGCCGCCCTAGGACCGGGCGCCGACCAGGCCAAGATTCACGAGTACTGTCAGGGCAGCGTCGCGCACTTCGATTGGCTTGTGGCCCAGGGGGTGCCGTTCAAGGAGGAGTTCTGCGGTGAGCCCGGCTGGGAACCTCCGCACGACGAGGGGCTGATGTATTCGGGCGGCGAGAATGCCGCACCCTTCAATACAATCGCCACTCCGGCCCCGCGCGGACATCGTCCCCGCATCCAGCGCACCGCCGACAAAGCCGGTGGGTACATGCTGATGAAGCCGTTGGCCGACAGCACTGAAAAGCTGGGAGTGCGTGCCGAATACGACATTCGGCTCCAGCGCCTGATCGTCGACGATACAGATCGGGTGGTGGGTGTGGTCGCGAAGCGATACGGCCGGAGGGTGACCATCCGCGCCGATCGTGGAGTAGTGCTGGCAACCGGCAGCTTCGCCTACAACCGAACCATGGTTGTCAACGCCGCGCCGCGGTTGCTGGGTCGGCCCGCCGCGGCGATCGAAGAACACGATGGCATCGGTATCCGGGTCGCTCAGTCCATCGGCGCCGATACCGCGCACATGGACGCCGCCGAGGTCGCGTTTCTCGGCGACCCGCAGATATTCGTCCGCGGGATCGTGGTCAATGAGCTGGGCCAGCGTTTCATCGCCGAGGACACCTACCCGGGCCGGATCGGACAGGCCGTGTTGAATCAGCAGGACAACCGGGCATTCGTGATCATCGACGGCGAACAACTGGAGGCGGCTGAAGCGACCGAGACCAGCAGTCCGTTGCTGCGCCGAAGCCCGGATTGGGTCGCGGAGTCCATCGTCGAGCTCGAAAAAGACATGGGGCTGCCGACGCAGTCGTTGCAGTCGACCATCGCTACCTACAACATGCACGCTATGACGGGATCAGACCTGTTGCTGGGCAAGAAGTCCGAGTGGGTCCGACCGATCTCCGCTCCGCTGGCTGCTTTCGACATGTGTGGCCGAACAGCCGGATTCACGCTGGGCGGACTGCGCACAGACTTGGACTCGCGCGTGCTCCATGTAGACGGCAACCCCATTCCGGGCCTATACGCCGCAGGCCGCGTCACCTCCGGAATCTGCGCCGGCGGCTACGCCAGTGGCTGTTCGCTCGGCGATGGCAGTTTCTTCGGTCGCCGCGCCGGCCACGCCGCTGCGATTCAACCATGAGCGACCGTACGGGCAGATCACCCTCGGCGGCTCTATAGCAGTCCACTGAGTGGTCACTACGCCTGATGATCTTCCAATCATCGGTGATCATGAGAAACCATGGCGTCCCTCCTCCCCACATTCGAACAAGTTCTGCTGCTACCTGATTCGATCGAAGGGACCGTTACATCGGATTTCATCGATCTGAACGGACACATGAACGTCGTGCACTACCTCGACCGGAACTCGGACGGCGCGGATGTCCTCGTGCGCCAGATCGGGATCGATGAGGCATATCGATCCGAACGACGACTGGGACTCTTCACCGCCGAACACCACCTCATGTATTACAGCGAGCTCCGTGAAGGCGACAAGTTCACGGTTCACACGCGTGTTCTCGGCCGAACCGACAAAGCCGTTCACATGATGACCTTTCTGCTGGACCGATCCGGGGAGCGCCTGTCGAACACCCTCGAGATAATGCTCGTCCACGTCGATCTCGAGGCACGGCGCGCCGCCGCGATGCCCGAGGACATCACGGCGGGATTCGATCACCACATCGCACGATCAGCCGCATTGAACTGGGCTGCACCTACTTGCGGGGCGATCGGGTTGCGCCGATGACACAGTCGCGCATATCTGCGCCGTCGTGCCGCGCCGACACATGACTGGAGGTTTGCGTTGTTTTCCGAACGCGTGTTCTTTTCATTCATCGAACTCGCCGATTCGGGTCGGCATCGCGAGTACAACGAGTGGCATCAGTTGGACCATCGCCCGGAAAACCTCGCGCTGCCTGGCGTCGCGTGGGGTGATCGCTGGGCCAGGCCGGCGGACTACGCCGCCCTCGGCCAAGCCCCGGCCGCCGATCTGGCAGGCACGGATTACGTCGCCATGTACTGGTTCCGGCCGCCCTATGAGGAGAGCATCGCAGCGTGGACGAAACTCGGCGAGGACTCCTTCCAGTGGGGACGAGGCCCGATACTGCCCGGCGTCCACAGGCCGTTGCTGGCGTTCTGCACGCCTGTCAAGGGCTATGTGGCCCCGCGTATTCGCGTATCGGCGGATGCGATCCCGTTCCGCCCCAATCGCGGACTGCACATCACCGTCAGCCACTACCCACGGTCGCATGACGCCGCAACCCATGAACAGTTCCGCTGGCAGGACGAGGTTCGCATACCCAACCTGCTCACCTGCCCCGGAGTCGCAGGTGCCTGGACGTTCTCGCTACACAGGTTGCAGAACCATCCGACGCTGCCTCTCGGCGGCGGTACTCGCGACTATCCACCGGGCTCACTCCGCATCCGCCTGCTGTACCTCGACGCCGACCCCATCGAGGTCACCGAGCACATCACCGCGACCGAAACGCAGTGGGACGCTGCCGGTTCCGGGGCGCCGTGCCCAGCAGCCGAGGAGTTGCTGCTCAGCGGACCTCTGCGGACCATAATCCCATGGCAGGACTGGTGAGGCTTGACCAACGACAGCGCGCCTGGTTCCGAATTCCGTGCCGGATGGTGGCCGAATCGAAACCAGGTGCGCTGCGCTGTCCGCACTCCGCGGCCTTTTGAAGCCCGCGTCGCAGGGTGTTCCCGTCGGTCGGCGCACTGCTATGCGCGCCCGGCTCGTGCGGGTTCTACCGCAGTGGCGTGCTGCGCGGCGAGATAGGCGAATACGATGGCCGGTCCGATGGTGGCACCGGCACCGGCGTACTCGTTGCCCATGACCGACGCGGACACATTGCCCGCCGCGTAGAGACCGTCGACGACAGTCCCGTCGGCGCGCAGGACGCGCGCGTGCTCGTCAGTCACCAGGCCGCCCTTCGTTCCGAGATCGCCTGCCTCCAAACGGATTGCGTAATAGGGTCCGGCTTCGATCTCGTCCAGGACCGGGTTCGGCAGCGTGGGGTCCCCGTAATAGTGGTCGTAGGCGCTGTCGCCACGGCCGAAGTCCTCATCGCGGCCGTTGCGGGCGAAACGATTGAATCGGTCGATGGTTTCACGCAGGTTGTTGGCAGGCACCGCGATCTTCTCGGCGAGTTCTTCCAGCGTGGCAGCTTTCGTCACGAGCCCGGTGTCGTACCACGACTGCGGAAAGTCCTGTCCGGGAAGCACGCCGGCGAACTGGTAGCGGCTGCGTGCCTTGGTGTCGAAGATCTCGTGGATCGGCACATAGTTGCCGTCCAGTTGCGCGTGTACGAAATTGACGTACGGGGAGGACTCGTTGACAAACCGTTTGCCTTCCTGGTTCACGATCACCATGGGCGGGATGCAACGTTCGGAGACGAGCGGGAAGACGCTCCCGTCAGGCAGGGCCACGCCGGGCATCCACCAGGCGTCATCCATCAGATCCATTGCCGCACCGGCTGTTTCGCCGAGTCGGTGCCCATCTCCGGTGTTGTCCGGAGAGCCCATGCTGTAGTCGGGGCGGCCGGGCGCGGGCAGATAAGCATCGCGCAGGACCTGGTCATGGTCGAATCCTCCGGTCGCGAGGAGCACGCCGCGCCGGGCTCGCACGCGGATCGCGCTGCCGTTGCGCTGGACCACCGCGCCCGCGACTCGGTCGTCCTCGACTACGAGTTCGGTGACGGGCGAACGCAGCCACATCGGGATGTCGAGATCGCGCATGGTCAACCGCAGTCGGGCGATCAATGCCGCGCCGAGAGTCTTCATATGCCTGCGCCGGAAGACGTTTGACACCACTCGCCAACCAGCGACCGGGAACATCCGCCAAGCGCGCCAGGTGCGGCGGAACATCATCAGGGTTCGGGCCTCGTATCCGGTCATCCAGAGACCCATCGGAGCGGGCACATTCATCGCCCGCAGCAATGACTCCTCGTCGCCGAGCAGTCGAGCATCGATCGGCTTCGGCTCGATCGTGCGGCCAAGTGGCCTGCCACCGGGCTCCTCCGGGTGGTAGTCGGAATAGCCGGGGCACCAGGTGAATGCCATGTACCGGCTGATCCGCTCGAGCATCTCGAGCACCTCGGGACCGCGATAGGCGTACGCGTCGAGGTTCGCGGCGGGTACGCGATCACCGATAATGGCCTGCAAATACTTCCGCACCTCGGTGCGGTCGTCGCCGCGGCCGAGCCGGCGCAGGACCGGGTTGTCGGGAATCCAGATGCCGCCGCCCGACAAACCGGTGGAGCCACCGAATTCCGCCGACTTCTCCACCACCAATGCCGACAGGCCCGCATCGTGTGCGGCTATGGCACCGACCATCCCGCCCGCACCGCTTCCAGCGACGAGGATGTCGACTTCGTGGTCCCAGGTCGACGCGGTGGATGTCATGAGAATGCCTCCAGGGGAATGCGTTTCGAATGCCATTTCGTAGATCAGCAGCCGTCGGTGCCTCTCACGACACCGACGGGCACATCCCCCCTGCGTCGGCCACGCTATGCGCTTCCCGGCTACTCCGGTTCGGGTGATTCCACCCAACGGACGGTTGTTTGTTTCGCGGAGTGGTCATCATCCCCGACGCGCGGAAGACCCCCGATACGGTGGGGCTATGGGCCATATCGACCTTCAGGGTGCAATCAATGTTCGCGACCTGGGCGGCTTCGTCACCGCCGACGGCCGGAGCCTCGTGCGGGGAAGGCTGCTGCGGGGCGATGCACTGCACAAACTCACCGACGGAGATCTCGCCGTTCTCGAGGAACTCGGATTGCGCACCGTCATCGACTTCCGCAGCGCGCAGGAAAGCGCCGCCGGACCGGATCGGCTGCCCGAAGGCATCGAGCGCGTCGAACTTCCTGTCGCAGGTGGCAATCTGGAGCAGACGCTGAAGGCGATCCGGGGCGAATTCGCCGAAGGGGAACAAGATCTCGGCGATGGCCGGGCAGCAGAACTAATGCGCGAGATCAATCGGCAGTTCGTCCGCGAGTCGGAGTACCGGGCCGTGTTCGCCCAGGCGCTACATCTCATCGCCGACCGGTCTGGCGGTCCATTGCTGTTCCATTGCAGCGCGGGCAAGGATCGCACCGGCTGGATGACCGCCATCGTGCTCACCGCATTGGGCGTGCCGCGAGCTGCCGTGGTGGACGACTACCTGGCGACCAACGACTATGTCTGGCCGACGTATCAGGCGTGGCTCGACCGCTCGGTCGAATCCGGCGCCATCGCCGACCCCCGGCCGATTCGCGAACTACTGCGCCAGGACGTGACCTACCTCGAAGCCGCATTCGCTGAGACGCGAAGCCGTTACGGCAGTTTCGACGACTTCCTCACCGACGGCCTCGAATTCGGCGCCCGTGACCTCGAACGTCTGCGACGCAGCCTGCTCGAATAGACGGACGCCAGGCACGTTCCACTGGGCGGACATCTCGACTGTGAAGCAGCTCACCGCGGTGCAGCATTGCTGCTCACCTCGACGCCACAGGAGGATGACGATGGCTGTCAACGATCCGCAGCGGACCCAGTGGAAGATCACGGTCAGCGAGTTGGGACTGAATGATCTTTCCACGCGACTGACCGAGTGGATAACACCGCGACTCGGTGCGGACGAGCCGGTGCGGATCACCAAAATCGAGCGCCCGGATGCCGGGATGTCGGGTGCCACCGTGCTTTTCGATGCCGAGTGGACGAAATCCAACGTGGCGTTTTCGGGTTCGTATGTGCTGCGAATGCCGCCCACCAGCATTCCACTGATGCGTACCTACGACCTCGCGAAGCAGTACGCGGTGATGGCGGCAGTCGCGGCCACCGGTGCCGTGCCGGTGCCGGAACTGTGTTGGGAGGAGAAGGACGAAACGGCGCTCGGCGCACCATTCTTCATCATGCGCAAGGTAGAGGGCCGCATTCCCTCGGATAATCCGCCATACGTGTTCCTAGGTTGGATACCGGAGTCCAGCCCGGAGGCACGCACCCAGCTCATGCGCAACACCGTCGGCGTGCTCGCGAGCTTGCATACGATCCCCGATGCACGGCAGCGGTTCCCGATGCTCTGTAGCGAGGGCTCGTCGCTGCGGTGTCATGTGGACGAGACACGCGCCTGGTATCGCTGGGCGTTGGCAGATGACGGCCATGTGGTGCCGTTGATCGAGCAGGGTCTGGATTGGCTGGAAGCGCATTGGCCCGCCGACTCGGCGCCAGACGTCCTCAGCTGGGGCGATGCCCGCCCGGCCAATATCATCTACGACGGTATCGACCCCGCTGCGGTAATCGACTGGGAGATGGCGGCGCTCGGTCCGCGCGAACTCGACGTGGCGTGGATCATCTACATGCACGCCTTCTTCCAGTTCCTCGCAAATATGCACGGCGCTGCCGGCCTCCCCGACTTCCTGCGTCGTGACGACGTGGTTGCCTGCTACCAGGAAATCAGCGGCCACGAACTCCGCGATCTCGATTTCTTCCTGGTCTACTCAGCGGTCCGGCACGCGATCGCCATGGCCCGCGGCAAGGTCCGGATGATCAAGTTCGGCGAGGACGTGGTCCCGCAGGATCCCGATGACTACATCATGCAGCGTCCGCTGCTCGCCGCACTGCTGAACGGAACCAGCAAGTGGGAGTGATCTTTTCGTAGTGTTCGCTGTGCGGAACGACGGCCCCACGCGGCTCGGTCGGTGCCCTAGCGTCTGCGCGGACCCGTTGGTGAACAGAAAGGGCGGACGCACCCGATGTCCGAGCTGACCCACGACAACACTCTGCGCGAGTTGCGTACGGACGACGGCGTACTGCGCTATCACGAGGCCGGTGACGGGCCGCCCCTGCTCCTGCTGCACGGCTCAGGGCCCGGCGTGACCGGCTGGCGCAACTATCGCGGCAATCTTGCCAAGCTTTCGGAACAGTTCCACTGTTTCGTCTTGGAATTCCCCGGTTTCGGGGTCAGCGATCCGACCGATGAGCATCCGATGGCTGCCGCACCGGTGGCGGTGCGGCGATTCCTCCGGGGCCTCGGGCTCGATCGTGTCGACGTCATCGGCAATTCGATGGGCGGCATTGTGGCGGCGAATCTGGCCATCGCACAGCCGGATCTGTTCCGTCGCACCGTCACCATCGGTGGCATCGGCCGCAACCTGCTGACTCCGGGCCCCGGTGAGGGCATCAACTTGCTGATGGATTTCACCGACAATCCGACACGGGAACGACTGGCGGATTGGTTGCATTCGATGGTCTATGACCGATCACTCATCACCGAGGAGCTCATCGAGGAACGCTGGGCGCAGGCCACCGAACCGAAAACCTTAGAGGCTGCTCGTCGCATGTATGGCCGGGCGGCCATGAGCGCGACCATGGCCGCCGCCGCGTCGTCCGATAAGCCGCCGTATTGGGCAATGCTGCACAAGATCACGGCCCCGACCCTGGTCACATGGGGACGCGACGACCGGGTGAGCCCGGTGGACATGGCCCTGATTCCCATGCGGACCCTCCCGCACGGCGAACTGCACGTATTCCCCAACTGTGGCCACTGGGTCATGATCGAACAGCGGTCCGCCTGGGAGAACGCGGTCCTCGCCTTCCTCACTCGTGTCTGAACCGCGCTGATAGATCACCGTCCAGTCAGTGGACACAGCAGCCCCGTTGCCCCTGTCGGCCAACCAAACTGGGCAGCATTCCCCCTCCCGTCAGGAAGCAGGTATGCCGGATCCCGTTGTGCATCGTCTTCGCGTGGCCGCGGTCATCACCGAGACCGCCGAGAGTTGCTCGCTGGTGTTCGAAGCGCCGGACGAATTCCGCTACGCCCCAGGGCAATTCCTTACCCTCAAGGTGGAGCCCCCAACGGGCGGGTTGGCCCGTTGCTACTCGCTGGCATCTTCACCGCATCTGGGCGAGGCACCCACAGTGACCGTCAAGCGGGTTGCGGGCGGCGTGGGATCGAACTGGATCTGCGATCACGTCGCCGCCGGGTCGATCATCGAAACGCTGGCTCCGTCAGGTGTTTTCACACCACGATCGCTCGACTCCGATCTGCTGCTGCTCGCGGGCGGCAGCGGCATCACCCCGGTGATGTCGATCCTGAAGTCCGCACTACACGCCGGAAGCGGACGGATCGCCCTGCTATACGCGAATCAGGATGAACGTTCGGTCATCTTCGCCGAGCAACTCACCGATCTCACACGTGCGCACCCCGAACGGCTTGTCGTCATCCACTGGCTCACCAGCGTTCAGGGACTGCCCGATGTAGCGATGCTGCAGGCACTGGCACAGCCATATTCCGGTTACGACGCCTTCGTGTGCGGACCGGAACCTTTCATGGATGCGGTCACCGAAGCATTGGGCCGGTCGGGATTTCCGCGAGATCACGTACACGTCGAACGATTCACCTCGCTCACCGGCGATCCGTTCGCGGCAAACGCACAGGAACCAGTCATCGAGGACGCCGGCGACGCGGCAACCCTCGAGGTCGACCTGGACGGTGCACAATCCAGCCACATCTGGCCGCGGTCGCGCCGATTGCTCGATGTGCTGCTCGACGCCGGTCTCGAAGCGCCCTATTCCTGCCGGGAGGGCGCATGTAGCGCCTGCGCCTGCCGCGTGCTGGACGGCGAGGTGAAGATGCTGCGCAATGAGGTTCTCGAAGAGCAGGACCTGGCCGAAGGTTATCTGCTCGCCTGCCAGGCAGTTCCGGTCACCGACACCGTGAAAGTCACCTACTCGTGAGAAGGGAAGTCCCTTGAGCGATATCCATTCGCTGGGCTATGTCAGGGTGGAGATCACCGACGCTGACGCCTGGCGGCAATTCGCCTTCGACACAATCGGTTTCGTCACCGGCACCGGAGCTGAGCGCGACGGGATATATCTACGCATGGATGAGCACGAGCACCGGCTCGCGCTGATTCCGGGCACGACCGACCAGGTGCTGGCCGTGGGCTGGCAGGCGCGGGACGCGGCGGCATTAGCGCGGGTGGCCACGGCGGTGGCCGCGAGCGGCATCGCCGTCAAGAACCTGTCCCGGGAGGAAGCCGCTGACCGGGGCGTCGAGGACGCCATCACCTTCGACGATCCGTGTGGGACGCCGATCGAGGTGTTCCACGGCCCGCGACTGGATCACAGCCCGGCAGCCTCGCCGCACGGTAACCGATTCCTCACCGGCGCACTGGGTCTGGGTCACATCGTGATCCCGGTCGGCGACCTCGATGCGGCCAACCGCTTTTACACCGAGGTGCTCGGTTTCAATCCGCGCGGGGCCTTCCGCATGCCGACATCGCCGGGGGCGGACCCCCAGCGCATCCGGTTCCTCAGTACCAATCCCCGCCATCACACGCTGGCGCTGATGCCACTGCCCGCGCCGGGGGCACCGCGGCTGATCCACATCATGGTCGAGGTCGACCGACTCGACGAAGTGGGCCGCGCGGTCGACCGAGTCGTCAAGAGCGGCTACCACCTGTCCTCGACATTGGGCCGCCACACCAACGACAAGATGGTCTCCTTCTACGTCCGCACGCCGGGTGGCTGGGATCTCGAGTTCGGTACCGACGGCATGCTGGTCGACCAGAACCTCTACGTGGCAGAGGAAATCACCGCGGATAGCTATTGGGGCCACGAATGGTCCTGGGCGAAGCGCTGATCGACCGCGTGCTCCCGAGATATTCAGCGCCCCAGCTCTTTTCATCACGATAACGAGGAGTAATCAAATGACCCGGGTCATCTACGCGCGCAGCGTGCACGACGAAGCTGAGATCAACGCCTGTCTCGAGGTGCTGCGCGGCGGCCCCTACGCGCTCAAGATCGGCAAGAACGTCGCCGAAATGGAGCAGCGGGTCGCGGCCCTCTACGGAAAGCGGCTGGGCCTGATGTGCAATTCGGGTTCGTCGGCACTGTACCTGGCGCTCGAATTGCTGGATCTGCCCAAGGGTTCGGAGGTCATCACCTCGCCCCTGACCTTCTCCACCGACGTCTCCCCCGTCGTGCGCGGTGGCTGGATCCCGGTGTTCGTCGATGTCGAACCCGACACCTACAACGTCGATGTCACCAAGATCGAGGAACTGATCACAGAAAAGACCAAGGCAATCCTCGTCCCGAACCTCGCCGGCAATGCTCCGGACTGGGACGCCATCCGTGAGGTCGCAGACAAGCACGGCCTGAAGGTCATCGAGGATTCCTGCGACTGCATCGGCACCACCTTGCGCGGCACGCCGACCGGCAGCCGCTCCGATATCACGGTCACCAGCTTCGCCATGGCCCACATCCTGACGTGCGCGGGCAACGGCGGCATGGTGTGCGTGGACGATGAGAAACTGCGCGACCGCGGGCTGATGCTGCGCCGCTGGGGCCGCCGCTCCGAACCGCACCTGTTCGGCTCGGAGGCCGCGCACACCGGTCGCGTCTTCCGTGAGGACCTCGACGGCGTCCCTTACGACAACGACTTCATCTTCGACGTCCTGCCCTGGAACTTCGAGCCTTCCGAATTGGGGGCCGCCTTCGGCCTGGTGCAGCTGTCCAAGCTGGACAAGAACTATGCGCGCCGCGCCGAGATCTTCGACGCGTTCAACGGCGCGTTCGGCAGCTATCCCAGCCTGTTCCGGCTGCCCAAGCAGCTTCCGGATTTTCATACCGCCTGGCTGTGCTATCCGGTGACCATTCGCGAGGATGCCGGATTCACTCGCCCGGATCTGCAGGGGCATCTGGAGTCCGCGGGCATCGACACGCGAACGGTGTGGAGCGGCAACGTGACCCGCCATCCGATGATGCGCAATGTCGAATACCGCATCCCCGCGGGCGGCCTGCCCAATGCCGACGAGGTGTTCGAGCGCGGCATGTCCCTGGGCATGAGCCACGGCATGAGCGATGAGGAGCTGAATCACGTCGTCAAGAGCATCCACGAATTCGCGGGCCGGTATACCACCGCCTGAGGAGGTCACCATGGGATCGAAGACCAGCCTGGGCCATTTGGCGCTGCACTTCCGGCCGGGCGAGCGTGCGCTTGCGGTCCGGTTCTTCGAACTGCTCGGCGCCCGCGTGCAGGAGTTTCCTAACAAGTTTTCCGACGAGCCGCTGTACATCATCGCCATGGACAGCGCAGATCCGGACCGCGCAGACAACATCATCTATCTGTTCGCGCTCAAACCCGCCCAGCTCGAACTGGAGCGCGCCATCGCCGAGAGCCTGGGTGCGAATACCGCGGAGCCGCATCCGGTTTTGCGGGACTTCCTCGAGCAGCGGGCCCAATGGCCGGAGTCCTACCTGCATTTCGGCCTGCACTTCAGCGACCTCGGACAACTCGAGGCCGCAGTGCTGGGGCTGCGCAAGGAAATGGAGTCCGATCCGGCATTCGCCGCGCGCATCCAGAGCATGCAGGTGCTCAAGGCGCGTGGCGAGGAGGGTGACATCGAGATCGACGATCGAATGGCCGCGTCTCTGGTGTTTTCCGAGGCCGAGGACTACGCCTACGGCCGCCACGGCGTACAGGTGCATGTCCGCACCAACCTGTTCGCCACCGGAATCGACATGTTCGGGTCCGTGGTGGAACTGGACTACGTCTTCACCGGTCCCGGGCGCGAACGCAACGCCTTCAACTCGCTCATTTCCTGAGCGCATCGGCATCCCACGAAGGAGAGACATGGAAACACGCCAGCTCGGCGCAGCCGGTCCAGCGCTGTCGCTGGTCGGCTTGGGCTGCAACAACTTCGGCATGAAGCTCGATCTCGAGGCGAGCGCTGCGGTCATCGACGCCGCCCTCGAGTCCGGGATCACCCACTTCGACACCGCCGAAATGTACGGCGGCGGCAAGTCCGAGGAGTTCATCGGGACCACGCTGGGCGACCGGCGGGACCAGGTCGTCATCGCCACCAAGTTCTTGCGGCGTCCCCAGGATGAGCCGTACACCCCGGGCGCGCTGCGCCGCCACATCATCGCGAGCTGCGAGGGCAGCCTGCGGCGGCTGCGCACCGATCGGATCGACCTGTACTACCAGCATTACCCCGATCCCGATGCACCCGTGGACGAGGCTCTGGAGGCACTCGACCAGCTCATCCAGCAAGGCAAGGTCCTGCACATCGCCTCGTCCAACGTGTCCGGCGAGCAAGTCGAAACCGCCGCGAAAGCCGCCGCAGGAAAGGGTGTTACACCGTTCTGCGGCACCCAGCTCGAGTGGAACCTGCTCTCGCGTGACGTCGAGCGCGAAGTCGTCCCCACAGCGCGGGCGAACAAGGCCGGCATCATCCCCTACTTCCCGCTGGCGTCGGGGCTGCTCACCGGAAAGTACCGGCGTGGCGAGCCCTATCCGAGCGGATCGCGGCTGGACACCATGGCCTACTTCCGCACGATCGACAACGAGTCCAACTTCGCTCGCGTCGAAGCGCTGACCGCCTTCGCCGAGCAGCGCGGCCACACCATCCTCGAGCTGGCAATGGCGTGGCTGGTCGCCCAGGACGGCGTGGCTTCCCTCATCGCGGGCGCGACGACGCCGGAACAGGTGCGCACCAACGTCGCCGCCCTCGGATGGGCCCTAACGGCCGAGGACCTGGCCGCGCTCCCGTAACCGAGCAGCCTAGGATCCGCCGCTCGTGGCGACGACCACCCCGGTCGCTCGCCGCGAGCGGCGGATTTATTGCGGTATTCGGATTCTCGATAACTGACACCTCGAAACCCCTTCCGCCGGGTGGAATTCCCACCCTTCCCGCAAATCCGGCGCCTGACGCGTGTTTCCCATCTCTAAGCCAAAATCGGGGTGCGCGCAGATCCTCGCCATCGCACTCGACCTGCCGACCGATATTGCGGTCACGATATGTGACGCTCGTAGCCGGGAATCCATCCCACCATCGGTTCCGCTGGCCGGAAAACTCCAGACTGATCGACATGCCGGCAATGTACTCTCCCCGGTACGAGATCGAGAGAATCGAGGGTTTCATGGGGCAAATGGAGGGAAAGGTCGCGCTGATCACGGGCGCCGCCCGCGGAATGGGTGAGGAGCACGTCCGACAATTCCTCGACGAAGGTGCACGGGTCGTATTCGGTGATGTTCTGGACGAAAAGGGACAAGCCCTTGCCGCCGAGCTCGGGCCCGATACTTATTTCGTGCATCATGACGTGACAAGCGAAGACGATTGGCGTGGGGTCGTAGATTCCGCCATTTCCCTTTTCGGTAAAGTCGATATCCTTGTCAACAACGCGGGAATCAACAAGTTCGCCACGATCGCAGAGCAGGATCCGAACGAGTTCCGAAGGATTCTCGATGTCAATCTATTCGGATACTGGCTGGGGATCCGAACCGTCGCACCGAAAATGTCCGACGGTGGCGCGATCGTCAACATCTCTTCCATCGAAGGATACGCGGGGGCCGCAGGGCTCGCCGCCTACGCTGCAAGCAAGTTCGGCATCCGCGGTCTGACGAAGGTTGCCGCGCGCGAACTCGGCCCACGCAACATTCGGGTGAACTCGGTTCACCCAGGAGGCATCGTCACGCCGATGAATACCGAGATTGCACCCGACCTCGATCCGGACGTTCCCTTCGTACCAACCCTTCCAATTGCGCGCTGGGGGCGACCGGTTGAAGTGTCTCGTGCCGTAATTTTCCTCGCCTCAGATGACGCCAGCTATTGCTCCGGAACGGAGATGCTGGTCGATGGCGGACTGCTGACCGGGCCAGGATATTAGCCCAGCTCGATTTTGCGAAGCGGAAGGGAACGTATTCGATGACTTCAGGTTCGGAACGGGACGCGATAATCGACGTCGTAAACCACTATGCGTACGCGTTGGATGATCGAAAATGGCACATGCTCGACCAGGTATTCACGCTGGACGCGGTTGCACGATACGGCCGCAGTGATCAGCCTCCACTGATCGGACGCGAGACGATTGTGGCCTCTATTCGAAGTCACCTCGATGGGTGTGGACCGTCTCAGCACCTACTCGGTAACCATGTAGTGAACATCGACGGCGATACCGCGACAGCCACTTGTAAGGCGCGGGTATATCACTACGGGGCAGGCTCCCGATCGAGTCTGGTCCCCTATGAATGCTTCGGTGTCTATCGTGATCGACTGCGAAGGGAGCCGAGCGGCTGGCGAATTTTCGACCGCGTCTTCGAGGTCCAGTTGACAGTGGGCGACGCGCAGATATTACAGCCCAACTGGCAGCCGAGTTGATACACAGAAAAACCCGCATACTCTAGCGGAGACGGCAAGGCAGGTTCAGCCTGGCGACTTAGTCGACTACCAGGCTGAACTTTCCGGTACGGCGAGGTCCGTCCAGGCGGTCATTGCTGCGGTGCACGATCAAGTTCCCAGCGAAGGGTGCGCTCGGCGTCGGGGGATGCGCGCTGTCGTATGCGGTGAGAGCGGCCGTGATTCGGGTGAGCCGATCCCGCAGCTGGTCGGAAGGGAGGGCATTTCGGGGTGTCCCCTCCCAGAGTCCGAAGCGTTGCACCGTAAGGCATTCCATACCGTCGATCAGGCAGGTGCCGAACCACTCGCCGAGGTCGACGACCTCCACGCCATAGACGCGGTGCATGGTGCGCACGGCGTCGTCGAAGTCGTCGACGACGGGGCGATGTGATTCAGCTGCCCGAGGTCGCACATCTCAGTACATACCCTCGTTGATCGGGCTTCCGAACTCACCGCGACCGTACATGGACAGGGCCCGCTCGACGTCGTTGATGACGTGCACACTGCCCGCGTGCACGTCACGCCAATGCCGTTCGATCGGATTGCCGAGCGCGATCGAATGGCCACCCGAGTTGCCGAACAGCATTTCGACCGCGGTGCGCGCACGCTCGGTCGCCAGCACCTGATCGCGCCTGGCGCGCAAGCGGATTCGCTCTGGAATCTCCTCCCCGGCGGCGGTGAAGGCGGTTTGGGTGACGACATTGTGATCGAGGGTCAGCACGGCGGCGTCGATTTCTCCCCCGGCGCGCGCCACCCGGACGTGCGCGAACGGGTCTTCGGCCACCCGCTGTCCGCCGTAGGACAGCCGCACGCGCTGCGCCATGCGCTCAACGTGCGCGTCGTAGGCGCCCTGCGCCGCACCGACGATCGCGTTGGTGATCGCGTAGGAGAACACCATTCCGAACGGCACCTTGTACAACGGCGCGGTGTTCACCTTGTGGCCCGGCCCGCGCAGCAGGTTCTGGTCGATGGCGCTGTAGGCTCGGTGCCACGGCACGAGAGCCTTCTCGATGACGATGTCGTTACTGCCGGTTCCGGACAGACCGACCACGTTCCACACGTCCTCTACCGCATAGTCTTTCCGCGGTACGAGCACCGTCAGATATTCCGGCGCCTTCCCGTCCTCACCGGGGCACAGCGCGCCGACCAATGCCCACCCGCAGTGGTCGCTCCCGGAGGAGAAGCTCCACCGGCCGCTCAGCTGATATCCGCTATCGACCTCGACCAGTTTTCCGGTGGGCGCGTAGGACGACGACACGAGCGCGCCGGGCTCGTCCTTCCACACTTCGTCTTGGGCTTCCTCGCCGAAAAGCGAGATCTGCCACGGGTGTACGCCGAGCACCGCCGCGACCCACCCCGTGGCCGGACACGCGGCGGCGATCGCCCGGACCACCTCGTAGAACTCGGCCAGCCCGGCCTCGTAGCCGCCGTATCGCTTGGGCTGGAGCATCCGGAACACCCCGGCCCCAGCCAGTTCGCGGATCGTGTCATCTGGGATGCGGCGCTGCCGGTCGGCGAGCGCCGCGCGCTCGCGAATTCCGGGAAGCAGGCTCCGTACCCGCACCAGCATCGTGTTGGTCATCATTTCCTCTGCTCTGCACTGTCTTTCGGGTCGGGATCAGAACCAGTCGGCCGGGCTGATGGATACTTGCCGGACGGGCTGCGGGACCTCGAGCGTCGCGAACGACGAGCGGAAGAACAGCAACGGAGCTACCTCGCGCTGCAGGGCCAGGCTGGTGACCTGGGCGATCACGATGGTGTGATCCCCGCCGTCCACCTCGCGTTCGACGGAACATTCGAGCGCCGCGATTCCTCCTTCCAATCGCGGCGCTCCGTTCACACCGGGCTCCCAGTCGATCCCGGCAAACTTGTCGGCCCCGCGCGTGGCGAACCGCATGCATAGCTCTTCCTGATCCTCGGCGAGGATGTTCACGCACAACGTCCCGGCGTCGCGGATGCGCGGCCAGGACGAGGAGGTCCGCGCCGGGCAAAAGCACACGTAGGGCGGGTCCAGCGACAGCGATGAGAACGACTGGCAGCTGAACCCGACCGGTTCACCGTCGGCTATCGCGGTGATGACCGTGACGCCACTGCAGAAGCGGGCGAGCGCGGCCTTGAAATCCGCGACGGCCAAGGCCGGGTCCTGGGATATGGACGTCATGCGGCCGATGGTAGGCAGCTACCGACGACCGCTCGGGCCGATCGTCCAGTCAGTGAAATCCCCTGCCCGACCAGGCATTAGCCGGTGTTAGAACCGAGAAGGTGCGGAATTGCGCCGCGTAGGCGGCCGCAGCAGCCTGCCTCCGCACCCACATCACTCCGAGGACGGTGGACATGACAACGGTGCAAGACGAGGTTCGCCGGATCGAGGCCGATGCGGCGCCCACCCGTTTCGCCCGCGGCTGGCACTGCCTGGGCCTGATCCGGGATTTCGCCGACGGCAAACCGCATTCGATCCTGGCGTTCGGCACCAAACTCGTCGTCTTCCAAGGCGAAGACGGCAGGATCAACGTGCTCGATGGGTACTGCCGCCACATGGGCGGCGACCTGTCCGACGGCGAGGTCAAGGGCAATGAGATCGCGTGCCCGTTCCACGACTGGCGCTGGGGCGGCGACGGCCGCTGCAAGCAGATCCCCTACGCCAAGCGGGTCCCGCCCCTGGCCCGGACCCGGGCATGGACGACGCTGCAACAGGACGGCATGCTGTTCGTCTGGAACGACCCGGAGGGCAAGAAGCCGCCAGCAGATGTCACGATTCCCCGAATCGAGGGCGCGACCAGCGACGAGTGGACCGATTGGCATTGGTACACCACCGTGGTGAACACCAACTGCCGCGAGATCATCGACAACGTGGTCGACATGGCGCACTTCTTCTACATCCACGGATCGCTGCCGACCTACTTCAAGAACGTTTTCGAAGGCACCGTCGCGACCCAGTACTTCAAGAGCGCCGCACGAGCGGATCTCAAAGGTAGCCCGGACAAGCCGAAGTCGCTCGGAACTACCTCCGTCGCTTCCTATTTCGGCCCGTCGTTCATGATCGACGATCTGATCTACCACTACGATCGCGGCGGCGATCAGCAGACCGTGCTGATCAACTGCCACTACCCCATCGACGAGAACTCCTTCGTCCTGCAGTACGGCATCATCGTCAAGAAGTCCGAGCATCTGCCCGCCGACGAGGCGATGAAAACCGCTATCGCCCTCGGTGATTGGGTGAAGGTCGGATTCGAGCAGGACGTCGCGATCTGGCGATCCAAGACACGCATCGACAATCCGCTGTTGTGTGAGGAGGACGGACCGGTCTACCAGCTGCGCCGATGGTACAACCAGTTCTACATCGACATCGCCGATATAGAACCGGAGATGGTCGATCGCTTCGAATTCGAACTCGACACCACCCGCCCGTTCGAAGCTTGGCAGCGACAGGTCGCGGAGAATATCGCCCGCCAAGACGAGGCGTCGAAGGCGTCATCATGACGACTCACACCGACGAGCGACTGCGCGAGGCGCCTATGGTGCCGGTGCGGTGTCGCCAATGTGCCGCGACAGTGCTGGCCCGAAAGAGCAGCTGGTCCCAGACCAGCGTGCAGTGGGACGCGCAATCCAGCGCCGCCTGTGTGGAACGCCATACGGCGAGCACCTTCTCTGCCCATCCGCTCCCCTACTGTTCCCAGCTCCGTGAATCGCTGTGGGCAGCAGCGGAATCCGGTGCGCTACCCGTGCTCGAACCGCCTACATCCGCCGCCGTCGGGTAACCCAACCTGCGCGTCGGCGGCGGCCCGTCCCGGCCGCTCCGACGCAACAGTTCGGCCCCACCCTCATCGCGGAGAGTGGGGCCGATGTTGTTGCCCGGACGGCACGCTATGCGACCAGCATCCAGTCGGGCTTGGCCTCGTCGGGGTAAACCGCCGGAATGCCGAGATCGTAGGCGTTGCTGAGTGTCCGAATGAAGTCCCGATCGTGCAATGGCTCAGTCGGCAGATCGAGGGGGATGCCCCGGTTCTTCAGGTCCTTGGCGAAGGTGTCGAAGACCTGATCGAGGGTCAGGTCCGCGGTCCCGTCCATGTTCTTTTTCAGCTCGTCGAAGTCGGTGAACACCTCGGCGTTCCAGTGCACCAGGAACCGCAGTTCGTCGGTGTGGTGACGGGCGATCGTCGTATCGCCGGTACGCAGCAACCACTGATCGTTGTCCGAGGAATCACCGGCGAACACCGTGTCGAACGCCAGGTTTTTCGGTTGACGCTGATCGAGCGGCCCGTTCGCCTCACCGCGATGCACCATCATCTCGTTCTGTACCACGACGCCCTTGTTGTAGGTCGGCGGCAACAGACGCTGCGGGGCCTTCAGCGGACCTTCCGGCCAGTAGGTGAATCCGGAATTCTCATCGTGGCAGAACCAGGTGATAACCTGCGCCATCTTGATCAGATAGTCCCGGAACAGACCAGACTTGCCCATCACGCTGAGTAGCCAGGTCGGCGTGTTGCCGAAACGCATCCCGCGGAAACTGGGCGAATCCAGGTGTCCTGGGTCCTGATTGCCGCACGGCCCGTTGATATTGAACAGCATCATCTCCGGCTTGGCGTATTCCACCTTCCAGTACCGCTTCGCATGTTCGATAAACGTCGCGTTGTAGAAACAGTCGTGAATCTCCGGGTACAGCACGGCACCGTATTCGGCGAAATAGCCGCGGAAGGTCGGCGTGAGGTACATATCCAGGGTGGGTGTGACACCGTCGGGCATGCTGCCGCTCATAGTGGCGATGAGTTCCTCGCCGGAGGCGAAATGCTGGGCGATGATCAGCTTCCACGGCCCGTTCTCGCGGACCACATCGAGCATGCGCCGACGCTGGTCGTCGGTATAGACGCCGGTCAATTCCTGCGGGCGCGCAGTCGGCCGCAGGACATCTGATAGTTTTGCCTTCTGCTCAGCAGTGAGCATCGCGTTCTCCTTATGTCGCCAGGCAAAGTGACGAAAGTCATTCTTGCCCTGGGTTTTCGAGCGAAATTCGGTTCTTCCACTCAGCGGTACGTCAGTGCTCGCAATATCGTGCGAGCTTCTTCAGCCATCCGTGAATCGATTTCGACGGCGGTCACAGGTGCGCAAGTCCCCGCGACACGAGTGGTTCGACCATGCCCCCGATGCGCTCGAAACCCGTCCCGACCGTCAATCCCCGAAGATGGCGACAGTGAATACCCTCCAGGATTACCGCGAGTTTGAAGCAGGCGAATGCCTGGTACCAGGCGAAGTTCTCGAGGTTCCGGCCGCTGCGCTCCTCGTACAGCGCGGCAAGATCAGGCCAGCTGGGATAGCACGCGTGCGCGGCAGGGGTCCCTGCGATCGGATTGTCGATGCCCAGCCAACCCTCCCAGAAGAGGTAGGCCAGTCCGACATCGGTCAGCGGGTCACCGAGCGTCGACATCTCCCAGTCGAGCAACGCCCGCATCCGCGGCGTGGCGCCCAGGCCGACGATTGTGTTGTCGAACCGGAAGTCGCCGTGCACGATTGCGACCTGCGACGTCTTCGGTATGGCGGCGACGAGCCGCGTGGTCAATTCCATCAGCCCGGGCACATCCCGGGTTCGTGATGCTTCGGATTGCTTGGACCAGCGCGCGATCTGCCGGTGCAGGAATCCGATCGGCCTACCGAAATCGGTAAGCCCGATCCGATTCGGATCGATTCGGTGCAAATCGGCAAGGGTCGTAATGAAAGACTCGCCCACCGCTCGCCGCTGGTGCGGCGCGACACCCATGAAGTCGGCATCCGAGCGCAGGACCCGGCCCGTGATCCGTTCCATGACATAGAAGTTCACCGGTCGGCCGATCACCGAAAGCATGATTCGCGGCACCGGGAACCCGGTCGGTCCCAGCGCCTGCTGCACTCGCACCTCTCGGTTCATGTCATGGGCGGTCGCCAGCACGTGCCCCAGTGGTGGGCGACGCAGAATCCATTCGGTGACGCCGTCGGTGAGCGCATAGGTCAGATTGCTCCGGCCGCCGGCGAGCAGGCTCGACGTCAACGGCCCGGCGAGATCGACGCCTGCTTGCATGACCATCAGATGGGCGAGGTCGTCCAGATCTATTTCGTCTGCCGGGATTTCAACGGATTTCGGCACATTTCCTCCGTCCCGTATCAGAAGGGCAGCGGGTGAGTGAATTTGGCGCGTAGCAGCAAACCGGTCTCGGCGATGGCGAGTCGGGCACGCGCACTTTCGGCACGCATCAGAAACCCGTGCAGTACACCGGGATAGCGGGTGAGAGTGGTCTGCACGCGGGCATCGCGCAGACGCTGCGCGTAACGCTCGCCCCAGTCTCGGATCGGATCACATTCACCGGTGACGACGATGGCCTGCGGCAGCCCGCTCAGATCAGCAGCGTAGGCGGGTAACCGGTAGGGGTCTTGCGGTTCACCCGCATCGGCGTCCGCGGTTTCGTGCATGAAAAAGATGTCGTCGCGCTCCAGCATCGGCGCATCGGGCATCGCAACCATCGACGCCGCGCCCATGTCGCGATCCAGCCCTGGATACAGCAGCACCTGGCACAGTATGTCGGGTCCGCCGCGATCCCGTGCTGCCAGTGCAACGCTCGCGGCCAGCGCGCCACCGGCGCTGTCGCCGACCACTGCCAGACGCGTTGCGTCGATACCCAGTTCGACGGCGTGGTCGGCCACCCACGCGGTCGCCGCATAGGACTCGTCGAACTGCACCGGAGGTGCGTATTCCGGCGCGAGCCGATAATCGACGCCCACGACCGTCGCACCCGTGACCCCGGCCAAATTGCGAGCCAGCGGTTCGAATGAGGCGTTCGAGCCCATCACCAGTCCACCGCCGTGCAGGTGGACCAGAACCGGTGCGTTCTGATCGAATGCGGGCCGGTAGATCCGCAGTGGAATGTCCCCGTGCGGCCCGGGAATCGTGCGTGCGCTGATATCGACCATCTCGGGCAGGCCGCCGGGCAGCGGCATCGATTCCAGTCCCGTACGGACCGCCGACAACCCTCGTTTTCGCATCGGTTCGAGGTGCCCGAGGCTCGCGATTCGCTCTGCGACGTCGGGATCGAGTAGAGGAATCGGCATCGTGCTACTCCTGTCGTAGAAATGTGTTGCGGTGGTGTGCCTTACGTCTCCGCCCGGCTGTAGCGGCTGCCCCTCGGCAATGTGGGTGCACGGCGGCTGCGGAGTGTCTCGGCCCTTTCGTCCATCGCCGCTCCGACCGAATCCGGTTGTGTGAGCAGATAGAACACCCCGGATATCGCCTGTTCGAAAAGAACCTTCGCGGCCTGTTGCGGATCCATCGCGGCGGCTTTCACCGCTAGCATGGCGGTTCGCTGCGCCTCGGCGGCGACCACGTCACCGACATCGACACCGTGGGCGGCATCGAAGATATTCGACACCACCGCGCCCGGAAGCACCGCCTGCACTCGCACGTGGTCTCCGTGCCCGGCCATTTCGACCTCCTGGTGCAGGCATTCCGTCAACGCCAGAATCGCATGCTTGCTCATGATGTACGGCGCCTGCAACGGCCACGGCACCACGCCGCCCACCGATGACAGATTCCACACCCAGGACGGAGCCGGATTGCCCATCAAACGCGGCAGGAACGAGCGGATTCCATGGAAGACGCCATTGATATTGATCGCCACCAGGCGATTCCAATCGCAGACCGAGGTGTCCCACAGATATCCGAACTGTTCGACGCCGGCATTGTTAACCAGCAGTCGCACGGCCCCCATATCCGCGATCACGCGGTCGGCCAAGCGCTGCACCGCATCCGGATCGCGCACGTCGCAAACCATCTCGACCGCCACGGCTCCCGCCGACTCAAGCTCCGCGCGGAGCCGGACGATCGCTTGGGCGTCGATGTCGGCGAGCATCACCCTCATACCGAGCTCGAGGGCGGCATATCGGGCCAAGCCCGCGCCGATGCCCGCACCGGCACCCGTGATCACCGCGACGCCGCCACCGAAGGACTCCTGCGGAGTGCTCACTGCTGATCTTCCTCCATGATCGGGGTGGGCGCTCGTCTCGGCAACAAGCGCCCGGTTTCGAATTCCCCTGGCACTGTGCCTACTTGGCGGCGCGCACGGCCTCGGCTTCGGCCAACGTCACCGAGTTCTGGGTGTCCAGCACTATGTGCTGGGCGGTGAACCACAGGCCCTCAGGGCCGCGCGCCACCGCGCCGGTGACGATGGCGGAGGCGACCGACTGCGGCAGTCCGTTGGTCACCTGAGTGGTCAGCAGGTAGGAAGCAAAAGTGGTCGATTCGCGGTCGATCCCGGTGCGGTGCAGGTTGATTCCCATGTGCCGCAGCGGCGTCGGGCTGCCCAGCCGGTGCGGCTTCAGCCATTCCATGGTCGCCTCGCGGCCCTGGAGATCGGCCCGGATGAATTCCTCGTATTCGGTCTGCCCGGTGTCGCTGCGGACCGTGTACTTCACCTCGGGGGCCAGCATGGCGGCCAGCTCGTCGTAGTTCGCCGCGTCGTAGTGAAGCCACCAGGCGCCGAGCAGTTCCTGCAGTTCTGTCAGCGAGATGTCTTTGCTCACAATGAATCTCCCGTCGTTGGGTGCCGCGGCTGCCTGTTCCTACCGCGGTGTGTCGCTCATCGCGTCCGCGGTGTGCCGATCGCGATACCGCCAGGCTAGGAGCGTGACGACCGGCACCGTCCCGGCTGTTCCAGTGGGTAGACGCCCGATTCTCCAAAGTGCCGTCAGCGCGTTTCGGAACCGGCCAGCATCGAGAACCGTTCGCGTAGTTGCCGCTTGAGCAGCTTGCCACTGGGGTTTTTCGGCAGTTCGTCGACGATGACGACGTACTTGGGTGTCTTGTAGCCCGCCAGCCGCGTGCGGCAATGGCTGATGACGTCGTCGGGATCGAGCCGGGCCCCGTCCTTCGGTACCACGGCGGCGACCACCGCCTCGATCCAGGTGGGGTGGGGAACACCGAAGACCGCGGTCTCGGCGATGCTTTCGTGGGTGTAGAGCGCTTCCTCGACCTCCCGGCTGGCCACGTTCTCGCCGCCGGTCTTGATCATGTCCTTCTTTCGGTCCACCACGTACAGGTAGCCGTCGGCATCGAGATATCCGAGATCGCCCGAATGGAACCAGCCGTTGCGGAATGCCGCTGCGGTGCGGGCCGGATCGTCGTGGTAGCCGGACATGGCATGCGGTCCGCGGTGCACGATCTCACCGACCTCCCCCGGCGGCAACGGCCGGTCCGCGTCGTCGACGACCATGGTCTCGTTGTTGAGTACGGGCCGTCCCGCCGAGCCGGGACGCCGGAGCTGATCGTCCGGCGCCAGAATGGTGGCCGTCGGCGCCATCTCCGTCTGGCCGTAGAAGTTCCACAGCCGGACGCCGGGCAGTCGCCGCTGTAGCTCCAGCAGCACCTCGCGGGGCATCGCCGAGGCGCCGTAGTAACCCTTACGCAGGCTGCTCAGGTCCGTCTTGTCGAAGGCAGGCGAGCGCAGCAGTCCGATCCACACCGTGGGCGGGGCGAAGAGCTTCGTCGCCCGTTCCCGCTCGATGGCCGCGAGCAACTCCTCTGGATCGGGACGAGGCATGATGATGCTGGTCGCGCCCAGATAGATATCCGGCGTCAGGAAGCAGTCCAGCTGGGCGCAGTGGTACAGCGGCAGTGAATGGATCTCGATGTCGTCGCCGTCCATTCCGCCGCCGGCGATCACGCTCACGTATTGCCACATGAGGGAGCGGCTGGACAGCATCGCCCCTTTGGGCCGCGACTCGGTGCCGCTGGTGTACATCAGCCGCACCACATCGTCGTCCTCGATCACCGTGTCCGGCAACGGGGTTCGCTCGTGCGACAGCCATTCGGCGAAATCCGTCCAGCCGGGATACCCCGAGCCGATCACGGCGCGCACGCGCACCGGACCGCCGGCCTGCCGATCCGCCTCTTCGGCGGTCGATACCAACGCGTCCTCGACGACCAACGCGGCCGCGCGGCTGTGCGCGAGGATGTATGCCACTTCGGCGGCGCTCAGCATGAAGTTGATCGGCACCACCACTACGCCGATGCGCGCTGCGGCAAATACCAGCACCGGATACTGCCAGCAATTGTGCGCGAGAATCGCCAGCCGCTGACCACGTTCGAGTCCTGCCGAGAGCAGCGCAGCGGCGATGCGGTCGATCGCCTCGTCGAGTTCGGCGAAGGTCAACCGGACATCACCCTCGACGAGTGCTACTTTGCCAGGTTCTCGACGCGCGGTGCGGCGCGGGATGTCGCCTAGTGCGTGGCCTCGCGCTCTCCGTACCGATTCGACCACGCCGGAGTCATCTTCACGCATGGAATGGTCACTCCCCTACGAACCGCGGGAGACGCTTCTCCCGGAACGCCACCAACGCCTCGCGCATATCGGCGGTCCGGGTGGCAAGCACTTGATTGCGGTTCTCCACCGATAGCGCGGCATCCAGCGAGGACGCATCGACGTTGGTCCGAATCACCTGTTTGGTCAGTGCCATGCCGACCGGACTGTTGCCACGGATCTGCTCGGCGACCTCCAAGGCGCGGTCCAGCAGATCGTCCGGTTCGCATACTTCGGTGACCAGGCCGATCCGCAGCGCCTCTGCGGCGTCGACGAACCGGCCTGTGAGCAGTATCTCGGTGGCCCGGCCGAGCCCCAGCAGCCGCGGCAGTGCCCATGAGGTGCCGAGGTCGCCGCCTGAGAGCCCGATACGCACGAACGCGGCATTGAATTTCGCTGTCGTGGAAGCGATCCGGATATCGGCGGCCAGAGCGAGACTCAGTCCCGCCCCAGCGGCCGCTCCGTTGACCGCGGCGATCACCGGCGTCGTCATGCGCTGGAATCCCGACACCGAGCGAGCCCACGATTCCTGCCCGCTCAGCATCTGCGCCGCCGACATCTCCGGCAGCATCGCCGCCTGATCGAGGTCCAGACCCGCGCAGAATCCCCGGCCGCTACCGGTGATCACGAGCACCCTGGTGTCAGGATCGGCTTCGATCTCGGCCTGGAGTTCGGCGAATTCGTCGAACATACGGAAGGTGATGGCGTTGAGCCGCTCCGGCCGGTTCAGGCGGGCGACCACGATCTGCGGCCGCGGCCGCTCGACGCGCAGTGTCGTGTATTCGGCCACTTCAGGCTCCCTTCGCTGGGCGATCGGACAACGCCAGTTCGCGGCCGATGATTTCGCGCATGATCTCCGACGTGCCGCCGTAGACTCGCGTAATGCGGGCGTCTGCGGCGGCACGGGCGATCGGGTATTCCCGCATATATCCGTAGCCTCCGAACAACTGCTGACAGCTGTCGAGGCAGCGGAATTCCATCTCGGTCGCCCACAATTTGGCCTTAGCAGCGTCCGCGCCGCTCAGGCGGTCGGCGTTGAGCTCGAGGACGCACTTGTCGATGAACGCTTCCGCCACGGAAACTTCGGTTGTCACATCAGCCAGCGCGAACCGCGTGTTCTGGAATGCACCGATCTGCTGACCGAAAGCCGTTCTGGTACGGACGTAGTCGATGGTCGTCCGCAGCGCCGCACGGGCCCGCGCCAGGCTGCCGACCGCGATCTGCATGCGCTCTTGGGCAAGGTTCCGCATGAGGTACTCGAAGCCGTGTCCGACCTCACCGAGCACATTTTCCTTCGGCACCTCGACGGCGGTGAAGCTGAGTTCGGACGTGTCCTGGCAATGCAGCCCCAGCTTGTCGAGATTGCGGCCGCGCTCGAATCCGGCCATGTCGCGCTCGAGCACCATGAGCGTGATACCGCGGTGGCGATCGGGCGAGGTTCGCACGGCGGCGATCACCAGATCAGCGTTGGTGCCGTTGGTGATGAAGGTTTTCGCACCATTGACCAGGAAGTGATCGCCCATGTCGACTGCCGCGGTGCGGATTCCCGCCACGTCGGATCCGGCGACCGGCTCCGTCATGCCGATGGCCGCGATGAGCCTGCCGGAAACGAATCCGGGCAGCCACCGGCCGCGTTGTTCCTCGTTGGTCAGCTCGGCCAGGTAGGGAGTGCAGATGTCATTGTGCACAGCGAAGTTCAGGCCGACGCCGCCGCAGTCGGCGTTCATGAATTCCTCGATGAGAATCTGGTTGAAGCGGAAATCCCTGACTCCGAGGCCGCCGTACTGCTGCGGAGCGGCGAACCCGAGCAGGCCGAGTTCGCCCGCCCGAGTGAAGATCTCGCGCGGAACGATGCCCGCGTCCTCCCATTCCAGGTAGTGCGGGGCGACTTCCTTCTGGGCGAAGCCGCGCGCCATCTCGGCGAAGGCCAGATGATCGGCCTCGTAGTGTCCGCGATCCACTGCGGATCAGGCCTTTCGTTCCGAAGTGAACTGGTAGTCGGCTGGATTCGGCGCGCGCAGCATCGACCAGTAGTCGACGATCCGCCACGGGCTTGCCAGCCAGGCACGGCCATTCTTGTTGCGGTAATACCCGGTGGCGGTCTTCGCGTGCTGCCAGACGGTTTTGTCCAGCTCCTCGTCGACCCTGGTGTTGTACGCGTCGGTGGCCGCCTGCGTCGGTTCCATGGTGGTGAGATCGTTCTCGACGAGGTATTGCAGGCACTCGATGATGTAATGCACTTGCTCCTCACTCAGAACGTTGTGCCCGCCACCATGATTGGGCGCTGAATTGGGCCCAACAGTGGTGAAGAAGTTCGGGAATCCAGGCACTGCGATACCGAGATACGCCCGCGGATCCTCGTCCCCCCACGCTTCGGACAATTTCAGGCCGTTCCGACCCGTCACATCCAGGAAACTCAGGAATTCCAGTTTGAATCCGGTCGCGAACACGATGACGTCTGCCGGGATGAACTCCCCCTCGGAGGTGATCACGCCGTCCGGAGTAACCTCACGCAACGATGCTCGGTGCAGTTCGACATGCTCGCGTTTGAGCGCCGACAAGAAGCCTGGATCCTTGACGATCCGCTTGGCGAACGGCGGAAAGTCCGGTGTCAGTTTGGCTTTCAGATCCGGCCGATCGCCGAGCACATTGTCCATGTGCTGCAGACACGCCTGCATGACCGCGTCGTTGGCCGGCGACGCTGACACGTGCGTCGCGAACCATTCCCTATCGATACGCGGAATCGGATAGAGATTGTCACCGGCCAGCCAGAAAGACTTCAACCGGAACCACTGGTGCAGATACGGAATTTGCTCGAATCCCCACTGCACAGCCTCCGGCACATCGAGCCGCACGGCGCGCTCGGGGCTGATCCAATGTGGTTGCCGCACAACGACATCCAGTGCGCGCACTTGATCGACGAGGTTCACCACCACCTGCACTGCCGTACAGCCGGTCCCCAGCAGCACCACCCGCTTGTCCCGCATGTCGACGTCGTGACGCCATTCGGCAGTGTGCATGATCTCACCGCGGAAGCTCGCCAATCCCGGAATGTCCGGAATCTGGGCAGAGTTCAGTACGCCGGTCGCCGTGACGATGGCGTCGAAACGCTCGGTGCGCTCGACCCCTTCCTCGTCGTGCACGGTCACCGACCACAGCTGATCCCCATCCGACCAGGTACAGGCGACAACCGTGGTGTTGAGCGAAATATGTTCGTACAGACCGTACTTACGTGCTACACCGTGCATGTAGTCCAAGTACTCCGGGCCCACCGGGTAGTACTTCGACCACCTCGGATTGAGTTCGAAAGAGTACGAGTAGAAGTGGCTGGGAGTATCTACCGCCGCACCCGGATAAGTGTTACGCGACCACGTGCCGCCGATGTCGCCGCTCTTCTCGAAAACGTGGTAGCCGAATCCGGCCTCCCCCAGCTTGATCGCCGCATTCAGCCCCACCATCCCCGCACCGATGACGGCGACACGCAACCCGCTCGGAGGTTTGCGGGTGACGGGCACGACCCGCTGGGACGACTCGAACCCTGCCTGCTCACGCAGGTGTGCCACGAATTCCGCTCCGACAGGCTGGTTCACGCAGACCTCGGCCATGCGACGGAAGGTCTCGTCATCGGGCACCGTGACGGTCGGTGTCATCCCCTCGGCGAATATCTTCAGCGCCAGGGCTCGCACCTGCGCGGCGACATCGTCGGGGTACCCGCCCGGATCCAGCTGCTGCCCTTCGGCTTTTACCCGCTCTCCCGCTGCCGCGAGCTTGTCCCGATATTCGTCGAGCAAGGATAGGTCGCCTGTCATATGCACCAGCGCCATCAACAGCGACCCCGGCTCGACCTGGGCAACCGCCCGAGCCAAGGCGCCATGTTCGACATCGGGAACCGGCGCAACGACATAGGTGGGCCGGTCCGGGGTTATCACGGTCATGGATTTCTCACCGATTCTTTCGTTCGGGGGCCGTCGGTGTGCTTCGCGGTCAGCGAGACTGCACGTTCGACCCGGGAATCTGCGTCTCCGCGGCGGACACGGCCGGCCGTACATACATCGGGGCCACCACACGCGGACGTAGGCGCGGCACACCTGCGGCCGCGTGCCAGATGTCGACCGCGGCGCTGCGGACCATCGCAACGACCGCGTCGGTCTTGATGGAGCGGGTCGGCCCGCACAACGACAGGGCGACGCGACCACGGCCCTCCTCCACGTCGATGCCGATCGGTGCCGCGACCACGCTCACCCCGAGCGCACTGCCCTGGGCATCGACGGCCACTCCGCCACGGTCGCGGACCTTCTGCAGCGCGCGCTCGAGCTGCAGCCGGGTTCGGATGCTGTAGCAAGTCGGCGTGGACGCGAAGGGCAGATCCGGCCACAGGTCGGAATCCATCGACGCCAGCAGCGCGTGCCCGGCAGCGCTGAGTTCGACCGGCTGGCGCGCACCTACGGCCCACTCACGACCGGTGTTGGGCCACAGGCCGACTCGCTCCAGATGCAGGATCTCAGCGCCCGCGAGAATACTCAGATGCGCCGTGAGCCCGGTGCGTCGATTCAGCTCGGTCATCACCGGCAGCGCCGCCTCGTGCACAGTGCGCTGGCGCACCACCTGCGAACCGAGCTCGAACATCCGTATCCCCAGGGCGTATTCGTACCCGTGTCGTTCGACCCATCCGAGTTCCACCAACCGCTGCAGGATGCGATGGGTCGATGAGCGAGGCAGATGAACACGCCGTGCGATCTCCGCCAGCTTGAGGGGTCGCTGCCCGACAAATGCTTCCAGCAGCGACGTCACTCGATCGATCATCGCGGTGGGGGCCTCTTCGATCTGCATCGTTGCCACGTCTACCTCCGACCGCTCAGCAATATGTCAGTTTCTGACTATGTGTCATAATCTGACACATGTGAGTCTAAGCACGGCCTCAGCGAAATGTAAAGCAGGTCACACTCCGCCTGGCAGAAGTCCGCTGGACGGGCAGTCGGCCAGAAGCAGCCCGCACCAGCACTACTGTTAGCCGAGACAGAACCGAGGGGAGATTCCCAATGAGCAAGGCGGCCAAGCCCACGCTGACCGAGCGCCGTGCGGAAGAGTTACGGCTCACCATCGCGCTCACCGCACGCGATCTGTTCATCGCCGACGGGAACACCTCGGCAACCGTCGAGCGGATCTGCGAGATCGTCGGGATTGCCCCCCGTACCTTCCATCGCCACTTCCCGGTCAAGGAAGACGTGGTGATGCCCTTGTTCCGGCGTACCGAGGAGATCATTCTCCAAGTGCTCGCGGAGGCCGCCCCCGATGCCGATCCGGTTGACACCCTCGTAGACGCGTTCACCGCCGAGATTCGACGCCGAGAAGTGCCGGACTTCGATCACGACTTCATGGTCCTGATCAACAACGACCCGCAGTATCGGCTCCGCTGGGTGGACTGGGGTGAGCGGCTGTGGGAGCCGGTCACCGAATTCCTCTCCACCCGAATCGATCTCGGCACAGACCCGTTCCTCCGCACGCTGCCGGCGAAACTCATCCTGCACACGGTTCGACAGGCGTACAACCACTGGGTACGCGAGGGCAGCACCGACGATTTCGACCATGTCGAGGAGCTGCAGCGACGCGGAATCAACCTGCTGATCTCCGGCCTGTGTGCGGTCACACCCCCGACCGCGAAGAAGACGAAGAATCACTAGCAGCGAGGACTCGCGCCATGCGGCCTGCCCTCAATCGACTCCTCACCTCGGACATCCAGTGCCACAGGCAGACTCGGCCCCGAGTCTGCGGCGATGGCCCCGACAGCATCGCGCTCAGGCCGCCCAGCACGACTGTCGACCTCCAATCCGCCTAAGACACAAGATGGCGCGCCCCCGCATCGGAAGCTCGGGACGACGCCACCGTCGCCCGCAACGATCGACTCGTGAGCGGTCGACTGGCCGCGCAGTGTCATCGCGACGCTCAGATCGATACATGTCTGCGATGACCCGCGGTTTGCCGATGTGGTGCGTGCCCGCCCGGGGGCACGCACCTACGGGCGAAACGGACCAGAACGGTCGCACCACCGCTATTTGCCGATGACCAGCAGTTTTCGGTGTTGCAGGAGGTTGGCGTACTGGTCGATACCCCCTCCGGACTTGAACCCCCACCTCAGATTTGCCTTCGCCGAAGCCAGATCGGAGTGAGGTGCGGGTATCCACCCGAATCGATCTTCGCCGAATGCGTGACAGCACCGCATCACGTCACCACAAACAGTTCGTTTCTGTCAGCGCTCTTCGAAAACCCGGGGCGCGAGACCGTATCGGAGGACTGCGAAGCCAGCATCGACGCGTTCTCTATCGCGTTCTCCGACTCTGGCGGGGGCCAGCATGTCCACCGACCTGACGGTCCACCTGGACGCGATCATGACCAGACTGGTGTCCGTGGTCTTCGGGCTGGTCATCCAAAACCAAGCAACGGCCACGGTCACCACCATTGTTCGGCCGCTGGTGCAGCACCTGCTACAGCGAAATGCCGCAGACCACAACCGAACTGAGCAGCAGCAGGGCGCGGGCCGGGATGCTGGTCGGCACCCTCTGGGCGGTGTCACTAGTCGTCAGGCCATGCTCAAGCGTTGATAGCCGGAAGGGCGAGCGTGTGGTGTGTGTAACGGCGCTGGCTTTGTCGCGACAGTAACTGCGGCCGCGGTTGTACGGCCGGATCATGTCGAAGTATCGGAAGAGGGGTGGCGCGGGGTGGCGCGGCGCAGGGGTTTCTTCGCTGAATTGCAGTACCAGCAGAGGCTGGCTCAGCAACGGCAGGCACAACAACAACGAGCAGCGATACGGGCGCACAACACGGCTGTGCGGGAGGCACAACGCTCCGCCCGGGAACAGCAACGAGCAGCGGCAACAGCCATGCGCGCCTCGGCCGCCGAACGCGCGGCCGCGGAGAAGGCCGCCAAACTCGCCCACATTGCTGCCCGAGAGGCAGCGGCCGAGGAGAAGAACGCACAGCTCGCTGTCACCTACGACGAGATCGACAACCTCCTCAACGCCACGTTGGAAGTCGATGACTGGGTCGACCTCGAGTCGCTGCGCGAATCGGCCAGACACCTCCCGTTCGATCGTCCCGAATTGCTCACACCATCACCGGCCCCCCGCTACCACGCACTGCCGGATCGCCCGAGCTTCGTGCCACCGGTGCCGCCTTCAGGTCTGAGCAGTGCTCTGGGCGGAAACCGCAGGCACGCAGCCCAACTGGAGGCAGCGCAGCGGGAATACCTGAACGTTGTGCAGCAGTGGCTGCTGACACTCGCCGGTACATGTGCTGCGAACGCGGAGCTTCGCGCCGGTTGGCGACAGCGGGAAGCCTCGCGTGTCGCGGAGCTGGGCGATGCTCGTCGCCGACTCGAGCAAGCAACCACCGACCATCGCAGACAGGTCGAAGAATCGAACGCACGCTTGGACCGGCTGATCGCCGGTTTACGCGACCGCCAGCCCGCCGCGATGGACGAATACGTCGGCATCGTGCTGGCCAACTCGATCTACCCCGAAACCTTCGAGGTGTCCTACGAACACCGCTTCGACGCAAGCGACCGCGAACTACACATCACGGTCCTGGCTCCGCATCCCGACACCTTCCCGACAACGAAAGCGTTCCGCTACAACAAAACTACCGACGAAATCACCCCAACCGCTTTGGCGGCGGCCGAGGTCAAACGCCGCTACGCATCGGCGATCGCGCAGACCGCGCTACGGACAGTACACGAAGTGTTCGAAGCCGATCGGGAAGAAATCATCGACAGCATCGCACTCACCGTCGCCGTCGATGCCGTCGACAGCGCGACCGGCCACGACACCCGCATCGACCTCGTCCAGCTGGCCACCGACCGCGCAGATTTCCTGCCGATCGACCTGTCACGGGCGCAGCCGCCAGCCACATTGACTCACCTCGCCGCCGCGGTATCAAAAAACCCCTACGGGCTGGCGCCCTTGGCAAATCACGGAGTGCGCGGATGAACGACCCCCAAGCCATGATCGTCGGACTGCGCAAGATGCTGGTCGTCAAGGAACGCGAAGCCGCCGACCTGCACGACCGCGTCCAAGAACTCACCGCACAACTGGCAAGCCGCCCGTCCTCAGCCGCCACACCACCACACAACCATCCCGACTTCATCACCGTCGACGACGCACTGGTGCTTCAGGAGGTGGGAATCTACGAATATCACCATCCGCTGGACAACGCCGACAGCTACAAACAAACCCTCGCCGCGCTGCGCACCGACATACGCCAAGCAGTCAAGACCAGCGAGGCCATCGTGGTGGCCAACAAGTTCAGCTTCAACAACTCCCTCGCCGAAGGCCGCCGGTTGACCGCCGACCTGTCCAAGCTCATGCTGCGGGCATACAACGCCGAAGCCGAAAACTGCGTCCGAACCATACGCGCCGGCAACCTCGACACCGCCAAACGACGACTCGACAAAGCCGCCAAAGACATCGAAAAGCTCGGCGCGGCAATGCAAATGCGTGTGGCACCGGCCTATCACAGACTGCGGATCACCGAACTCGAACTCACCGCCGACTACATGATGAAGGTGCAACAAGAACGAGAAACCGCCCGTGAGGAACGCGAACGCCTGCGCGAGGAACGCAAAGTCGAACAAGAACTCGCCGCCGAACGCGAACGACTCGAGAAAGAACAAGCACACTACCGAGCCGTGCTACAACGACTCACCGCCACCGGACACGACACCCGCGACATCGAACAACAACTCACCCGCATCACCAACGCGATCGCACAGAACGACTACCGCGCAGCCAACATCCGCGCAGGCTACGTCTACGTCATCTCCAACATCGGCGCCTTCGGACCCAACGTCGTCAAGATCGGACTAACCCGCCGACTCGAACCACTCGACCGAGTCCGCGAACTCGGCGGCGCATCCGTCCCCTTCCCCTTCGACGTCCACGCCGTCTACTTCTCCGACGACGCAGTCACACTCGAAAACCAGCTCCACAAAGAATTCGGTCCGGCACGACTGAACCACGCCAACACTCGCCGCGAATTCTTCTTCGCCACACCCGAACAAGTACGCCGAGTCCTGGCGAAAAAAGTCGGCAACCTCCTCGACTACAACGACTCCCCCGAAGCCACACAATACTTCCAATCCAAGCGGTACTGGCCCGACCGTGAACAGTGAATTTTCTCTTGGATGTCGCTCAAAGGTCTGGGCCGGACAGAAACCGCACGGTCCAGTCACATGAAGTCCGTCACACTGAGAGCGAAGCGTCCTCCACCGAGATCGTCTCGGATCACGCTGATCGAGCTTCTCCAATGCCTTTACCACAGAAGGTAATCAACCCCAATCGCGCTGACGGGGAGCTACATCGGCGCTCAGCGAATGCTTGCTTCGCACTCCTCGAAATCGGTGCCCGCGCCGAAGCAGTCGCGCAGACCACTCTGGACGTCGCCACTGGTGGGCGGTTCACCGCAGAGAATTCCGCATCGGAGATAGTTCGGCACAGTGCTGCCGTCGGGCCATCGACACGTATCGCCGTCGCAACTGTACCCACGGGAGTTGGGATCAAGCGGGATGGGATCGCGGCTGTAGGACCACACGAATGCGTCGGTCCGCTGTACTTGCGTGCAATACACTATGCGACCGTTCGCAAGTCGCGACACCGCGCCGTGGTCCTGACAGTACGCATTCAACTCGACCACGGGATCCGCCGCGGAAGTGGCCGTCGCGAGGACGACCAGCACCGCCGCCCCACCAAGCCCGCCATCAGCCGAAGTCTCATCCGGCGCCGCACCACTCGACGCACCAATCCCCCTTTTGCGCTCCACCTCTATTCGCGTGAGTGCGAAATTGTACCCACTTCGGGGTACTCCTCGAAACCGAAACAGCTTCACCCGGCGATCGCCACGACAAGATCGCCACTCTTCCTCAGCGCCGATCGGCGACATCAGCGATGACGCTGATGACATCTGGCTCACCACCGAGGACGTGGCCAGGCGACTCCAGATCCCGCAGAAGACGCTCGCCGCATGGGCATCCAATAGCCGCGGTCCTCAATACGTCCGCATGGTCCGATACCGCCGCTACCGGTTGAGCGATCTTCGAGCTTGAGAGCTCCCCTGATCCGGGCCGGGACGCCTCGTAGGCGTGAAACACTGGCGGTCGGGTCGCCTCGCTGACGCCGATAATTCCTTGGGTATGTGATCCCGATTGAGAGCTTGGCGCCAGGGCCCGACCTGGAAGGGTCACGCACTGTTGCGTCGAGCACGCCGGCCAGATTTTCGTTTCCCTGACCGAGGCCCCCGGGGGTGGCCCGCCTTGCGGTTTCGAGCGGGAAGGGTAAGCGGTGAGGCCGATTCCGGAGGCCAGTCGGCAAGTTTCGGGTTGTCGCGCTCAGCGCCGCGGGCGATCATCCGGGATCGGATCTGTTCTGCCGGGCAGCCGAGCCACACCGTGGAAAGCGGTGGCACGGAACTGATGCCAGAACGCGCCAGCATCTGCACAGAGAGCGGCACACAGGCACGGGCTGCTTGGCGGATGACTTCGAGAAACGGCGCGTCGAGCACGACGGGATGTTTGGCTGCAACGGTCAGGGCGGTGCGAAGCAGGGCGTCGTAGATGTGCGGTGCGATCAATCGTCGGTAGGTTTCGCTGTCACGGTCGTGCGGATCACCGGTCAGTTTTCGCATCACGGCTTGCTCGAGCCCCGGCGCCAGAGTGTCCTTGCCCAAACGGTCGCACCCACCAGTGAGGCCAAATAATTGGCTGCCGTGGACTTTCCAGAAGCTGGAAATCCGCACAGGGCCACAGCTCCGTGACCGTCGAGCCGGGCCGCGCACTACTCCATCGCAGTCCGGACATCTTGCGGTAGAACCACTGGCGTCGCCGTGGTTGTCAGGAGTGATGCGCTCGGGCAAGACTCGGAATCGGCTGGCACAGAAACTAGTTCATCACAGCCCACCGTCACCAGGCGCGCCGATCGGGTTCCGATTACGGGTATGCATGCCTCGATCTCCGTTCCCGCTCTTCGCGGCCGACCACCCCTAGCCAACGAAACCCACATAGCCGCACTACATTCGAAGTCACGCAATGATGTGTCCCTATGAATCCTGATGCTCAGCAAGCAGCGAAAGGATTTTCACCGCCACCGCTCGACATCGCTGCTGCAGCGGATGGAAAATCAATGCGCACCTGGGTGTGCTGGGGTGACTCGATCTACGACCTTGTCCAGATCCCCTGGCCCAACCTCAACCTCGGAATATAGACGGCCCTTCCACCCTCGCCCGCTACTTCGGTGATGCCTGGGATGTCCTGCTGCCCCTGCGGACCGACCCGTTTCCTGAACATGCCCACGTCGGGCAATTGCACAGCCATACGCACCGGATGGGCCTGCTCATCCCCGCGCTCCGCAGAATTCGGGGGTTCTGGAGGGCAATGAGGATGGGAATCCCCAGGTCGCAGGGTCTGGAATAGGAGCTGCATGCTGAGCTGCCTAGAGACGCGTTTTTCCGACACTAAACTGCCTCGATGGCTCTACCGTTCGAGCGCGGGCTGGCCCAGACTGTCGAACAGGTGCTCGAGTGTCTCGAGAGCGGTCTCGATATTGAGGCAGTATCGCAACTCCCGCATGATGCGTCCGCGAAACGGGCCCAGCTGTTGTGTTTCGACCGCCCGGACGTGGTCGAGGTTCCATACCTGGCGACCACTTGCTGTGATCTCGGTGCGGGGACCGAAAAGCGACTCCAAGTCTTCCTTGCGGTAGCCCAACAGTCGTAGGTCCACCTCGGAGATCATGCCCGCCTCCGCCAGGTCCCCGTCGTCGCAGACACGTTCGGTGGTACCGCGATATTCCGCCATGATCCGTTCATCTTCGAGATCGGAACCACGGACGTCGAAATTGCTGGACATAACCAAACCCCCATGAGGTTCGGGACGGACCCTTCCCGCCCTCGCCTGACACCGAAATCTACAGTGCGCCAACCAAACACACCAGAAATTGCCGATCACCGTGATGCCGGTTACATCGTTTCGGCTACCCGGAGGCGTGCGAATCGGTCAGGCCCGGATCAGCAGAGATCTACCCACGAGAGCATCGGGTCGGCGCACCGAAAGCTCGCATCCCACAACGCGACTGCTTTCAACATCGGTCAGGCCGCCGACTCGATCGCCGAAACGCACAGGATGTCGGCACTGATATGCTCGCCGCCGAGGCGGATGGTGAGGAAGTCGATGCAGCCCACGCTGACTGCGGTGTCGTCGTACTCATCCACATGCATCCACAGCTATGCACACCAGTCCATGCAGGCGTCGAATTCGCTGGTGTTCGTGCTGCGATAACGCACGCGCGCACCCAGACTCAGCGTCTCGTGTCCGTCGCTATGGGCTTGTTCGGCTATTTCTCGCAACGTCGGCATCGCCACAGCCGACAAGTATTGCCCATCGCCGCGCGGGTGATGTGGCGAGTTGATCCAGTGCCATGCACGGCCAACTGGTCACCGCGCGGGGCGAGAGGATTCGCCCGTCCGATCCGCTGAGGCCGAGGGTAGGTAGAACAAGGCGTGGCCCGCCGGAGGCACGTGCCGCACCGGTGCCGCGAGGTAGTCGCTGAAGGCTAAGGCCGCCCCGGGCTTGATGACTGTCATTCCGCAACGTCGATAGAACTCGTCCAGTCCGGCTGTGGCGGTGTTGAACTGTCCGTAGATGATGGGTACGTGGGCGCGGCGTGCGATCGCGACGGCCTCGCGCATTAGGGCGCGGCCTACCCCGTAGCCGCAGTGTTGGGGTACCACCGCGACGGCGCGAATCATGATGGTGTTCAACGCAACATGAACTACTGCGTGTTGACCGTGCTCAGCTACTTGAAGCGCCAGCGGGATCGATGGTCCGCCGGTCAGGCCGCCGATGATGCGCCTGTCTGCGACCGCGACCAGCGCCATCGTTCGTGCTGCTGCCAGGGCAGCGACACCACCACGCCCGAGAGCGCTATGTTCCGACAGCAGGGGGCCACCGTTCAACGCGGCCGAGAGCATTCCGGCGTCGTCGAGGGCGGCGAGGTGTGCTGCGGCAGCGCGAGCGCCGGTGTTGTCCGCCAGCTCATGCCACTGCTGGAACTTCAGCAGTTCGGCACGGCCTCGGGCGCGCCGGATCTCCACCGGCTGCCGCTCTGACTGGTAGGGGTCTGTGGTTCGTAGGGATGCTGACGGCACAGGAGTCTCCTTGTCGCGTGGTAGGTCTGGTGTGTTTTGCCGTGATCGGATGCGGCACATCGCCCAGCGTTGGGTGGGCCGTGTGGACGGCGGAGGTACGGCAGGGTTTTCACTGCGGTCGCCAGGTGCTCACGCCGTCGACATCGGTGACGCGTCCAAGTTGCACGTCGGCGAAGTGCAGTCCAAACCCCAGGGTGTAGCGCGCGGTGAGTTCGTCGAGGAGCCATTTGGCGGTGCTCACCGATTGGGCGGGGTCGTCATCGGGTGCTGCGGTCAGGTGCGGGTGGCTGACCTGGATCGGGGTTTGCAGTGCGTCACCGAATGCGATGAGGCGGTGTCCGCGTGAGCTGATCACAAACCCGGTGTGGCCGAGGCTGTGTCCAGGTGTGGCGATGGCGCGCACGCCGGGAAAGATGTCCTCGCCATCGGCGATCGGGTTGACATGGTCGGCGAATACCTCGAGCATCTGGGGGCTGATCCCGTCAACGAGAGCGAGGTCGCGGGTGTCCCATTCGGTGTCCCCGACCAGGACCGGTGTATCAGCGAAAGGACTGGTGGGTGTGGTCTGCCACAGCCAGCCGATGTGGTCGAGGTGCAGGTGGGTGAGCGCGATCAGGTCGATGTCGGCGGGTGTTTTGCCCACGGCGGCAAGGCTTTCCAAGAGTTGTCCACCGACCATCCACCCGAACGGTGTCGGGATCTGCGATGGTCCGAATCCGGTATCGATGAGAAGGCTCTGGTCACCGTGCTCGACGAGTAAGCCCCCGATGCTGGCGGTGAGGTCACCTTCGACGTTGAGCAGGGTGGCGTGGTCGCGCCAGAACTGTTCGGTGGATTCGGGTAGCCAGGCGCGGGGGTCGAGGGTCGCGAAACCGTCGGGTAGATAGGTGATGCGATGGTCGCCGAACTCGAAGATGCGCAAGGCGCCAGGACGGGTCAGGCGGTCAGGGCTGATTGTCATCAACAGATCTCCTTCACGATGTGGGTGGGCAGGCCGGCGTCGGGTCCGACCAGGGTGGGGGGCGTGTGGGTTCGGGTGGCGGTCCTCGCGGCTACGGCCCGGCGGTCGGGTCACGGGTGTGTTGACGCGGTCGGCATCTGGGCCACTGCGACGCTGACGCCGATATATGGGTGCATGGGTCCTCACATGGAATATGGATGTCGGCCAACAGGAATCGGTTCCCTCGCCGCTACGGATCAGGTCCGGCGTCCCGCTGTGCTTCAGGCGCGGCGGTCTCACTGCCGAGCGTGTCGATATCGCACTCCCAGCCGTAAGGCGTCATGTCAGGTGGCGCGTCGGTGGTCGCGGCGACCACATCGTCATGCGGTGGCAGACTCGCCGCGGAATAGGTTCTGAGGACCCCTGTCTGTGCGTGAGTCGGCTTGGTCATGGCGGTGAGGCGGGTGCCAGGGCCCGGAAGTCGGGTCCCCATCCGAGGTGGTCGATCGGGGTTGTCGTACCGTCGATGCCGAACCAGGCCGGTGCGATCGCGGTGTTGGGGAGTCCGGCCAGTTCGATGTGTCGGTGTGGGCTGCACAGGTGTAGCGGTCCTTGTGCGGCGTCGAGAATTCGGCGCATATGTCGATCGATGTGGCTGACGAACAGGCTCGACATCGCGGTCTTGTCCTCGGCGCGGCGCGCGGCTTCGAAGACGGAGTGGATCGCAGCGAAGCGGAGTACCACCTCGTGGTGGCGCCACCATTGCCGACACCACGTGTAGTGGCCTTCACGGTTGTTCGCGGTGATGCGGACAGCGGTGACCGGCAGCAGCCAGTCGGTCACGAAGTCGCTGTAATGGGCGAACAGCGGTTGCGGTTTCGCTTCGCTTCCGGGGCCCGCTTCCGGGGTGAGGGGTGGTTTGGTGCCGAACCAGTTCGCGGGCACCGGGTCGCCCGATAGCGAGGGCACGGTGTTGTGTTCGGCACGAGTGCACCGGTATAGAGGTCCGTTCGCGGCGCCGAGGATGAGGTTGAAATGCGTGTCGACGTGGTTGAGGACATAGGTGCTGATCGCGCTGCCGGCCTTGCTGCGCCGCGAGGCTTCGAAGGCGTTGTGCAGGTGGGCGATTCGGACCGCGACGGGGCGGTGGCGCCACCATTGACGGCACCAGGTGTAGGTGCCTTCTCGGTTCGCTTCGGCGAGGCGGACGTTGATCATCGGTAGTAACCATTTGTCGGCGAATTCGGTGAAGTGCCGGTACGCCGGTGGTTGGGGTGGGCGGTTCGGTTTCCCGCTCCCTGCCGCAGGTGGGGTTGGTGCCGGGCTGTTCATGGCGTGCTGCCCGCGGTGGGGTCGGTAGTACCGGTCGTCGGTGGGGTGATGGTCTCGGCAGTGGGGTCCTTGAACCGGTCCAGCGATCGCTGGATCTGGGGCGCGAGGTCTGGGTTGTGGTACCAGGGAACCTTTTTCACCAGCATCGGGCCGTGGTTCGGTAACCGGATGACGGCACGGTCTTTGGGTAGCGCCCCGAGCTGGGCGACATCCAGGATCGGTTCGGACCGCCAGGTCAACGACCGGGTCACCCCGCCGGGACCATAGCTGCGGGAACGCTCAGCCACGTCGTGCGGGCCGGTCATACGTGACCAGTGCTCGAGATAGTCCAGGGCGGCGATACCGCCGCCGTAGACCTCGATGGCTTGGGCGCGCATGATCTTCAGACCGTTCGCGCCCCACAGGGCTTCGCCCTGTTCGAGGACTTGCAGGATCGTCATCAAGATGATGCCGCAGCCCGCGCAGTAGGTGTAGTATTCCGGCAGTTCCGCGATGCGTGCGCAGTTGGCGGCTTCGTCCAGCACCGCCAGCAGCGGAATTGCGAGGCGCCCATCAGCTCTGGCCCGCGCGGTGGTTAGTGCGGCTTCGAGGATCTGTCCGATCAGCGCCGCGGTCAGCGGGGTCGCACTGTCGTGTCCGGCCATCGACAGCGCGTAGAGGGTGTCGTTGCTGGTGACGAATTCGCAGGGCCGGAACTGCGGCAGGTCATGCACTTGCGCACCGTCGCTGATGTCCAGGACAACGTTGTTGTTGGGGCCTTCGTGGGCTTTGACGGTGCGCCGCCGTGGTGGGGTCACCATCCGCGCATAGCCTTCGTGGGTCAGGACATTGAGATACCGGCGCGCCATATCGAACAGACCGTCACGCTGTCGGGCGTAGAGGCTTTGGGCTTCCAGGATCCGTTCGGCGGCGCGCGGGTGCTGGTAGTGGCGCAGGATCAGCGCCGGGGTCTGGTCCTGATCGCGGCCGAGCCATTCCGCGGCGTGTATCAGATCCCCACCCGCGCATGCTGCCGCAAAAACGTACAGCGCCAGCAGCTCTCGCGCGCCGCCGTCGAAATAGGCATCCACGCGGGCATTTTCGGAATTCGAGTCGGCGATGAAGAACCCACCTAGCTTGCGGGCGGCGGGCAATGTGCCCACCTGCGCCAGCAGATCCACCCAGAAACTGCATTGGACCGTCCCGGTGACCGCCTGCAGATCACACAACCAGATCCGGCTGTGCTGTTCTTCGCGCCCACCGACGGTGTGGCGATACACGTCGGGTTTGTTAGAGGTCGCCAGCACCGGCCCCCACCCCGCGAGTACCGCGGGCACCGCCCACACCATCGTTTTGCCGGTGCGCTGGCCAGCGGCGATCACCACGCCCATCTCCGCGGGCACATACAACTCGATCCCGCCCTGCACAGTTCGACCGAGCGGCGGGCCCTTCAGCGCTTGGATTTCCGGTGGCGCGTCACGCAGGAGCCGCATGGCGGCGGCAGCGTTGTCGGCTTGGGTGGCCATGGTGATCTCCCTGGGACGGTGCATGGTGCGCGCGGCGGCATCGATGCGCGGACGCGAACCCACCGACCGCCACACCATCCGAACCAGCACTCCGACCGGCACCGCGAACCCCACCGCCACGACGGTGGATTGCCAAGGCCACCGGTGCTGGCCGATGGCCACTTGCACCAACGCCACCACCGGGTGCCGGGTCACCGGCAGCCCGGCCCACCAACTACCCGCACTCAACGCCGCCCACGCCAGCAGCGCGAGCACCACGACGGCCAAAAACAGCAGTAGCGCGCTGGCTTCCGGTCCCAGGCCACCCACGCTGCGGCGGCGAGACTCTCGTGTGGAAATCATGATCGAAGACACCTCGCCTTCACGTGCGCAAATGATGTCGGATTGTTTTGCAGAACAACCAATTTCACCGATGGACCTCCTCAACGACCTCGGTCCGGAGGCTCGCGGGGACCGGTTCGGTGGGTTCGATGGCGGTATCCCAGGTGCTGTCCGCGCCGTCGGGCATGGCGACGTCGACGGCCGTGCCGATGGCGTCGCCGCTGTCGTCGGCGCCGATGGGATTCACGGTTGCGGGCGTCGAGAGTGTTGGTGCGGCTGCGGTTTCGGTAGCGGTGGGCGCGGCTGCGTGGCGGGCGAGTTGGTTGCGCAGATCCGCCACGATGCCGCGCAGGGTGGCGGTTTCGGCGCGGGCGTCGTCGCGTTCGGTGGTGAGCTGCGCGATGCGCCCCAGATGAGGGTGGGCCGGACGCTCGTTCCAGTACGTGCCGTCCAGGCCCGCCCGGTAAGCGAGGTCGATATCGGAGTGCTCGACCCCACCAGCGAGCGCCTCAGTGCGGGCGCGCCGCACCTGTGCCAGCAACGACTCCATGTGCTCGACGAGAGCGTGTGGGTCCTGAATCGGTTCGCCGAGTCCGTCCGCCACGCGCGAGTGTTCGGCCGTGACGTCCTGCACTTCACGCAACAGCGCTGCCTGGCGTGCCAGCTGTGAGGTGCCGTCGCGATCGCCGAGTTCCTCCTCCCAATCCAGGGCGAGGTCGATACCGTCGATGACGGCCTCGACCTCGTCCATGCTCAACAGCTGCGCGCCCGGCCTGGCTCCCAACGCGCGATCCACCGCGCTCAACACGGGACCGGTCGGTTGCACCGAGGCCGCCTGAGTGTCTGTTGTCGATTGGGCTTGGGGCTCGGTCGTGTTGGTGATGAGACGTAACTGCGGTCCGGGAGCTCGCCAGCTCGCCTGATCTTGGCTGGAGCCGTAGGCGATGCCGTCGGTGTGGCCGGTGATTTCGCGGGCCTGGCGCAGGGTGCGCCAGGCCAGCTCATCGACACTGCGATCCCCGGCTTGCCGGGAGCGTGCGATGCTGTCGAAATATCGTCGCGTCGCCTCGGGATCGGCTTCCCATTCCTTGATCGCGGCGTCGATCTGCCCCCAGAGGGTGCGCCACTGCGGCATGTCGTGGTGGACCCACGGTGCGGCGAGCTCGACGGCAGAGTTCTGGAACCGCGCGACATCGGCGGGTGTTTCGCCATAGGGGGCGATCTCGCGCAGCGCGTAGTGCTTGGCGATGTCGGCCCGTAGACGCTGCTCAGTATCGGAGGCCGCGTCGGCGTAGTACAGCGGGTCCAGGTAGCCACGCGGCTGTTCCAACCACGTCATAGCCCCCGCTCCCACCCAGGCGTCGCCGGGGGATCCTCGCGCAGTGATCCCGTTTCCGGTGCCCATCGCCCACCGCCGAGGTCCGGCGATGTCGCGTCGATGGCCTCACCGATCTCGCCGCCGGAGTCCAGGGCGTGGCGTTCGATGTCGTCGCGAGCTGCAACTCTGCCGTCAGCCGGGTCGGGCATGAGGTCGGGGATAGTGTTGTCCCCCAGCAACCCTCGGAGTTTGACCTGACTGGTACTGACCTGGTATTCGAGTCCGAGGATCTTGGTGTCTTGGCCGGTGATGTGCATGCGAAGCGCCATGGCCTGCTGCCGGTATTCGAATGCTTGTCGAGCGAACCCTTGGGCTTGGGCATCGAGGCGTTCGATCCTGCCCAGCCAGCGGTGTGAGGGGTGCTGCGCCCATGGGATGCCCTCGGTGCCCAGTAGTTCGGCCGCGATGACGTCGTCCTCGCCGACACCGTCGGCCAGCGCGTCGCGACGGGCCTGTCCCAACGCCACGGTCAGGGCATCCAGCTGGGCTGGCACACCGTCACCGTGCTCACCCGGCACTGCGGCGTCGGCGAGCAGAGTTGTTGCCGCGGCGAGGTTTTGCACCTCGCGCAACCGCCGCGTGTAGAGTGCATCGGCCTGATCGTCAGCGGCCGAAGACCGGCCCGGCTCGGTGTAGGTCCGGCCGATTCTCTCGGGGGAATGGAACAGTTCCAGGGCCAGCTTTTCCACCTGCGCGGGGGATGTGTCCAGCGCCGTTGGGGTGGAACCGGTGGGCGGGGATTGACCCGCTGCGGCGCCCGGGTTCGGGAGTGAACTGGCCGTGGTGGTGGGTGTTTCGGGATTGTCCTGGAATGTGTTGTCGGACATCGTCCTCGACCTCGTCGAAGTGGGCCGCGACGCCGAAGCGTCTCGCGCGGCTGATTTCTGATGTCCCCGGCGGATTGTGTGGCTGTCTTCCCTTTGACCGGCACCTACGGTCAGCGCGGAAGACCCGGATGTTTCGCCTGCTGTCGCTGGATGCGCCGCGACCGGCACCTACGGTCGAGGGCGCGAAAGCTGTTGTGGTGTCGATGGTTACGGTTCGGGACCGGCCGCCCTATGGGCGTGTGGTGGCACTTCGGTCGTGGGGGTTGTTTCGCTGTTCCACTGCCCGACCTGACCGGGTGGCAGTGCCTGCTCGATCGCGGCGGTCATCGCAGTGTCGGGAGCGAGGGCGTCCTCGACGAACTGTGTGCGGATCGCGGCGTAGGCATCGGCGATCATCTGCTCCGGGTCCGGTGGCACACTGTCGGCTTGCGGGATCGGTTGACCGTCGTCGTCGACGGAGACATACGGCGGCACCGGCAATCCCGGGTCCGCGGTCATGTAGCCGCGTAGTTCGTTGTGGAGCCCGGCTTCGTCCTGGGCGCTGACATAAGAGTTGTGAAGTTTCAGCCATCCCGCTCGCCCGATTCCCCACAACTGCTCACCCTCTGCCGCGCTCACCTGCGCCATGTGTGCGAACGCGGTCGCCCGCTGGTGATGCACACGCATATTGCGCTCGAAATGCCGTGCCTGGGTGGGCGATATCTCGAACGTTGCCCGGCCGGTGACGACGCGGTCCTGATAGGCGGCGGCCAGATACGCCATCCGCTCCAGACTCCACAGATCCGGGGCCATCATGTCGAACCAGAACCCTCGAACCTCACTCGATACGCTCGGCAACTCCACCTGCTGCGGCGACTTCGCGGTCCGGGATCCGAGCTCGCGCACATCGGCGATCCAGTCGGGGCTGACCCCGGCTTGCAGCGCTTGCTGTTCGAGGGCTTCCCGTTCGGCGCTCAGCGCTTGCAGGTGGGTGGTCCATTCCAGGTGCGGGTCGGGCCCGTCGTAGCCGTCGAACCCCAGCCGCGAGATCCGGGTGTGCTCACCTTCCAGATGCTGGATTCGTCGCAACAACTCGGTCTGCCACCGGGCGAGTTCCCGCTGGTGTGCTGTCAGGTCAGGATCGGTCACGATCGAAACCCCCTGCCCCCAAGACCAATTCGATGCCCACCGGTGCCATCACAGGTCCCGGTCCAGATCGTGTGTCGAACCCGAGATGGTGGTGCCCGGTTCGCCGAGCGGTTCAGCTCCCCAGCTGCGGGTCAATTCGTCCAGCCGTGCTGCCGCGATCGCCTTCTCGCTGACCTGTCCTTCGGTGTGGGTGTCATCGCCGGAGGTGATAGCGAGTGCCTGTTGGGCGTGGTCGATCATGAGCTGTGGTGCCGGTGGTAGCTCACCGGGGATGACGGCACGGCCCGCTCCGCTGTCGAGGGGGTGCATGTGGGTTCGGGCGTCGTACTCGATACCCGGCCACGCTCGGGTGCGCCAGTGTTGTTCCAACTCGGTGTCGCTGTAGCGATTGACCGTTGCCTCCACCAGAGTTCGCCAGGCCTGTGCGTCGCGGCCCCACAGCTGGGCGCATTCGGTATCGGTGAGGTCCGCAGCGACGGCGGTGTCGGCGGCACGCACCCACAACGCGGACATGTTGGCGTGCATCTGGCTCGCCGCGACCGGCTCGGATTCGGAAACAATCCCAGCCGTGATGCGGCGTTGCCGGTGCGCGGCAAGGATCGCGGCGGTGTGTTCGAGGGCCCAGACATCGTCCGCGACACTGTCGAGCATCGCCTCGCGCGCCACGTCGGTTCCGCGCGCAGGTACCGGCGGTGGTGGTTGGCGGGCGTTCCAGCGGATTCCGCGATCACCGAGGGCGCGGGCCTGCTCGATCATCGGTTCGGGAATTGCGTTGGCGCGGGCGCGGATGACGGCTTGGTCGCGTTCGGCGTCCAGTTCCCGCAGGTGGGCCTGCCAAACATGGACTCGTGTGTCGTCGCTGCCGGGGGTGAGGTTGTAGTCGGGGTAGCCGTGATGCAGGACCCGCTGATGGTGGTACGACAGATCTTGTACCTGCTCGAGCAGTCGAGTTTTCAATGGCGGCAGCGACTCCCACGGTCGTGACGGTCCTGTCACAGCCGTCTCCCTGATCGTCGAGTCAGGATGTGCTGCACTGTATTTCCCGTGTTCATATGTGGCTCCTATCGGTTAGGGTTCGATGCCGCGCTCGGTGTTCACCTGCGACGGGGGCTGGTGCGGGGGAATTGGAAGACCGGCTTGGGGCCGTTCGCCCAAGGCACCTACATCCACGTCGGTGGCGTCGCTGGTCGCGTCGGTGTCGGTGTCGATTCCTGTCGCGCCGATGGCCTGACCGATCGCGACGCCGGCGCTGCGGTTCGAGTCCGGATCGGTGAGGGTGCTGACGTCGGTCGTGGCGATGTTGCGCGCGGGTGCGGCTACGGCGATCAGGTGGTGTGGTGACGGTGGCATGTGCCCGGCCGCGTGCGCGTGGGATAGGGATATCCCTGAGCTGGTCAGCGCTTCCAACCGCAGTTCAGCGGATAGCAGCTGCGGCAGTGAGGCGTATTCGAGCCATCGTGCGGTCAAGGTGTCGTTGTCATAGCCGTGCATCCGCGTCTGCAGGGTTTGGCGCAGACTCGTGTCATCGGTCGACCACAGCTGCTCGCGTTCGCTGGTAGTGACCTCGAGGGCGTGGGCTACCGCGCCGATGTGGTTGCGTAGCACGATCATTCGCGCGTCGAAAAACGACTGCTGGTCCGGGTCGGCGGCACCGAATCGGTGGTTATGGGCGGCGCGGACGGCGACCATATCTTCCAGCTGCTGCACCTGCGTCCCCAACCGAGCCAGCAGTCCCGCGCGGTCTGCAGCGACGGCGTCGGGGATCATCTGGTCGCCGCGCCATCGCAGCCCGTTGGTGCCGCGGGCTTGGACGTGATCGATCGCGTGTTGGGCGATCCCGATCGCCGTGGCCTGTTCGCGCATCAGCTGCCGGGACCGGTTGAGATGCCACAACTGCCGCCGCCACGCCGCGGTGAGGTCCGCATCCTCTTGATTCGCGCGACGGGCGCGGTTCTCGGCGTTGCCGATCTCCACGGTGAAGTTCTGGATCGCGCGCAGCATCTGCACCCGAACCGCCGGAATGGCGAGGCCCGCATCTGAATTCGACCACAGTGGATCAGTCACTACGACCACCTACTCGGGCAGTGGCTGCGGGGTAGGTCGAGCAGGTTTGCACGATCGCTGTTCATGAATGCGATGGCGTTCATGGGTCGATGCCATGGTTGGTGGTCAGCGGCAGTGGGTGCGATGGCGGATCGGTCGCCTCGTCCAGCGGTGTGGTGTGGGTGTCGCTGTTCAGGCCCGCCTGCTCGATCGCCGTGTGGATCAGCGCCCCATCTCCTGCCCGCACACTGCCCGTATCGGGGGTGGGCTCGGTATCAGCGGTACTGGTGGTCGTGGCGTCGACTACGGTCTCAGCGAGCGCGATCAGCTGTTGTGGGGCTGGTGGCAGTTGCCCGGCCGCTGCGGTGTCGGTACTGGTGATGCCCGCTCCTTGCAGGACATCGATCGGCAGGGATTCGGCGATCAGATTCGACAGGCTCGCCCGGCTGCGCCATTGCTCGGTCAACGCCTCGTCATCGAGGGCGTGCGCTCGCGTGGTGGCTGCTGCGATGCTGGCGGCGTCGGGCCACAATTGTTTCCGTTCGGCCGCGGAGAGGTCCAGGGCGTGGGCGAGCGCGCCGATGTGCTCGCGCAGCGCTTTCATGCTCAGCTGAAACCATGTCTGTGGTTCACCGGGAACGTCGCTGTAGCGGCGGGTGTAGGCGGCGTGGACCGCGGCCATCTCCTGCAGGCGGCCGACCTGGGTGGCTAATCCGGCCAGCAGCTGTGCGCGGTCGACGGCCTCGGTGGTGGGCATCGTCTGATCGGGGTGCCACCGGATGCCGTTGGTGCCGCGCTGGCGGACGTGCTCGATCAGGCGCGGGGGCACTCCGACGGCGATGGCCTCACCGGTGATGATCTCGCGGGCCTCGTTGAGATGTTGCAGTTGGTGCTGCCATCCCTGGACGATGTCCAGATCCAGGCGGTCCCAACCGAATCGGCCCCGATCAGCGGCGTTGCGGATATCGACGCTCATGTTCTGAATCGCGGTCAGCAACGCCTGCTGGACTGGCGGTAGCGCCGATGCCGATTCGACCATCATGACCACCAACCGCCGTCGACGCAGCGCCCAGCCCTCGTCCTCGCGGAGCTCATCGTTGGATCCCCACGTCCACACCGAGCACCTGGCCAGTCGGCGCCGGTCCGAGGTCGGCCTCGATTCCGATACCGACCTCGCCGGTCAGTCCGGCGTCCTCGATCGCGGTGCCGATGCCGTCCCCGGTATCGGCAACGACGCCCGGGCCGGGGTCGACCACATCGTCGAGGAGGTGTTCGGCGTGCACACCGAGGGTCAGTTCCTCGGTCAGCCCGGCGACCGCGTCCAACAATGGTTCCGGATTCCGGGTGCGGGTCTGGACCTCGATCTCGTCGACCTCGACTGTCTCGACGTCGATGTAGGGCAGGTCATCATCCGGGCTGGTGCCGTAGGGGACCATCGACACTCCCGGAGCCGCGGGGTTCGGGTCCACGTCGACGGCGTCGACATCCATGTAGGCGTGGGAATCCAGGCCGGTGTCGTCGGTGAACCGCTCGCCGTAGGCGGCGGCATGCGCGCTGTGCTCCTCGGACAGACCCGAGGTGTGATGGGTGGCGGCAAACCCAGCCGCCGCGTGCATCGCTGCCGCCGTGTCTGCGTTGTCGGCGGACAATGTTTCGCTGAAGCCAGCGGCGCGGCGGCGGATGTCGATCAGCAGCTTCTTGTACTCGACGTCCAGGTTGTACAAGTCTTTCGCGTATTTCGACCGGTCCCGGTACCCGTCTTTCTGCAGCTGGTGGATCTCGTTTTTGCGCTGCTGCTCGGCCGCACTCTCGTCGTCGCGACGTTTCAGATCCGCGTTGCCCCGTCGGATCTGCTCACTTTTGACCTCGATTTCGGCGTTGTTCAGGGCTTCACCCCACCGGGCGCGGTCGTTGTATCCGTCCAGTTGACGTTGGTGCACAACCTCTTTGCGGGTCGCCTCGTCGAGCTTGGCTTGTTCGTCGAGTTCGAACAGCCGCTGTCCCTGTGTGTGGCGATCGGCGTAGCCCTGTATCTTCGCCCAGTGCAGTTGCCGGTCGCGCAACTCACGAGCTCCGGCATCCTCCATCCGTTGCAGATGCTCTGCCACAGAGCGGGACTCGCCGCCGCGGCGTTGCAAGAAGTTGCCGACCATCGCTCCGGTCTGGAACGCCTGGATGAACCCCTGCCGAACCGCTTGACCGCCCTCTTCAACCGGATCCCCACTCATCCGCTCACCTCCAACGCCGAGACCAGCCACGGACTCGACAGGCCCGACCGGGTGGCGTGCGCATAGACCGCGAACCCCATCGCGGGGCTGGCGTCACCCGGATGCAGATCGACCGCGAGGACACGACTCATCGAGGTCGCGGTATCGGGCGGATGGTCATCGCCGGTGATTCGCGCGGTGGCCGTCATGCCCACGTGCTGTGTGCGCCATTGCTGCCAGCGCGCCGCGGTGATCGGCGTGAGCACCGTCGCCGCCGATTCACCCGCGGCGGCGAACTCCGGTTCCAGTAACGGTTTCGCGAGCTGGAACGCGACGCGTTGATCGGCCTGGGTCTCGGGCCGATAAGTGAAGACCGCCGCGATGGCGGCTCTGAGCACGGCCTCGCCCGAACACGGATCCACCGTGGTGTATGGCGCGGCGAATGCGGTTGCGGTACAAGCTGTCTCGTTGCCGATGGCCGGTTCGTGGGCGCATCCGGCACCCAGGACGGTGCTCGTTGCCGCTGTCACGACCAGCGCGCGGGGTCGGATGCCGCTCATGTCGGGATCCGGTGCCGGATCAGGGTGCCCAGATCGATGTGACGCCAGTCCACAGGGCTGGTGCCGGTGCACTGTTCATGGGCGGGGTTGTGGTCGGGGTCGGTGATCAGGTCCAGCACGAGTCCGGCGATGAACGCCGCCTGACGCAGGCTCTCGAGCAGATCACTACGGCTGGAGGACAAGATCAGGTGCAGTCTCGCGACCGGGGCGCCCCAGTCGTGGCGGGCTTGCCCGGCCAGCCAGATCGCCTGGCGTGCAGCTGCTTTCACGGCGTCGGCTTCGGATTCGATCACCGTGGGCGGGGTGAGTTCGTCGAAGCGATGCCGCCAGATCACTCGCCCGTCAGCGCGACACAGCGTGAACTGCTCGGTCGTGGCGGCCGACCACAACAATAAGAGTGGTCCGCGTGTCCCGCGTTCGGCGAGCCTGGCGTGGGCTTGCTCGCGTGCCAGTTCGTTCTCGCGCAGCCACGTGTAGTCGATCCCCGCTTCGGTTCGCAGCGCGGCGGTGAATTCAGCGAAAAGTTCCGGGCTGTTCAATCGGTGTTCGGTAGCGACATGGTCCAGCTGCCGGTAGCTGGTGCAGCCGCGCAGCTCACGCGCCAAGACCCGCACCACCAACTGCGAAAGGGTGAGTGCGTGTGCGTCAGCGGGGGTCACAGTGGGTGTGACTGTCATTGGTGACTGTCTTTCTTGTTGGTTCGTTGATATTGGGTTCGATTGCGGTGCAGTGGTTTTCACCCCGAGCGGTCATAAGTCGGGGTCCGCAGTGGACGACGCCTGCTCCGCTGCGTCGTGTGTGGTGTCGGTGCCGAGGTCCTCGCCCTGCCAGGAGCGGTTCGTACTGCCTCCGAGCGCAGTGTCAACGGCGTCGCTGATCGCGGTGTCGCCATCTGTTCCCTGATCGGAGGCGATGCCCGTGGCGCTGGTCCCGCCGCTACTGCGCCACGCTGTTTCGGCGGCTGTGATCAGCTCACCGGGGCGCGGTGGAAGTTGGTGTGTGGCGGCGTCGCTGACGCTGATCCCCGCCATATTCAGGGCTTCTACTCGCACGCGGGCGTCGCTCACCGCGGTCGTCTTCGTGTGGGTTCTCCACCGTTTGAGCAGTTGCGATACGGCCTGTTCGCGGGTTGAAGCCAGCACCGATCCCCAAGCGTCGCTGCTGGTGAACCACCAGCCCGCGACCTCGGTCTCGGTCACGTCGAGGGCGATGGCGACCATCGCGACCCTGGCCCACTGCAACCGCAGGTGCGCGCGGAATCGGTCGGCGAGATCACCAGGCACAGCGCCGAAGCGGTCCACGCATACCGTGTGGGTGGCGGTCATGTCGTAGAGCAGCGCGACCTGCTCGCGCAGGTGCGCCAGTAACTGCTCGCGATCCACCGCGGCTGCGGGAGGCAGCGACTCACCGCCAGTCCAGCGTGTTCCCGTATTCCCGGCGTTCTTGGCGACAGCGATCCAGGTATCGGGCACCCCGAGCGCACGAGCTTGGTCCTCGACCAGCTGTGATGCGACCGACAGCCCGCGTAAGTTGTTGCGCCACATTTTGAGCTCACCACCGCTGGGCCCGTCGGCGAGCTGAGCCAGATCGGCGGTGACGTTCTGGATCACCTTCAGCATTCCCAGCTGCACCGCGTCAGCCGCGCCGCCATCCGATACCGGGCCAGTCATAGTCGCGGACCCGAATCAGCTGGCAGACACCCTGTGTCGAGTGCACTGTCGATGTGTTGCGCTCTCGGGTGTGAATGCGCATCGACTGCCCGTGGGCGCCCTCCGATCGATCTCCGGGCGGCTGTAGCTTTCGCGTCCCGGCGCGCCGAGCCGTCGGCGAGTTCGCCGTATCCGGTGGGTTGTCGGGTCCGATCCGCGGCCGGGGTCACCGATCCGCTCCTGTATCGGGTGCCTCGATGGACGGTTGCGCGGATTCTGTTGAGGCAGTGCCGATGTCAGCTTCTGGTTCCACGTCCGGATCGGTGATCAGCGCGGCGTCGACGATGCCTGCGATCGATGTTGCGGTACGGGTTTCAGTCTCGCTCGCCGCTGCGAGCACGTCGTTCACCGTCTCGCGGACCTCCGAGGCCAGCGGCGCAATGTGGCCCGCAACGTCTTCTTCCATGGTTACCGCGACCGGGCCGTACCAGCCGCTCGGGTGGTCATAGCCCAACCGCGCGGGCACCTGGTCGGCTAACGGGTTCGGATGCAGGGCCGCGCTGGTGAAGTCGTCGGCGAACCAGGCCCGCACCCGTCCCATGCCCTGGGTGGCCAGGTCGGGCACATGCGCGCGGATCGCCGCCTGCAACCCCTGATCGCGCTCACGCGAGCCGTAGATGGCCGCGCCGTCCGGCTGCAGCACCACGAAATCGGCAGGCCAGCTCATCGACACACCTTCTCTACGCTGAAGGGATTGCTCTTCGAGACCCGCGGCGCTCTCACCAGCGGGCGGCTGTGGCGTGGTCATCGGACTACTCCCGTCTCTTCCTTCGTTGTCATGCAGCCCCATCGCGACCGCGAATCGCTGCGCAGAGCCGCTGTGCGGCATGGAGGCTGGTCTTCCTCGTCATCCATGGCGTTGTCCCGCGTCGTCGTTCACCGAGACCGCGTCGGCGTGGTGGGTGGGTTCGTAGCGGCGCACGTCCATGCGTTCGCCCTGCCATGCGCTCAGCGGGGTGAGGGTGACGTTTTGCCCGGTCTGCGGGCTGTGCAGCAGCAGGTCTTGACCTTGTTCGTTGCGGGCGGCATAGATGCCGACATGGTGGGAATCGGCAGGGCCGGGTTCGGTGAAGAAGATCAGGTCCCCAGGTTGTTTCCTGTCGAAGGGCACCATCTGCGCCAATGGGTGGTCTTGCTGGGCTTGGGTGTAGTGCGGCAGTCGCAGCTGTCCACCCGAGGCCTGGTAGATCGCGTACAGGGTCAAACCGCTGCAGTCGAATCCGCCGCCGGTCGGGCCATTGGTGTCCCCGCCGCCCCACACGTACGGGGTGCCGATCCAGCGTTGGGCGGCGTCGATGACGGCTTGCCCGAACGGACCCGTTGGGGTCAGTGGTGCACCGGAACTGTTGCCGCCGCAGCCCATCGGTTGTTGCCCTGCCCGCGGGGCGGGAATGGAGGCGGGGTCGATGTCGGCGAACATCGCATACAACTTCTTGGCGAGGTCGAGTTGCCCGGTGTAGGAGGCGGGGGCGGATTGTTCGATGGCTTGCGCGAGCTGGGCTGGCGGCATCTGTTGGGCGCCAGCGGTTTTGGTGGCTTGGTCGTAGAACCAGTTGATTTGATAGGTCGGGTCCATCAATCGGGCGATGCCGACTGTCCCCCAGACGCTGACCCGCATCTGGTGCGGGCCGACTGAGTCGTGGTCGTGGCCGACGCCGTCGTTGTTGTAGGACAGTGATTCCGGCACCGAGGAATTCGCGAGGTTCCGGAATGTCGACTCGGTAGCCTGCGCGGCCAGCTCGGCCACGATCACCGATTCGGGCATCTGCCGCTGTTCGCCGATCGCGACACCGTTGCGAGCCAGTTTCAGCTGGGCTTCGTTGAGCCCAGCCACGCTGGCCTTTCCCATTCCGCTTTCCCCACCTGCGGAGCTGGGTGCCAATGTCGTCGCACACGAGGTCGCCGGGTCGGCTCCCACGAAGATCAGCAGCATCAAGATCAGGGCGATCGGCAGCGACAATGCCGCTGCTGCAATGGTTTTCGGAGAATCCATTACCGTTCACCTGCCCGCCTCCTGGGTGGTTCCGATGTCCTGGAATCGACGGTTGGTGTTGTGGATGTCGGATTCACGTTCGGTTCGTGTGAAGGTGAGCCGGAACGGGATTCCGGGTTCGCCGGATTCTCCGGTTTTGAGTAGGAAGCATCCGGTGCCTGGTGGGGTTTCGCGGGTGTCGGTGTTGTCGTCGCTGGGTGGGCGTGGCGCTGCCCAGGAGGTGACCAGTAGTTTCTCGGTTTCGGTGATCCCGATCGCGGCGCGGATGCGGTTGATCTCCTCCGGCCCGACGGGGCCGATGATTTTCGCGCGGGCTCGTTCGAAGAAGCCGAGTGCTTTGGATACTGCGGCAACCGAATCGAAGGCGGCGAGGTCTTTGATGGTGTGGCTGCACATGATCAGCCCGGTGCCCAAGACACGGTTGAGTCGGGTGAGGGCGTCGACGCGGTCGACCATGAACTCACCGACGCCGAGAACGCGCCAGATTTCGTCCATCACGACTTCGTAGGTGCGTTTGCGGGCCAGTCCGGCATCGGCGAGGGCGTGTGCGGCGGCGACGGCACCGAAACCTTGGGACCAGCACACCATCAGCACCGCCGCGAGGAGTTTGGTGTCGCCTTCGGGGATACGGGAGACATCGACACAGATCGCGGGACTGTCCAGGTTCAGGGGTGTGCTGGTGTGGCCATCGAAGATGGCCCCGAACGGGCCTTCGACCAGTGCCCGCAGAGAGCGGCGCAGTGTTTTGGTGCTGGCCCGATAACTCTTGTCGTCGTCTTCTTCGGCGAACTGGCGCAGTTGTTCCCCGCCACCGGAGATGACTGCCAGCAGGTCCGACAACACCGGCGGCGCGTTCGGGGTGAATCCGCCTGCGGGACTGTAGAGTTCGCGGAGCGCTGCTGCGATGAGGGTTTCTTCGTAGTCCGCGACGCGGCTGCCGCGTACGAGTTCGATCAGCCCGGCGACGATATTGACCTGTCCGGCTTCGACCCGGGCGGCGACCTGGCGGCGCTGGTCCGGATCGGGCAGGCGGTCGATGATCTCTCCGAGGGCGCCGATATCGAGGGGGTTGAGGTGGCCGTGCCCGTAGCCGACGTCGATGACCTGCCCACCCAGGTGTTCGACGAGGTCGCGGTAGTCCGGCTTGGTATCGCCCATGCACAGCACGGTCTCCCCGGCTGCGACCGCGCCGGTCACCATCCGCCGGATCAAACTGGATTTGCCGAAACCATTGAGCGCCAACACAAAAGCGATCGGCGCGGTGATATATCCCCGCAGGAACCACGACATCACATCGAAATGCACAGGGGCACCGGTGATGTAGTGGCTGCCGACCGGCGTGCCGACGATGGGGGCGCTGGCGCCGATCGCGAACGGCCACAATCCGGCGACCTGCACGGTGGTCGACCGCCACTCCGGCATCGACGGGACCACCGCGGCACGCCCACCCCCGAGGCCGGCATAGCCGCGGTCGCTCAGCCGGGCCAGCGATCGTTGGAAACCACCGTCGCGGTCGAGATCCTCGACGCGGCGAGCCGCGTTCACCCGGCGGTGATCATCTGCCGACATCGCCAACCTGGCACGACGCCCACGCGACCCGGGCAACGCCGCATCCGCTTCCACCTGCGCGCGTGATGCCGGTGTAAGAACCCGGATTCCCGCGACACTGACAGTCGTGCGGCGCCGATCAGAGGTCTGGTTGTTCTTGTTGGTCGTGCCGCTGGTGCTCATGCCGAGACCCGCTTGGAGATGGATGTGTGCTCAGGCAGGATCAACCCGATCCCCAAGCTCGCCGCGAAGGTGCTCGCCTGCGAGCCATAGCAGCGGCGCACTCCCAGCCGCGACGCATCCGACATGCCCTGTACCGATGCTTCGATACCGGGTAGGTCCGCGTCGAGATGGTCACTGACCGTGATCAACACACCGAATCTGGTCAATCCCGCGCCACGGGCTTGTTCCTGGCGGGCGGCGTTGGTATTGCCGACCCGCAACGACGCCGATGCCGAAGCCATTCCGCGTTCGGTTTGCTCCGCAGCGAGCGCGTCACGGAAATCCGAGTCGACCAGTTTGGTGGCCTCCGCAGCCGAGTGAAGCCGGTACACGATCGCGACGCGTTTGCGCGGCACATCCGCGCGGGGGCGTAGCAACTCTTCCAACCCGGATTCCAGGACCGCACCGCGCGGTGCGGCGTCCATCTCCCAGGTGATCGACCGGCCACCGTCATGCAGGTAGTGATCCCACTGATCCGCGTGCGCGAGCGGGCCTGCGGTGTCCCACGATTGGGTGGTCGTGATTGTCGAGCCCGCGGATTCGACGTCACGTTGCGCTGCCAGGTCATAGCGGGTGCGGACCAGCCCGATCACTTCCCACGCCTGCAGCGGGGTCGCGGGCAACCCGGCCCGCGCTAGATGCGACAGGACTCCTTGCAGGCGCTGCCCGATCTCGCGGGCCTGTTCGGCGTCATCGCGGCGGATCCGGCCTTTTCCGATCGCCCGGTAGGTCACCGCGATACGGGCCTCGATGCGCACACCGACCCCGCCGATATCGGCAGCGGCCTCGCGCATCACCGCTTTCGCGAACTCCGGTGCGTCCGAACGCACTAGCCGAGCGACCTCGCGGCGCTGCCGCAGCCGGGTCTCTACCACGTTCTCCAAGACCGCGGTCACCGCGACGACTTCCCCGCCACGGCTTTGGGTGGCCAGGAACCGCCCGTAGCCCTCGACCCAGGCATCGATCTGGGATTGGTCGACCAGTTCTTTGCCGCGCGGGATCACCCGCAGCACGACTGTGTAGTGGTCGGTGCGGCGGATGTGGATCATCGCGAACCGCTTCCCGCCCGCGGTCTCGTACTCTGACAGTCGCGAATCAGCCAGCAGCCCAGGCAATCTCGCCGTCCCCGGGATCCGAGAGAAACGCCCGGCCCGATACACCAGCTCACCGCGGGCTCGTGCCAGCGTGAACTGGGCCCGCAGCACGATCAGTTCCCACCCGGTGCGGCCGTCGCGGCTCACGACCAGCGGGATGAACACCAGCGCCCCGCCGCCGACCAGTACCCCGGCCGCTGTCAGGGAGCGGGTGAGCATGAATCCCACCATCACGGTGATGGCCAATCCGAGCCCGAACATCGACGCACCCCAGGTAAGCCCGAAAAACCCTGCTGACCGTGGCTTCTCCCACCTGCCGTACATGCGCGTCGTCATCGCCGAACCTCCCCCGACACCGGCGCGTCCAGATCGAAACCACCATCAGCGGCATCAGTGGCGGTGGCATCAACCGCCGAAACACCCTGGCGCGCAACACCAGCCCCGGCCTTTGCGACCATGACGGCAGCGCCCGCAACACCGGCGCCCGCCGCACCACCGCTGCTCGCAGCTTCTGAGCCGCCACCGGGTGCTTTCGCGCCGGATGTCTCCGCGGGCGCGCTGGCACCACCTGATCCCGCAGCGCCGCCGCCACCTCCATCACCGGCCCGAGCGCCGCCACCAGCCACGCCCCCGCCACCGCCGTCCGGCATGGGACGTCCACCGCCACCGCCCTCATCGGGTGCTGACGGGGATCCGCCGCCACCGGGCGAGGATTCGCGCTCGCTGACCGGGCGAGCTTCGCCGCGACTTCGTCCAGCCGAGGACATCGCCGCCCCCAGCCCGGCACCAGCCAACGCCGCAGCAGCACCTCCCCCACCACCGAGCGTCGCCACAGCCGGCGCGATCAGTCGCATCAGCGCGGGCAGCACGATCGGCACCATCAGCAACAGAAGCAAACCGAGCAAAACCAGTTGCGAATCCTGCTGTTGCCCACCATCTTTCGTTCCAGCTGCGGTGAAGGCGATCGCATACACCAACGCGCCCACGGGTTTCCACAGCACGAATGCCAACGCCCAGGTCAACATCTTCTTGTAGGCCTGCGAGCCCGGACCGGTGCCCGCCGCAGCGGCGGCGATCGGGATCGCCGCGACCACGAGGATCAGCAGCGCCTGCCGAACAACCAGCATTACCAGTTGTACGAGCATGCTGATGGTGCCGAGGATGGCGAGGATGAGCAGTGCACCTGACCCCAGACCGGAGTTGTGCTTCAGGTCGAAGTCCGCGAACCTGGACACCGCGCTCGTCAGGTCACCGCGAGTCGCATCGAAGATCACCCACTTGGAGAACTGATCACCTGCACGTGTGCCTGCGGTGATGACGGCGGCGAACATCATGCTCGCGAAGACCGCTTTGCCGAAAACCAGGAACGACTCCTGGGCTTCACCCGCGACGCCGCCGCGTTTTGCCAGCGCCAGCCGGGCCGCGGCAAACATGATGCCGCCCGTCATCAGCAGCACTTGAAGACCGCTGGTGTAGTCGCGGATGGACCCGAGTACCGGTCCCGGCTCGCCGGTATTGGCCGCCAGCTGCGGGGACGGCAGGTTGAGCCACCACGTCATCACGACCCGCAAGAACTTCGCCACACCGTCGATGAGCGTGTCGATCACATCGTCGAAAGCCGACTTCGCGGCGTCCCCGGCGGCCTGCGAACCTGCCTTGCCCAACTGGCAGACCGCTCCCGGGCCGCTAGGGATATCGCAGAGACTCGGCAGCTGCAGTTGGGCCTGCCATGGATCACTCAGAGCTGGTCGCGCTTCCATGCCGTTCGATCCGGTGGTCATGACACGGCCTTCCATGGTGCGAAGTCAGCAAGTGAGGTTGTAGGAGTGGCTGGTGCCCAGAGGGTTTCGACGTCGTCGGGGACGCGGACGTGCCAGTCGTCGCCGGTCCAGGTCATCGGCCATGTCGAGTACGCGACTCCGCCGATGGCTTTGGAGGCGATCTGGACGACAGCGAAATCCGGTCGGTATCCGGGCAGGATGCGGAATCCCTCCGGGACGACTACGTAATGGGCTGCGTCGGGGGTGTTCTTGCGGGAGCGCGCGAATCTGTCGATCAGAGCCTGCCCGCCACCGAGGTATCGGTCGGCGACGATCTGCTGCCATACCCCCTCGGGGGCGGCCAATGCTCGGGCGAGTGCGTCGTAGGCGGCCAGTGCGGCACCTTGTGGTGTGTCGGCGAATCCGGAGGCCACGCCAGCGATCACCTCGGCGGGGCCGTCGCTGCCGGAGAACGGTAGGGCTGCACCGCCCCATCCGCGTTGCCATTGCATGCGTGCTGGTGGCGCGCTCAGGTAGTCGAGACGACCGGGATCGGGTCGTGTTGCCGGGTCTTGTTCCAGTGCAACGCCTTCGTCGCGGTCGGTGACCTCGAGTCGGTTGCCGAACATGTCGATCGTCGGTGGACTCGACACCCCGGAAGGCCCCGGTGTGGCTTGCTGGGGTGCGGTGGGCCCGATCGGGTTGTCGCTGGGTCGTTGTGGGTTGGGTGTGTTGTCGGTGCCTGTGACGGCCAGCACGAACGCTGCGACTACGACGGCGGTGATGCCGACGAGCAAGATGATCAGTAGGCGAGCAGATGCCATGGCGCGCTTCCGTTCTCAGTGCCCTGGTAGGGCGACCATGTCCGCTGGTGTCGTATCCACCGCGGCGACCGTGGGCACAGTTGGTTGGGCTAGTAGGAGCAGGCGCCAGTCCCCGGACTGCCACAGCACGGTCACGGTGTTGCGGGTCAGCGAGGCATCGGCCTGGCGTGTGTAGATCGCGATATCGGCGGCTTGCGTGCTGTAGCGGCTGATCAGGTAACCCAGCACTGTTGGTGCACCCGTGCTGATCGCGCTGGTGATCGAGATCTGCGCGCGGGCCAGGGCCCATGCGTCGCGGCCGGGTCCGGGTGCGAGCATCTGCTGTGCGACCAGCGCCCACTGGATGTCGGTGGCCACCGATATGCGCACGCTCGCGTGGATCGCGGCAAGCCCGGCACCGACTGGGGTGTGGTCGAAACCGCGTGCGACCGCGCCGTTCACCGATTTCGGTCCTTGGTCAGCGACCGGCAGTTGCATGCCTTGGAACGACGTCCATCCCAGCCTGGTCGGGGATCCATGTACCTCGACCGGCGGCTGCTGGACCAGCGTGGAGGTGTCGGTGCTGTCGTCACCGCAACCTGTCACCGCTGCTATGCCGAACACCGCGGTCGAAGCCACCATTGCGGTGGCGATTGCTCGGTTCGGGGTCGTCATGTTGTCCTCCACATCGGGTCAGGTGGTTGGCACGATCGCGACGGCGAGACCGCTGGCGGATCCGAGCAGGGCTGCGCCCAGCAGGGTTCCGACGAGGCCCTCTGTGGACTCCTCGCGGTAGATCCGGATAGCGAGGAGCCCGGCGAGCCAGATGGCACGCGCGATGCACAGCAGCAGCACGATCCAGGCGAGATACCCCAGCAGTTGCGTGAGCGGAGTCGTCACCTCTGCCGGGAGTTGTTTGCCGCTCATAGCTGCGCACCTCGCGCCGAATCCGCGGGGTTCTCGTCTCGGTAGGCGACTTCCAGTGCCTGCAAGATCGCCGTGCCCGCGGTCTGCGGGTCGGTGTGGGGCAGGGAATGTCCTGCGCCGGGAACGATTTCGTAGTCTGCCCAGATCGCATCGGCAAGCCGCATCGACTGTGTGGGCGGTACCACCCGGTCACGCTCGGCGGACAGGACGAACGAGGGGATCGAACGCATCGCGACCGCCGTCGCTGGCTCGAGAAAGTGCTCACCGTAGCTGTGCAGCAAGTCGGCTAACACCCTCGGATCACCGTGGCGCTGACCGGCGATCAGTAGCGCCTTGGACCCCAGCCCCTTGCTCAGACTTCGGAACCGGCGTTCCAGCAGCACATACCCGGCGGCGGCGATGCGGTCGAACCGTCCATGGCGCAGTCGCCGCAGTCGTGCCGGAATTTTCAGGAAATGCCGTGGCAGAGAGGGAAATTCGGGAAACTCGCAGGCGCCGTTGAACAACACCAGCCCCGACAGAGCGGCGGCGCGTTCGGGATGGTGTTTCACGTAGGCGTGGGCGACCAGGCTTCCTGCGGAGTGCGCTGCCAGGATCACCGCACCGGTGGCATGAGCCAAGACGATATCCAGGTCATCGGCCAGGTGCCGCAGCGTCGTTCCTGTGGATCGAGTCGGCCATCCGGAGCCGCCGTGGCCGCGCTGGTCGTAGGTGATCTGGCCGATCGCACCGCCGAGTTGGTGGTGCAGATGCTGCGTCAAGGGCGTCCAGTAGCTGGCGTCGGTCAGCAGACCATGGACATAGACGATCGTGGCCGGGGTGTCGGAGCGGCCGAGCCTGCTGGCTGACAGTTCTATGCCGTCGGTGGTGGTGATGGTCAGCGGGCACGGTTGGGGAAAGGTCATCAGGTGAAGTCCTTGCAGTTTGCGGAGCGGAATCCGGTCCGTGTTCGAGCGCTAGGGGCATGAGGCCCACCGCAGGCGCAGGGGTTGTGGCAGTGCTGTGGAAGCCTTTGGAAGAAAAGGAATTTGACGCATTGCGCTCACCCTGTGCCGGTGACGACGGCTTGCATGATTCCGCCGGCGCTGGTGGCGATGATGCCGCCGACGAGCGCGCCGAGCACGATCTTGGGGGATTCCAGCGCTCCGCCGTGGAATCGTTCCCACCCGAACTTGCCGCCCGCGTAGATCAGTGCGGCGATCCCGGCGACCATGACGAGCCAGGACAGGTAGTTGACGATGTTGATCAGCTTTTCTGAGCCGGGCGGTGCTTTGGGTGTGACGGGGATTTGGTCGGCGAGCACGGTGATCGCTTCACTGATCAGGTAGGCGGTGGTCATGACTCGCTGTCCGAATCAGGTCGTGCCCCAGTGGTTTTCCGTTGCTCGGCGAGGCGTGTGAGGATCTCGGTTCCTGCGCGGTGGACATCGGTGGGCACCGCCGCCGCGATGTGGGCTCGTCGTCGCGGTGGTGGGTTGAAGGGCAGGTACTGGGCCAGCTCTGACAGCTCGCAGCTGATGAGTTCGTCGTGCCAGCCGATCGAATAGACGTGCTCGACCAGCTCGGCGACGACGCCGCGGTAGCGACGTACCGAGGCGGGCACCCGGCCGGGACGCGCTGGGGTTAGCACGAGTCCGATGACGGTGACGCCGTCGGGGGCGAGGTCTGCGTGCCATTCGCGTAGTCGGTCGGCGGCCGCGGTCAATCCGGGCATGCACAGTCGAGCCGCGATCACCACCCGTTGCGTTGTGCGGTTCGAGGCCGGCCAGGCCAGTCCGGTGTCGGCGGCCGGTGCCCACCACCGTGCCAGAGTGGAGGTGCCGGCTCCGCCGTGTGCACCGAGCACCGCGAACAACGGCGGGTGTGGACCGGTGACCGGCAGCGGGGCAGAGCGAATAGGAGCACACCGGTGCGATGGTGGCGGGTCGATCGTACCCGGATCTAATCGGCTGCGCGGATCGCGGTTGGCGCCGACATGGGAATGGAGGGCTGTAGTGGTCATCACGTGCCCTGCTTCTGGATGTTGACGATGGCCGCCACGGCATCGGTGATGCGGACGTTGATCACCTGGAGGTAGTCGATGCGCTGGTTGTCCGGGTGTAGTTCCACCAGGTGCACCGTCGCGGTGGTGTCCGCGATCGGGGTGATCGCGACGCAGTGGCGGGTGTCTTTCGGGATGGAGGCGATACCGGCCGCCAACGCCTCGGGCAGGATCCGTGCGTCCGGTGCGAGGAACCGCAGTGCGGCCTCAGGGTTGCCCTGGTAGTAGGCGTATTCGAATCCAGCGATCGCCCGTGTCATGGGGTCGGGACCTTCAGGGGTGGCTGTCACCACGGGCGCGGTCAGGCCCTGGCATGCGGGGCGAGGCGACGGTGTGGAGGTTGGTGGCGCGACGGTCATGGTGGGTGCCGCGGTCTGTGGGTGTCGTTCTCTGGCCGCGAAGCTCCCAGCGATGACCAGGCTCACGGCGGCGAGCGCCGCCATGCCCAGGGCAGTCCATGCCTTTGACGGGAGTCCGCGCGATCGGCCGGGTTCGGTTTCAGCGTCGGGCTCGAGGATGCCGGCGTGCGCGGGCGGCTGGTCGTTCAGCCGGTCCCATTCGTCGTTGCCGTGGTGATCGGATGGTGTTGCGCGCGAACCGATGACGGGTAGTTCGACCGCGGTGTTGTCGTCGAGCCATCCCCACCCGTGCATGTCGTCGGTGCGGATGTCGGTGCCGGACTCGGTTGCCATGTGGGGTTTCACCTCCTTGGTGCTCATGTCGGAGTGCTTGGGGCCCTTCGGGGGAAGTCGCCGGGGATTGATTCACGGATCAGCTCTGATTAGGTGCGAGCTGATCGCGTCTTCCCCCGAAGGGGTCATGGGGCGGGCGTTGTGCCTGCCGGGCTTGTGGTCACCGTCGAAGTGGTCGCTGCCGCAGTCGCTGTCGGCCAGGCTGGTGTCGTTGTGGGGGCGGTCGTGGTTGTCACAGCGGTGGTTGTGGTTGGTGCTGGTGTCGCGGGCGGGGTGATTGCGGCGATGTCATGGGCGGCGGCGGCGAACCAGGCCGCCGTGGCCATCGCGGGCGATTGCCCGGTCGGGGTGGCAGCGGTGCCTGTGTAGGAACCGTGGCGCCCGGATGTGTCGCTGTATTGGGCCGAGCTGGCGATGTTGTAGAGCTGGGTGTTGTCGGTGACGTTGGTGGTGATCGCCTCGAAGGCTTGGTTGATCAGCCGGATCCCGGTCTGTGGTGGGACGAGTTCGACCACGGCGGCGGCGAGTTTGGTGCCGAGGGTGGCGATCGCGGCCAACGGGTCGGTCATGCCGACCGTGGCGAGTTCGGTGATCGTCTCCGGGGTGAACACCGTCTGTGCCACTGCGGTGACCGCGTTCAGCGCGATGGTGCCGATCCGCATCAGTGCGGCGATGGCCTGGTCGGGTCCGGGCAGTGGCGTTGCGGGGTTCGAGGCTTCGGCCAGGCGCTGGCTGATCGACTTGCTCGGCTCGTAGGACAACTGATCGAGGCTGTTGCCGTGGACGTCTTCGTGGACCACGCCGACAGCGGTCTTGTACACCGTCGCGGCGAAGGCTTGGGCGATCGTGGAGATCGCCGCGACGGGGTCACGTAGATCCGATTGCGCGGCGATGTTGGCGACCGTCGTCGCCAGCGGCCCTTCGGACGGGGCCGCGCAGGTGATGTCACCGGCGACACAGAAATCAGCGACGCGTCCGGTGAGAGAGCCGAAACTCGCTGATGTATCGGCGGTTCGAGCGATACCGGAACCGGCGGGAACGGTGTCGGTGAAGGCGATCTTCGATACCTGGGTTCCCGTGGTGGCGGGCGCGGCTGTGGGTGTGGTGGCACCGGGGCGTCCCGGCAGCACCGCGGTGTCGCCAGCGCGAGCGGGGTTGGCCAGCAGTGCGATGCCCGCGACCTGGTCCGCGCCTATCTTGGCGGTGCCGGTGCCGACCCGTTTGGCGAACGCCGCGACTGCCGCAGCGCCTTGCGCGTAACCAGCGACAGCGATCTTGGTGGTGGGGCAGCGGCGCACGATCTCGGCGGCGGTGTCCTCGACTCTCCCCGACGCGGTCGCTACAGACTGGTCGTAGGGTTGCTCGGTCCCGTCCTCACCGGTGCCGTACGGGATGTACGCGCGTTGCGCCAAACCCTGTGCCGCGCTGAGCATCGGCGCGAACAGCCCTCCGAGCGCGCCGGTGTCGGTGGTCGAGGCGGCATCCGGTGAGCTCTCCTCAGGTCCCTGCACGCCCAGCGCATATAGCGCGGGACAGGTCGTATCCAGCGGGGCATCAGGACTCGGCGACTGCGCTGACGCAGACCCGCTCGCGACGATGCTCGCGACAATCGTCGATGCCGCGACGATCCCCGTCAATGTGTGGTTCGGCGCCGACGTTCGTCTCGCATGGGTGTCCCGAATTGTGCTGGTATGCATGGTTTCTTCTCCTTTCAGTCCTGAGTTGCATTGCGATGAGCCGTGTTTGATGCAGGCGGGTCGGGCGCGGTGGCGCAGCGGGGTTCCGACCGCTCCTGCGAACCGGATGCTCCGGTGCCGCTGTCGGGATCGTCGCGGCGTGCGGTTCGTGCGGTCGCGCGGGCCTGTTTGACGAGGTGGGGATGTTCGTGATGGTCGTTGTGGCGCATACTGTTGGCCTCGCTTGGTTGTCTTCCGGGGCCTGCCCGCGCCGTCGGCGAGGGGGCAACCGGCGCGGGTAGGGTTTCCCGGAGGGGGTTTCAGGAGTCCGGGGGCGTCGTTGTCGGCGATGTCGGTGGCATCGACCGGATCGGCCTCGATGGGATGCGCTCTAGGTAGCCCGCCAGGCGGGCGATGGCCTCACCGGCTCCGTCGATGGCGGCTTGCAGGTGATCGACCGGGTATTCACGCCAATTCAGATCCACACCCAACCCGCGATAGTCGCTGAACAGTCGGCGCGCCGATTCGACAGGGATGAGGGTGTCTTGTGTGCCGTGATAGAGGTGCACTGGGATGCGGGTTGGTTGCTGTGCGCAGCGTTCACGAGCCAGCACATATCGCCACATCGGGTCCACCCACGGGTCCGCCCGCTCGCACCAGCGCCCCAACGGTTGCCTGTTTCGCTCGAGAATCGTTGTCGCGTCGAGATTTTCGATATTTGCGGCGGCGAGGTGGCCTTCGGTGGTGAGGATGTGCAGCATCGGCAAGTGCGCATAAGCGCGGGCTAACCCGACCAGTCCGGCCAGCCCGAGGCCCGCGTATGGTCCGTCGTCGATCTCGGCGACGAGTTCCCCCGGATCGGCGACCACAGCGCCGGCTGCGACACCGCGCAGGTCGAGATCGGGTGCGTATTCGTGCTGGATTTCCGCGGCCCATAAGGCGTTTCGGCCGCCGTCGGCGTATCCCCACAAGGCGATCGGCGTGGTGTCGTCGTTCAAGCCGGGTAGTCGCTGTGTGGCACGGGTGAGGTCGAGGATGGTTTGCCCGGCGCAGCGACCGGCCAGGAATGTGTGGGGTCCCAGTCCCGTGATGCCGAGTCCCCGACCGTCGGCAACCGCGACACTCCAGCCGCGATCCAACGCCATCGCGAGGTAGTCGGCTTCGGGTTCGATCTCGTCGGCCAGCAACTGCGAGGGTGCGCACCGGCCGCCGAGCCCACGGAACACCGGACAGTATCCGAGGATGGGTCCTACACCCTCTTGGGTGGCGATGTCGGGGACAATGACGATACCCGAAGCCGGGATCAGCTCGCCGTAGGAATCGCTCGAGACGTAGACGATCTGCCACGCGTGCGCGACCGAACGCAGTTGTGGGACAGCGACTTCCCGCGTACGCAGGACCTGCCCGCGTGAGCTGGAGGCCTCGATCGGTGTCGCGGTGTAGAACTCGTCGTCGGTGAGGGGTTCGGTCATCATCGGCTCCCGATGTCTTGGGCCAGGGCAATCAGCCACGCGCTACCCGAGGTCAACTGGCCGGTCGCGGCGTAGCCGTTGTGGCGGGCGACGGTGTCGGCGAAATGCAGCCAGACACCGGGGTCGGCCAGGGCGGCGTTGTCGGCGAGCAACTGTCCCCATGCGGCACCGAGTTGCCCGACCACCTTGGGCAACAACCCCACCGGGTTGGCGACGATGGTGGCGGTGATCTCGTTCCAGCGCGCCGCCGCCGCACCGGCATCTTCCGGTTTCGGCGCCGGAATGCGCGGGTCGGCCGCGTCGATCAGCCGGGCTGACAGGGGTTGTTGTGGGGCGTAGTCGACGTTGCCGCCGCCGACCTGGATGTCGTTGTTGATGACGGTGGTCCAGGCGTCACCGAGGGCCGCCGACAGCAGTGTGTTGATAGATGCGACAGCCGAGATCGGGTCTGCCAGGTTCGCTTGCGCGGCGATCTCCGCACCGAGGCGCAGCAGCGCCGCCTGATCCGGTGCCGAGCACGCCAGATCACCATCGACACAGACATCGGCGACGCGTCCTTCGAGCGCCCCGTACCCCGCGCCGGTGCTTGCGATTCCGCTACCAGCGGCCGCGGCGCTGATTATCTGGACACTCGACACCGCCGCGCCGCTGGTCCCCGGCGCCGGGTCGGGAACGGTTTGCCCTACTCGACCGGGAAAGGTTGGGCTGGCTTCGACGCGGACCGGATTGGAATACAGTGCGATCGCGGCGATCTTGTCCGCGGGCACCGAACCAACCCCTGCCCCTACTTCCTGGGCGAACTGCGCAAGGGCTTGTGCGCCTTGGGAATAAGCGACACCGGCGATCAGCGTGCCAGGGCACTGCTCGATCACTTGCGCTGCCGCAGTGGCGAGTTGGTTGTGCGCGTCGGCCACCGATGCCGCGTATGGGTCCGCTCCGCCACCGGGCACGATGCCGCCGAATCCGGCACCGTAGGCGACGTAGCTATGTTGCACCAGCCCCGGCACAGTGGCAGTGACCGGCGCCAACATCGTGCCGAGCACACCGGTGTCGGCCACCGGGTCCGCTGCCGGTGAGGACTGACCGGTCCCCTGGACACCCAGGACATACAAGGCAGGGCAACCCGGTCCGATCGGCACCGCCGGGGCGCTACCCGCGGCGGCGGTCAGCGCTGATGCGGCTGATACTGCCAGCGCGATCATGGTGGCGCGGACGCGTCGAGTCGTGGACGTTGTCACGGCTGCCCCACTCCCACGCCCGCACCGAACCCAGCACCGATGGTGCCGGCAACCGCTGCTCCCACCGCAGCGACCGGGACTCCGGCGATGGCCGCGCCTACCGCAGCGCCGATCGCGGCACCGATCGCTGTTCCCGCGATACCGGAGGTGACGGTCCCGATCACCGGGACCTCGATCACCGTTCCCACTGCGGCCCCGGCGATCCCGCCGATGGTGCCACCGACAAGACCGCCCACGACCGCCCCTACGGCAGCGGTCGGAGCTCCCGCGATCGCGGCACCGGCCGCGCCGCCCAGCAGTGCACCCGCAGTGGTCGCGCCACTGACCCGGTCCGAGCGGCCCGGTGGGAGCCCGATCGAATCCAACGCTTGCGCCACTTGGGCTTCGGCACCGGCGGCAGTGTCGTTGATGCAGTCTCGAACCTCCGGCGGCAACCAATCCGGTGACGGAGTCTCGAATTGCCCGATCCGGATCGTGTCAGGAGGTGGCTCGATCGGCGCGACCGGCGGCACCGGTTCGGGCAGATGCAACTCCCCCAGATCAACCGGCCCGACCGGCGCCGGTGAGGGCACCGGCCGGCTAGGTGCCGCGTTGCGCACTTCTGGGCGTTGCTCGTAATACGCCTGGTCCTGCGCAGGAGCATTGGGAGGCGGCGGTGCGGGAGTGGTGGTGCCAGGCTGTTCAGGGCTGGTTACCCCCGGCTGGTCCGTAATCGGATCGGCCGAAGTCGCCGCCGATGCAACACCGCTGCAAACAAAAACCACCACCACCGGAATCGCGCTCGCCAGCGCGATCCTGGCGCCACGCCCCACTCGACCAGGGTTGCCGTTAACGGAATGCATGTGATTCGGACCGGAATTCCTGCGCAATGCTGCGCGATGTGTTGTATTTCGGTATTTCGGCACGCCAAATAGCCCTTCTACACGAAGGCGGAATAGGAAAGTCGAAGAATGCGCTCAGCGCGGCCCCACAGGGCCTCCCACCATGGTTTCCCCAGTAAGGAGGCCCTCGTCAGGGGAGAAATATCAGAGGAACGGCACGATCAGAGACAGCGCTTGAGCCACGAGCGACAAACCGTTCGACAATACCGACAAGCCGATGTTCACCCACGATAGAACAACAAACGGATCCACGGATTTTCCCTTTCGATGCGGTTGAGGTTGCCTCTCCATCCAAACCGCGAAACCCGTTGCGAATCCAGACTTTTTACCAACAAGATCATCATATACAACCGCATTGCTCAATTCGCCGATCGATCTACCAGCGCAAACCTCACTATTTAACAATGCTGTTGTCAAAGAGATATTTCTCCCCACCACGACCGAACACGACCATTTCTTGATCCCCTCGCAGCACTCCCAGCCGCTCGGGAGACAACGTCTCGCTATCGTGCGGCGAAGACGACATTGCCACTACCAGCCGGAAGTGATGGAAACGGATCGCACACCATCTCGGCAACTCACGATCGCGTCGGGGCGAGTCCGCGTCTACGGGGTCGTATAGCCACGAGCGCGAGCACCGCATCCGTGATGGCGTTGTCATCCTCCGATCGTGATGCGACATATCGAGTCGTGGAGGACAGCGGCGGTTCAACTCCGTGCAACTCTCACCGCCCGCAGCGGTCCGCGCTCATTCGTCAGCCGATCAGCTTGCAGGCAAACAGGTTTCGTCGTAGGTGGCGATGATGGGCAGATGATATGAGCACACCAACTGATCCACTGCGGCAGCACCGGCTCTGCCGAATAGCGCCAGATCCTGTGGACTTTCGATGACCCGGTATTCGGTCAGCGCAGTGGAGGTTTCCATCGCGTCCGGCCGTCGCTTCGATCAGCCCTTGAACCAGTGACCGACCGTTGGGGACCAGGCTGCGCCGGCCGCGGCCGCCGCGTCGCCAAGCGTTTCAGCGACGGCGAAGACCTCGCTGGCCCGACGGTCGGCGGCCAGCAGCGGTTGTCTTCCTCGTCGTAGGTCCAAGTGCATTGGTGCACCGAGTCACGGTCCGGCGGCGGCCGGTTCTCGTATGGATCTAGATCGTAGGGTTTCCATCGCCGAGCCCCGTCGTCGTTGGTGTAGAACAGCTTTTCGGCGAACAGATGTTGTTGATCACTCGACGAGCGCGGGGACTTGTCGTGTGGTCACTCGCATCTGCACGCCATCGGGTACCGGTACCTGCGTCATCGACATCGAGATCGGCCGCTGCGTCGGCGACGACAGTCGCCACCGACCCGTGATTGTCGCCAATGCGAGCGCGGCCTCGATCAACCCGAACTGCTCGCCGATACATCGGCGCGCACCGAGACCGAAAGGGATGAACGTCTTGCGGTTTTGGTGCGGGTTGGTGTCTATCCAGCGGTCGGGGCGGAACTCGCTCGGATCCTCGTATGTCTGGTCGCTGCGATGAATGACATAAGGGCTCACCGCGATCTTCGTCCCGGCCGGAAGCATTATGTCGCCCAATTTGGCGTCCGCCGTGACCTGTCGAGTCAGCACCCAGGTCGGCGGGTACAGACGAAGGGTTTCGGTGATGATTCTGTTCGTGAGTGGGAGCGAGGAAAGGTCTGCGCGCGTCGCTGTGCGGCCACCCAGGACCGAGTCGACCTCCTCCTGTAACTGCTGCTGAACCTCGGGGTGCCGGTCGAGCAGGTACAACGCCCAGGTGAGGCAGCCAGCGGTGGTCTCGGCACCGCCCAAGAAAAATGTGAAGACTTGGTCGATCAGCTCGGAGTCGGTGAACTGTGCTCCGTCTTGTGCATCGCGGGCTTCCAGCAATGCCGACAAGAGATCGCCTCGGTCTTTTTGCTCGGCGCGTCGTTCCGCGATGACGGACGCGGCGAGTTGCCGTACGCGGCGGGCGGTGGCGTCGTAGCGCCGATTGCCGGGAGTGGGTATGCGATTGATTATGGCGGGCAATGCTGTCCGCCGGAACAACCCGTGCGCGATCGTGCTCAGATCTGTGGCAAATTGGCGAATTTGGTTGTCGGACAGCGACGTTGAGAATATGGCCTCTGTCGCAACTCGGAAGGTCATGGCCGATAGATCGACGCCCAGGTCGATTACCTGGCCGTCGTGCCATCCATGCACCGTGGTCTCGATCGAGCGGGTCATGCTCTCGACATACGACGGGAGCCGATCAGAGCGGAACGCGGGTTGGCAAAGGCGACGCTGCCGACGGTGCTTGTCGTGCGGACAGCTGCCGAGTCCGTCGCCGGCGATCTCTCGGGACCGGTCATAGAAGGGCCCTCCCTTGTCGTAGAGCTTGTCGTCGACGAACACCTGCGACGTCAGATCCGGATCGGAGACGAACACGACAGTGTCTGCCGCAAGCCGGATTCGGCACATCGGACCGTGCTCCGGCAGTGACGAAAGCAGTTCGAGGGGGTTTCGCATCAGCTTCAGACCATGTCCGATCAACGGCAGAGCACCCGAAACGAGAGGGATGCGGTCGAGGTCTGACTTTTCCACGTTCATAGGGGGTCCCCCTTCATCGGCTGGCTACTCCCCAGGTGAGCCGCAACAGTGCATTCGCCGGCAAGCAGAACAATCACTCGGGATGCTATCAACATTCGGATGTTCATAACATCCCAAATGGTGTCGGGTGCTGGGAAGGGGAACGTCGTGGTTGTGTCCGTGCCCGTGTCGCTGCCAGCTCGCCGGGTACTGATCAGGAGAGCGGTGGACCAGCGTATGGTCGTCGGATCGCCTGTTGGAAACGGATATCGCGGGTGTCGGGTAGTTCACCGACCTGAATGGACACCGAGAATGGCTCTCTGGTTACTGGATCTACCATGTGACACAGATCGTCAGGCTCACGGCCGTAGGCGACCTGGATTCCACCCTGCCAGCGATCGTTGAACTCGTTACTGGCGCGGAGTCGCTCGAGCAAGTCGATGGACTGGGGAGAGTCGCGGTAGCGACCGAGTCCCGCACGGACCAAAGCCATGAGCCCGGTTGCCTCGTAATCCCACTGCAGCGAAACATCTTTGGCAGGCGATCTAGCCACACCGGGTCGGAAATGCCACAGTGCGACGTTGTGGCCTGCGGCCACTATGTCGGGTTCTGCCCGGTAGAAGCTTTCGTTCCCGACAAGGACATTCCACAAGGGGTCGGTGAATACGCAAATGATGCCGACCTGGTCGAAGAACTTCAGTGCGGCAAGGCGATCCGGAGTGCTCACACGTTCGCGCAACTCCTCGATCGGTGCCAGCTCGATGGGCGGCTCGGCTAGCTCCCGAGTGAAGCGGGCTTGCATCTCGTCGAGCCGGTAGCCGACGATGAGCTGGTCCAGCACACCCCGAAGTGGGATGAGCCCTTCATTCTCGATCTGTTTGATGTAGGAATCGCTGATGCCGGTACGTGTCTCGGCGGACCTACGAGTGTGCTTCCGATGCTCACGCACCCTACGTAACCAGTCACCGAGGTTGGGCATCTCGGCCTTGTCAGATGTTTGGGCGCGACCACGCCGCTGAGGCATGGCTCGTCTTGCAGGAGTCGAGCTCACGTTGTCGTCCTCCCCGTCTTGTCATCGCTGCCAGAGATATTTCCTCGCCATAACGGGATGGCAGAAAGGTCACCGCAGACTCCCCCAAGCCACATCTGTCCTAGCAGACCTAGATCAATCCGGCAAACGCGGAATACCTTCATACGATTGCGAAAAAGTTGCTTCAGCGGTCGACACTTCGACTCTCCGAGCGGGTCTGCGATCGAGCAGAGCCTCACCGCCACGCAGCCTGCGGCCACCACGCTCGGGCGATCCATTGTTGCGCTATGACGTGACCTTGTTCTCCTGAACCCATGGTGCCGATACGCTGGAATGGTCACCACGGGTGGGCGTCGGCCGAAAGGCGCCAAGCAGCAGCGGCCGAGGATTTCCGGATGGACAAGGCTATTGCCAAATACCTGGATCCGTACTGGTCAGGATGGTCAGGCGTATGGGCAAAGAATTTGACTGGCAAAAACGTTGTCCCTTGAAAGGGTAGCGCCGCAACCATTTTCGAGGTTTTGATGGCGTAAGTGCGACTGTCGTGCTCGGCGCGTACCACGTCGCGTGCGGCGCAATCCGCGAGGGTTCGTCTCGGGGGTAACTCTCAATATTCGATCGCAGTCTTGCAGTGGAAGACACCAAAAGGGAGGGGACGTCCGCATGGACAGTCACAACCAAGGACGTGGTCCGGACCGCCGCCTACGCCGACGGCGCAGGCCTCGGTCGCAGCTGGCACAGATGCCGGACTTCTTCGAATGGATATGGGAGCTGCGCACACGCCAACATCTGAGCCGGGACAAAGCCGCTCCGCTCATCGGCATCAGCGCCTCCTACCTCACACAGATCGAAACCAAGCGCTACCCACCCGAACGTGAGGTCGTCGACGGACTCATCATCGGCTACGAACTCAACGACATGCAGGCCCGGCACCTGCGCGAACTATGGGAACCCGCAATAGATCTCGCACCACTGGACGAACTGCGAACCCGACTCATCACCTCCGGACAACTCGAGCTACTCAACTACCACGAACGCAACGGCCTGCTCGCCGTATACATCGACTACACCTGGCATGTCCTGGCCGCCAACCCGTCGGCAGTGCGCGCCTTTCCCGGACTCAACGCAGTCGGCGGCAGCATCCTGAGCTGGTTCTTCACCCCAACCGCGCAAGAAATCATCGTCGGTTGGGAACACGAGGCACCTCACATCGTCGCCACCGCCAAGGCCGTACTCGGCCGACACCGCACCGCCCCCAGAGCACAACACCTAATCGAACAACTCCGAAAAAGCAACGAGGTCAACCGGCTCTGGCGCGACAACATCGACGTCGCCTACGGCCGCCCCCCAACCGAGCTATTCCACTGGCGAGACCCCACCACCGGTGAACCCTTCTCCCTCAGCGTCCAGACAAGCGATCACTTCGGCACCCAAGACATCTTCCTATCGTGCGGCTTCCGACGGCCCTACTCCGGACCACCAGTCCAGTAGCCCCTGAAACCATTGGGCACAACCACTTTCAACCTCCACACGAAGCTTCTTCAACCAGACGAACCAACCAACCAAGGTCGGTGCAGACGGCCAAACGGCCGGTTGCACCGACCTGCGCCACTGACCAACCCCGCCTATCAGACTGTGCCTCCAAGCCGTACGGCATGTCATACACGAACACGCCGATGCACACCTCCAACACCGCACAACCGGCACTCGCAGACCCGAACCCTGCCACCGCCCCCTTCGCTCGGTCGCTCGTATCCGGCTGTCGACACCGGCGATCGCCCCGCCTACAAGCCGCAAGCTCAGATCAACACTGCGGCAACAGAATCGGAACATCGAATCGCTTGAGGATTCGATCGTCTGCTCCCGCTCGGCGATCTTGCGTTTCTGCTCACGGATCACCCGCGCCGACTCGGTCGAGACGCCCTCGGCCTCACCCGCGTCGACCGCGCCCTGACGGATCTACTTGCGCAGGGCCTCCGCGGTCGTGCCCAGCCGGGCCGAGACCGCCTTGATCGCGGCCCACTCACTGTCGTAGTCGTCGCGATGATCGACAACCAGCCGTACAGCCTTGGCCTTGATCGCTTCGTCGCACTTCGATGGCATGGTCTGCCCATCCTCCTCAACAAAGGAGATGAGCACCAAACCCGGCGGGATTCACATATCGGAATTGAGGCTGGTGAATTCTTGTCCGGGGCCGACTTATCACGTCGACAATGCGTCGCCGGGAAGACGATCGGATCGGGCCATGCCCCCACGTCGACGACGGCCAAACCTCGGCTCGGGACCGACACTCCAATAGCTGCTGGCGCAAATCAACAGGGCAGCAATAAGGCTGAAACGTCAACCAATTGCGACAGACTGGCGCATCCGACTCGAATCCTGTTCTATTGCAACAAGGGATGACTCACGGATCGGCCTGTGATTCGAGGCCGTAAGTTGAATCGGAAGAATTTTCTCGCTGCTGAGGACATACTGCAGCGTCTGCTGAACGAGCCGACCGTATCGGTCCCCGATGCAGCCCGGCTTCTCGGTATCGGCAAGTCCACCGTCTACGCTGCGGTCAAATCAGGCGGGGTGCCAGCTATTCGAGTCGGCAACCGAGTGCGAATCCCGTCGCGATGGGTGCGCCAGGTGCTCCAATTGCAGGCTGATCACGGCGACGACACCTCGTAGGATGCCCCGCCCGACCTCCGGATCCCCAGCATTCTCGCCGCCCACGGATGGCCTGTCACCTCCAAGCACCCGCACCAATCATCGCCGCCGACACCGTCTCTGAAGCGTTGGGCATGCATCCGACGCATCACCGGCATGTGCGCTGAACGACCACTGCCTGGGCAAGTTTCTCACTCGCCCCCGCCAGAAAGTAGAACCGGAATCGACCACCAGGAGTCATGAGATGACGAATAAGCCTGCCAGACGTGCCGAACCGATCAACAAGCGCACAGCCAAGAACGGCAAGGTGACCTACTGGTTCCAGGCCGACGTGGGCACCAAGCCAGATGGCAGCCGGGACCGGCAGCGGTTCACTTACGACACCCAGAGTCAGGCACGACGCGAATACCGCCGGATTACCACCGAAGTCGCTGCCGGAACCTACGTCAAACTGTTGGACATCACCGTGGACGAAGCGTGCGACCAATGGCTGCACAACCGACGCGGCATCCGCAGGATAACGCTGCAGGGATACCGCAACGATCTCAAGCCCGTCCGGCGCCGCATGGGCGGCAAGAAGCTGCGCCAGCTCACCAAGGCCGACGGGGACGCACTCGTGGAATGGATGCTGACCGAAGGCCGTGTCGACCCCCGGCACTACCGACCAGGCAGCCTGATGTCACAGGTAGCCGAACTCATCAGTCAGCACCCAGAGGGCATCACGGCGGCCAAAATCAAGGCCGCATTCCCGGACAAGGACATCCACACCTGCTTGTCCGGGCTGATCCGATCGGGACGTGTGACCCGACCCCGACGAGCGGTATACATCCTGGCCCACACAACGGAGAACGACGGGTCTCCGAGCGGCGTCAAACCGGTCACGGTGCGGGCTACCTTGACCACCTTCGGCATGGTCATGCAGTCCTACGTCGATCAGGGAGCCTTGCCGCGCAACGTGATCGCGCTCGTGGAACGCCCCACCGACGACTTCCGCGACGAGGACGACGAACAGTCCAAGTCATGGACCGTGGCGGAGGTCGGGACCTTCCGCGAATCGGTACGCCGCGAACGGCTGTACGCCTGCTGGCTCTTGTCCTGCTATGGCGCACGGCGCTCCGAAGTCCTCGGCATGCGATGGACACGCTTCGACGAATCCGCGCTGCGAGTGCGCAGGGGCCGTGTCGCCATCGGCAAGGAAACCGAAGAAAACCTGCCGAAGTCCCGGCGCAGCCGACGCGACCTTCCACCACCCCCTGATCTAGCGGAAGCACTCAACACACTGAAGGAGCTCCAGAAAGCCGAATGTGCAGCACTGGGCATCCCATGGTCCGATGACCGGCTGATCGCAGTGGACGAAGCAGGAGAGCCGATCCGACCGGAGCGCTACTCCGACACGTTTCAGCGACTCAGAGAACGCGCCGGGCTCCGGCGCATACCGCTCAAGGGGCTGCGCAATACCAGCGTAAGTCTGATGTTGGCGCTGCGCATTCCAGTGCACATCGTCGCGGCCTGGCACGGCCACGACCCTGCGGTCTCACTGGGCATCTACAGCGACGCCCAGCCAGAGGACCTGCGCGCCGCGGGCGCTGCGCTCTTCGGGTGACCTGAAAGCCCGCTCCCCGCATGTTGGCACGTTCTTGGCACGCTCGCGTATCCGAGAACGTGCCAAGCTGGGCGGAAACCGCCTCTGACCTGGTCGGGCTGACAGGATTTGAACCTGCGACCACCTGACCCCCAGTCAGGTGCGCTACCAAGCTGCGCCACAGCCCGTTGCGCCCGGTTTCGGGCGCTCGGAAAGATTACCTCAGGGGTGGGCCAGACACCGAATCGCCTGGTTATCGGTGTGGCGGGTGGGGCGGGAGTCAGCGTGGGGCGACGCGGGCGGCGGCGCGGAGGTCGTCGGCTACGGCGAACCAGGCGTCGAGGGTGCTGCCGGTGCGGCGGCCTATTACGCGGACCTGTTCGCCTGCTGTCAGCGGTTTGGTGTATTCGATGACGGTGCGGTGGGGGCCCGCGGTGAGGTCGGTGTGGGTGGCGAGGAGTTCCTCCAGGGCGCTGAGGTAGACGGCGTTGTTGACGTGGTCGAGCCAGTCGAAATCGGCGATGCGCAAGGGGAAGGTCAATTCCTGAACATCATCGGGGCCGACGGGGAGGGGATCGGTGAGTGCGGCTTTCCAGCGCAGGCGGTGTTCGGTGGTGCTGGCGAGCATCGGCGCCATGAAACGGTCGCTCATGCGGGCGGGGACGCCGGATTCGGTGCCGAAATGGATGAGGAAACCTTCGGTTTCGACCAGGCCACCTTTGCTGCCACAGATCTGTACGCGCATATTGCACCAGCGGTTGGAAAGGGCCGAGCACCAGCGACGCAGCGTGACATGTTCGCCGAATTCCACGGGTTTGAGAACGTCGATGACGGTGCGGCGGACCACCCAACCGCGGTGGGTATTGCCGTCCTCGACGGCCTCGAGGTGTTCGAAGCCGATGTCCTGTAGATAGCGGGCGATAGCGTCGAGACGCAAACGCTGATCCCGGTCGGTGTCGGCGAGCCGGACCGGCCATCCGGTCTCGAACGGGGCCCCGGCGGTAGGGCGTTCCGGTAGCACGCTGGGAATGACCATGAACGGATAATGCCAGGTCCCGACGCCTCGGCCGCACTCCGACCCGCGCGCATCGAAGCGCTCCCCGCCAGTGGTGATAGGTATCCGCACTCGTTTAAATAACGTTGAAGCTATGAGTTCCCCGGCCACGCCGTGGTCGAACCAGCCCAAGGGCCTCCCGAGCAGGGAGTCCAGCGGCGGCGCCGAGCTGGTCATCGACCCGGTGATACTCACCGCCATCACACTTCCGTCGAAGCGACGGCACTATCCGGACCTCGGCATGCTCATCGGAACCAGCTTCGCGGTCCTGCTTTCGTTGGTGGTCTATCTGTTCTTCGCGCCCTCGGGTTCGACACCGGCCCGAGAGTCGGCGGCCACCGCCCCAGCGAACGCAGTCCAGGTCAATCACGGGCTGACCATCGGCAAGGTCGCTGCCAATGACGGCAAGACGCTGGCGGTGGCGGGGATTCTGGGCGCCACCACGAACGTTCATGTCACGCCCAAAACCCAGGTACTGGTCATCACAGGCAGCAGCGTGTCGGATGTGGCGGTCGGTGCCGCGGTCGTGATCTACGGCACCAAGGAAGCCGACGGTGCCATCACCGCGAGTCTCATAGTCGGCGGTTCGCTGGATTAGGGAGCTACCGGCTCGGTAACGAGGCCGCCGGTGAGTTCGACGGACCGGAGTCGGTCATCGATTTCTGTGGCGTGGTGGGCGACGATGAGTTCGTCTGCATCGATGGAAGCCGCGAAATCCGCCAGGTACGAACGGACTTCGGCGGGTGTGCCGACGGCCGTGTACCGGGTCATCGCGCTGAGCTGGCTGCCGTTCGGCGAGGCGAGGAACGCATCGATCTCCGCGTCGGTGAAGTCGGCGCCAGCCGCGCCGCGCCGAATCATGGCTCGCGCGCGAGCACGGTAGGAGATCGTCTTCTGCGCCACCGCCGCATCGTGATCCTCGGCCGCGAACACATTGACGCCGGCCATCACATACGGCTCGGCCAGTTGCTCCGACGGCCGGAAGCTGTCGCGATAGACGTCGACCGCTTGGTGCAGCGCATCCGGCGCGAAGTGGGACGCGAAGGCGTACGGCAGGCCCAGCTGCGCGGCGAGCTGCGCACCGAACAGTGACGAACCCAGAATGTAAAGCGGCACAATGCCTTCCGCACGCGGCACGGCCTGCACACCGGGCACCCGTGAGTTGCCCGACAGATAGCCCTGCAACTCCAGCACATCCTGCGGAAACGAGTCCGCCGAGGCCGGATTGCGGCGCAGTGCGAACATGGTCTTCTGATCACTGCCCGGCGCGCGGCCGAGTCCGAGGTCGATCCGTCCGGGGAACAGCGTCTCCAGGGTGCCGAACTGCTCGGCGATCACCAGCGGCGAATGGTTGGGCAGCATGATGCCGCCCGCGCCGAGTCGAATGGTCTCGGTCTGCGCCGCGACGTGACCGATGAGAACGCTGGTGGCGCTCGACGCGATCGAACGCATGTTGTGGTGTTCGGCGTACCAGACACGTCGGTAACCGCTGCGTTCGGCAGTCCTGGCCAGCGCGACGCTGTTTTCGAAGCTGTCACGTGCGGTGCGGCCGGGCGCGATGGATGCCAGGTCGAGGATCGACAGTGCGGTGGGCATAGGAGTTCCTTCGTAGCTCAGAGAACGCGCTGGAGTTCTTCGGTGAAGGCCCGGATGCGGGCTTCGTCGCGGCGGTAATAGGTCCACTGGCCGCGTCGGGTGGCGCTGAGAAACCCGGCGCGCTGCAGGATCGCGAGGTGCGCCGATATGGTCGAGGCCGAGGTCCCCGCCTTCTGCTGGATGAGCCCGACGCACACCCCTAGCTCAGCGGTGTCATTGCCCCGCTCCGGGAAGTTCGTGTCCGGATCCTTGAGCCAGGCCAGGATGCGCAGGCGGGTTTCATTCGCCAATGCTTTGCACTCGTCGAGCACATCCACTTCCCTTCGGCATTTCGCTAATTAACGAATTTACGCCGGATGCGGCGGATCGGCATCGTGACGCAGCACACGCCCCCGAACGCTAGAGGAGCAGGGAGCCCGCGCGCTTGACGGTACGAATGATCGGAGCGGTTTCGAGCGTGGTGATGCCGGGCAGTTCGGCGATACGTTCGGTGAGGTAGCGACCGAGGTCCCGCGGATCGCGGCAGTTGACGGCCGCGACCAGATTGGTAGCGCCGGTGGTCACAGCGGCGAAGGAGACCTCGCGATGGCGGGCCAGCGCCGCACCGATGGCGACGGTGGCGGCAGGTCGGGTGGCGATCCAGAGCCTGGCCTCGGTGCCGAATCCCAGTGCAGCGGACGGGATATCGAGCTGAAAGTGCAGGATTTGGGCCGAACTCACCCGCGACCAGGCCAGACAACGCCTACTCGACGACGCCACCTTCCCCGACTCCTTCGTCGACATCCTCCTCGACGGCTACACCGAGATGCTGGCCGCACCCCGCCCGGAAACCACCTCGACCGTCGCCGATGTCACCGGCCGCCCGGCCCGTTCGCTGGCCGAGTGGGTAGCCGACCACCTCGCCGACTTTCGCTGACAGCGCGGCCATGCAACGGTGCCGGATGCGGAGGCCGTTGCCGCGCAACGACGTCCGTTGCAGGAGCTACTTCTTACGCTCCCGCTTTTCGCGCACGCGAACCGAGATACGAACCGGAGAACCGTCGAAGCCGAACTCCTCACGCAGGCGACGCTCCAGGAACCGACGGTAGCCCGCCTCCAGGAACCCCGTCGTGAAGAGCACGAAGGTCGGCGGCCGGGTGGTGGCCTGGGTGGCGAACAGGACGCGGGGCAACCGGCCACCGCGCATCGGCGGCGGTGTGGCCGCGATGACTTCCTTGAGCCAGGTGTTCAGCCGACCGGTGGAGATGCGCTTATCCCAGGATTCCAATGCGGTTTCCATTGCGGGAACGAGCTTTTGGACGGCGCGACCGGTATGCGCGGAGATATTGACGCGCTGCGCCCACGGCACCCGGACCATATCCCGGTCGACTTCCCTGTCGAGCTGCAGGCGACGATCCTCGTCGACCAGATCCCACTTGTTGAAGGCCAGCACGAGCGCGCGACCGGAGTCGGCGACCATGCTGATCACCCGCAGGTCCTGTTCAGTGATCGGCTCGGAGGCATCGATCAGCATGATCGCGACCTCGGAGGCCTCCAGCGCCGCCTTGGTGCGCAGCGACGCGTAGAACTCCATGCCACTGGCATGGGAGACCTTGCGACGCAGACCAGCGGTATCGACGAACTTCCAGATCTTGCCGCCCAATTCGACCAGCGAATCGACCGGGTCGACGGTCGTGCCCGCGACATCGTGCACAACCGAACGCTCATCACCGGAGAGCTTGTTGAGCAGGCTGGACTTGCCGACATTGGGCTTGCCAACCAGTGCGACCCGGCGCGGGCCGGTACCGCCGGTACCCTCCCGCGGGGTTTCCGGGAGGACTTCCAGCACATCGTCGAGCAGGTCACCGGTGCCGCGACCGTGCGCGGCGCTGACCATGCGCGGTTCGCCGAGACCGAGCGACCACAGCGCGGCGGCCTCGGACTCGACGCGTTCGTCGTCGACCTTGTTGGCGACCAGCAGCACCGGAATCTTGGCGCGGCGCAGCTTCTTCACCGCGGCCTCGTCGGTGGCCGTCGCACCGACCACGGCGTCGACCACGAGCAGGATCGCATCGGCGGTCTCCATGGCCAGTTCGGCCTGGCGGGCAACCGATTGCTGCAGGCCCTTGGCGTCGGGCTCCCAGCCGCCGGTGTCCTGGACGAGGAACCGGCGCCCCGCCCAATTCGCCTCGTAGGAGATGCGGTCGCGGGTCACGCCGGGAATGTCCTCGACAACGGCCTCACGACGACCGAGGATCCGGTTCACCAGGGTCGATTTGCCGACATTCGGGCGGCCGACGACTGCCACCGTCGGCATCGCGAGGTGTTCGTCCTCGCCGAACTCACCGTCGAGATCGGCTATCTCCCAATCGGATTCGTCACTCCAGACGCCATCCCCCGCAAGCACGTCTTCAGTCACTGTGTCCCACCTGTCCGGCCGATCGAAACCTGCCGCACCACAACGCGATACAGCTCGTCGATGACCTCATCCATATTCAGTTCGCTGGTGTCGACCTGCACCGCGTCGTCGGCCGGACGCAGTGGGGACACCGTGCGAGTGGAGTCGAGGGTGTCGCGACGCTGCACATCGGCGAGTACGCCCTCGTAGTCGTCGCCGCGGCCTTCGGCGATGTTCTGCTGGTTGCGCCGCTGCGCGCGCGCCTCGGCGGAGGCGGTGAGGTAGATCTTGGCGTCGGCATCCGGCAGCACAACGGTGCCGATATCGCGCCCCTCGACCACGATTCGCTGTGCGGCGGAAGCGATTTCACGCTGCGTGGCGACGAGCAGCTCACGCACCTCGGCCACGGCGGACACCGCGGACACCGCCTTGGTGACGGCATTGCCGCGGATCTCCGAGGAGACGTCCTCACCGTCGAGCAGGATCAGCTCCCGGCTGGGATCGGTGCCGATGGTCAGCGGCAGTTCCTTCACCGCGGCAGAGATCGCTGCCGAATCGGTCAGCTCGACACCCGCCCGCAGCACTCGCAGCGTCGCGACGCGGTACATCGCTCCGGTGTCCAGGTAGCTGGCGTCGAGCCGGTTGGCCAGTCGCCGCGACACACTCGACTTGCCGGTACCCGAAGGCCCGTCCATGGCAACGACGAGCGGTGTGCTGCCTTCGACCATCGCAGGGACCTCCACGGGAATCTCTACACCGTTCACAACGACACCGCCTCGTAAAGTTTGCCGACTTCATCGCGGCCGATCACGCGAAGCGTGCCGGGCCGCTGGTCGCCCAGTGCGACCGGACCGATATTGGTGCGCACCAGCCGGGTCACCGGATGGCCGACCGCGTCCAGCAGTCGGCGCACGATGTGCTTGCGTCCCTCGTGCAACACGATCTTGACCAGCGAACGTCCCTCGCCCAGTTCGAGCACCTGGAACTTGTCGACCTTGGCCGGACCGTCGTCGAGTTCGACACCGTCACGCAGGCGCTTGCCGACCGACTTGTGGACCTCACCGTTCACCGTTGCCAGATAGGTCTTGGGCACCTGGAACGACGGGTGCATGAGCCGGTGCGCAAGGTCGCCGTCATTGGTGAGCAGCAGCAGACCCTCGGTGTCGGCGTCCAGCCTGCCGACGTGGAACAGCCGCTGACCAGCCGCGATACGTTCGGCGACGATATCGCCGACGCATGGGCGGCCCAGATCGTCGGACATGGTGGACTGCCAGCCCTTTGGCTTGTTCAGCGCGATATGGACCAGTTCCTCGCGCACCATCACGCGGGTGCCGTCGACGCGGACCACGGCATGCTGCGGATCGATCCGCAGGCCCTGCTCGGTCACAATCGCGCCGTCGACCTCGACCCGGCCCTGGGCGATCATCTCCTCGGCGGCGCGCCGCGAGGCTACCCCGGCCTTGGCGAGGACCTTCTGCAACCGCTCACCCTCGCCCCACGGCAACTTCTCGTGGCCACCTTCGGCGGGCTGGTCGGTGTGCTGTTTCCTGGCGGGTTTGGCGTTGCTCAGCAGCGGTGCGGAGACGACCTTCTTCTGCGGCTTCGGATTCTTGGCCTTCTTGCCGACGGGCGTGGACATCGCAGCCGAACCGGGGCGGCGCGACGGATTGCCTTGCTGCGCAGTGCCTCCCGCTGCGTAGCCGCGCGAGCCCGCGCTGCGTGGTGCCGAACCGCCCCGAGCGTCGCCACGCGAACCGCGATGATCGGCGCCGCCCTGCGACGAGCCGCGATAACCCGAGCCACCGCGATTGCCGCTGTCACCGTGCGCCGAACCGCGATAACCGCCACCCTGCGACGTGCCACGTCGATCGGAGCCGCGCTCGGCGGAGCTGCGGTAGTCGCTGTCGCCCTGCGGCGAACGACGGTATCCGCCGCCGCCCTGCGAGGAACCGCGGTGGTCGCCGCTACGCGAGGAGCCACGCTGATCACCCTGCGACGAGCCGCGGTAACCGCCCTCTGAGCTCCCCCGATAACCCCCTTGCGAGGAGCCGCGCTCGGGGCCGCCCCATCCGGCCCCGCGCTGCGCACCTCCCCGTTGCGCCGAACGCATATCGCGTGCGTTCCGGCCTGCGCCGCCCCTGGTGGGCTGGTCGCTTCTGGTCCTACGATCCGGTGTGCCATCTCGGCGAGCGGGCGTATTCATGTTGTCCTGTCAGTCTTCTTCGGTACCGAGATCCAAATCGGTCTCGGCGGATTTCTTCAACCTGGTGTAACGGGGGTCCGTGTCCAGGCTCTCGTTGATCTCGTCGATCAGGTCGACGCCCGGCAGTAGGGGCGCCAGTGGCGGCAGATCGGACAGCGATGCGAGTCCGATCCGCTCCAGGAACAGTTCGGTCGTGCAGTACTGCGTGCCGTTCGTCTCCGGGTCGACCCCGGCCTCGGCGATCAATCCGCGAGCCAGCAGGGTTCGCATCACGCCGTCGACGTTCACGCCGCGCACCGCGCTGACCCTGGTCCGGGTCACCGGTTGGCGGTATGCCACCACCGCCAATGTTTCCAAAGCCGCCCTGGTCAATTTCGACCGGGCGCCGTCGAGCAGCATCCGTTCCACATACGGTGCGTACTCGCTGCGAGTATAGAAGCGCCACCCGTCACCCACGAAACGCAGATCGATGCCACTGGTCCGCGCGGACAACTCCGCCGCCATTTCGTGCAACACCCGCTCCACCCGCGCCGGTTTGTCCCGCAACGCGTCGGCCAGCAGCTCTACCGGGGCCGGAGCATCCACAATGAGCAGCAGCGCCTCCAACGCCGACCGGAATTCATCGTCATCCAGCGGTTCGGGCGTGAACTCCGCCACTTCATCGTCGGAACCGGCGTCTCCCTTCCTCTTCGTCACTTTTGCGGAGGCCGCGGCACCCTCGCCCCTACCGCTCGCCAGCGGCGTCTCGCTGACCCCGGGCCCTCCGACAGCTTCGATCCCACCGTCGCCTGTGCTCAGCGCTGCCTCCGCACTGATGCTCGACTCGGCCGCAGTCGGGGCATCCGCTTGGACGTTTCGACCACTCGAGCCCTCCCCTGCACCCGCGCCGCTCGGTGACGCTGTGTCCCCGACATTGTCTCCGCCCCCCTGCGAATCCGACGAAGCACCGCCGCCCATCCCCGCAGGCGCGGCGTCGTCGCGGCGCTCCCCGTGGCCACCCGACGACTTCGCCGCATCAGCACTCGAACTCGCCGCACTCACGAACACCCCGCCGCCAGCCCCTTCACCCGACGCGAGATGTACGCCTTCGACACCCTCACCATGTCTGCTCGGCGAGATCGTCTCGTCAACGTTTAATATCGCGGCACTCGTCGACGCCGTGTCCCCACTTCCAACCCCCGACGCGAGGTGCGTGTCTTCAATGCGCTCGCCGCGGCCGCTCGGCGACGCCATCTTCATCGGCACGGCGTCGCCGGTTCCGCCCGCGCGGGTCGCATCAATCTGCTCGCTCATGACCGCGCTCGCGCGCTCCTCGACGGGTGTCGCATCGTCGGTGCGCTCACTCACCCGTAGTCCTCCTCGATGGTCACGATGTCGGCGGTCTGGTCCTTGGGGTCGCCGGTCCAACTGATGGAGAGCGGGCCGAGCGGGTCCGGCTGGTCGAACTCGATCGTCTTGCCCCGGTAGAGCTCGAGCAGTGCCAGGAAGCGGGCGACGATCTGGATCGGCACTTCGCAGTCGGCAACCAGTTCGCCGAAGGTCGTCCAGCCACCCGGTCCGCGTAGTTTGAGCTGTTCGAGCACGAGCGCGGCCTGTTCGGCGACCGAGAAGGCGTGCTGGTGCAGGTGGTCGAGTCCAACCCGCGGCGCCGGACGGGGCCGGAAGGCCGCTGCGGCGATCGCGGCGAACTCGTGTGCGTCAACTCCCAGCGTAACCTCGGGTAACAGGTCGGCGTAGCGCTCCTCCAGCCCGACCGCGCGGGGGTAGCGCCGCAACGCCACCGCCTCCAACTCCCCGAGCAGTTCGGCGACCTGTTTGAACGCGCGGTACTGCAGCAACCGGGCGAAGAGCAGATCGCGCGCCTCGAGCAGTTCGAGATCCTCGGCGTCGGTCACCTCACCGGACGGCAGCAGTCGCGCCGCCTTGAGATCGAGCAAGGTCGCCGCGACGACCAGGAATTCGGTGGTCTGATCCAGGATCTTGTCCGCGCGCAACGTACCCTGCTGCCCGATACTGGCGGTCAAAGCCTTTGTGTAGGCGATGAATTCGTCGGTCACCTGATGCAACGCGACCTCGGTCACATCGAGTTTGCGCGAGCTGATCAGATTCAACAGCAGATCGAACGGCCCCTGAAAGTTGCTCAGGCGCAGCTGGAACCCGGACGTCTGAGCGGTCGACTCGCCACTCGGTCTATTACCGGTGGGATCATCCTGCGCCGCGGCGGAGTCGTGCGCAGCCGACGCCGCACGCCCGGCGTCGGAGTCCCGATCGACGAACTCATCAGACCCCGAGCCGAGCGTATCCGTGTTTGTCGATGGCGCCGGTTCCGTACCGCCGATCACCGGCCGGACCGGTGGATGACTTCCCGCGCCATCGCCCGATATGCTTCGGCCCCACTGGATTTCGGCGCCCATGTGGTGATGGGTTCACCCGCGACACTGGCGTCGGGAAAACGCACGGTACGTGCGATCGCCGTGTCGTACACCAGGTCGCCGAATACCTCGACGACGCGCGCCATGACCTGACGCGAATGTAGTAGCCGCGCATCGAACATGGTGACCACGATGCCGTACAGGCTCAGGCGCTGGTTCAGCCGGTCCCGCACCTTCTCCACGGTGTCGTTGAGCAGCGCGAGTCCACGCAGCGAAAAGTACTCGCACTCCATCGGAATGATCACACCATCGGAACAGGCCAGTGCATTCACCGTGAGCAGGCCCAGCGACGGCTGGCAGTCGATGAGGATGTAGTCATAGCGATCGCGCACCGCTTCCAGCGCACGGCCCAGCGTCTGTTCCCGGCCGACCTCGTTGACCAACTGGATTTCCGCCGCCGACAGATCGATATTGCTCGGCAGCAGATCCAGATTCTCGACGCGGGTCTCCATCAGAACCTCGTCGATCGAGACCTTCGATCCGATGAGCAGGTTGTGCACGGTCAGATCGAGATCGTGGTGGGCCACACCCAATCCCGCCGACAGCGCTCCCTGTGGATCCAGGTCGACCAGCAGCACCCGCCGACCGTACTCCGCCAGGGCGGCGCCCAGGTTGATGGTCGAGGTGGTCTTGCCGACTCCACCCTTCTGATTACACATCGCGACGATCAGCGCATCACCGTGGTGCTCGACCGCGGGCGGGTCGGGCACGACACGCAGCGGGCGCCCGGTCGGGCCGAGCGACGCGTCCTCGGGGACGGGTTCGGCACCGTTGCCCCACAGCGTTTCCGCTGCGGCTTCCGAGTACGGACCCATCCGGGGACCCGTAAGCGGCTGCGCCCCAGCACTCATCGGCGGTTCTGCCGCACCGGCTGTCGTCACGATCCGCTGCTCCTTATACGTTCCTGCCCGTTGCCTTCGCCCGACTCCGGCTTCTCCTGCCCGAGCGTAGCGAGGCCGATCAGGCCCGACCTCACTTTCGTATGGTCCAGCTCTCGATAGACGCTACCGCTTGACACCGCAAGACCCACGCTCGGACACGCGACACCCGCGTTTACCTGCGCAGGCGTCCACGCCCCTAACGCCAATCCGGTCCGCCGTCGAAATAGACGTCGACCCGATCGTGGAGCTCATCCATGCTGTCCCAATCCGCCTCACCCCGAGCGATACCACCGAGCTGCCGGCAGTACTCGAATCGGACGATACCCGGAGTGAGTACCGCGAGAACTCGGCCGGACCGTCCGCGGACGCCCCGAAGGCGTGCACGGAACTCGGCGGAACCACCACCAGACCGCCCTCCCATCCTTTTCTTCCCCACCTCGTCTGTGCCGAATCCGCCGCGCGCCGATACCGCCCGACGCGCTTTCGGCACGCCACACACGAATTCATCGGGCACAGCGCGCGGCACACCACAGCGGAATCAGCGGGCGCGGGGGTGAGCGGTAGCCCAAACCTCGCGGAGGGTGTTCACCGTGACCAAGGTATAGATCTGGGTGGTCGTGACCGAGGCATGGCCCAGAAGTTCTTGGACGACACGCACATCCGCACCTCCGTCGAGCAAATGCGTTGCGAAGGAATGCCGCAGCGTATGCGGCGAAACCGTAGCCCCGATACCCGCCCGCTCGGCCGCGGTCTGCAAAACCAGCCAGGCACTCTGCCGTGACAACCGCCCACCGCGTGCATTCAGAAACAGTGCACCCGCGGCGCCTTTCCCGTTCGCGGCGAGCACCGGCCGACCCCGCACCAGATACGCGTCGACCGCCGCCAGAGCTGGCCTGCCGATCGGAACCATGCGCTGCTTGCCGCCCTTGCCGTGCAACACGACAGCCCGTTCCTCGGCATCGAGATCGTCCACATCGAGCCCGACCATCTCCGAAATCCGGGCCCCGGTCGAATACAGCAGCTCCAGCAGCGCCCGATCACGCAATCCGCGTGGCCCGCCATCGGACCCGGCCCCATTCGCATCGTCGAGCGGCGCACCGCCAGCCGCCTCGAGCAACCGCAGTACCTGGTCGTACGGCAGCGCTTTCGGCAACCGCCGCCCCGGCGTCGGCGGCTTCACCGCATGCGCGACATCGGTACTCGTCATACCCTCCGCCGCGGCGAAACGATGCAGCCCGCGCACCGCGATCAAGGCACGAGCGACCGAACTGGCGGCCAGGGGTGGGTGCACATCCCCGCCCACGCGCAGCACCATCGTGAACTCCGCGACATCGAATTCGCCGACCTGCTCGAGCGCCGCAATCCCGCGCCCGGTCAGGAAATCCCGATACCGGGCGAGATCGCGACGGTACGCGCCGAGGGTGTTGCGGGCGGCGCCGCGCTCGACCGCAAGATGATCGAGGTAGGCGTCCACCTCCCGTGCGAGCACCACCCGACCCGTCAGTCCTCGGACTGCCGCGACGCCTTGCGGCGCAGGAATGCGGTGGGCTGCCCCGGCCACGGCGCGTCGGCAGGCCGCAACTGTGCCCCGCCCGCCCTGGCGGCCGCGAGCGCGAGCACACCGGCGACGGCCGTGGCATTGACGATCTCACCGGCCAGTGCGGCCCGCACGGCCTCGTCCACCGGCATGCGGACCAATTCCAGGTCCGCCTCCTCCAATTCCGGCTCGGGCCGATCGGTTTCGTACAGACCTCGCGCGGCATATACCCGCAGCGCCTCATCGGTGAATCCGGGCGAGAGCGCGACATCCACCAGCACCGACCATTCCCTGGCGGCCAGTCCGGCCTCCTCGGCCAATTCGCGTTTGGCCGCTGCCAGCGGATCTTCGCCGGGCACATCGAGCAGTCCGGCGGGCAACTCCAGCAGCCGCCGCCCGATCGGATGCCGGTACTGCCTGATCAACACCACATTGTCGGCATCATCGATGGCCGCGACCGCAACCGCCGCATGATGTTCGATCACCTCGCGCTCGACGACGCGACCGCCCGGCATCGCCACCTGATCGAGCCGCAAGGCGAGGATGGCACCGCTGTACACGGTCTTGCTCGCCACTGTCTCGAAATCGTGGCTGCCCGGCCGGGCTCCCCCGTTCTCACTCATTTACGACGCCTGATCTGCGTTCGCGAACTCTTCATCCGGGATATCGACCGGAAGCCGCTCGGCCAGTTTATATTTCAGCGCCGCCGCGATGAGCGCCGCGAACAGCGGATGCGGCCGGGTCGGGCGACTCTTGAGTTCCGGATGCGCCTGGGTGGCCACGAAGAACGGGTGCTTATCCGCAGGCAACTCGACGAATTCGACCAGATGCCCGTCGGGCGAGGTACCGCTGAATTTCAAACCGCTGCTGGCGATCTTGTCGCGGTAGGCGTTGTTCACCTCGTAGCGATGCCGGTGCCGCTCGGAGACATGGTCGGTGCCGTAGGCCTGCGCGACCACGGACCCCTTCTGCAGCGTCGCCGGGTAGGCGCCCAGGCGCATGGTGCCACCGAGATCGGCCGCACCGGCCACGATCTCCTTCTGATCAGCCATGGTGGAGATCACCGGATGCGGTGTGTCCGGCTCGAATTCGGCCGAATTGGCCTCGGCCAGACCGACCGAACGCGCGGCCTCGATGACCACACACTGCAGACCCAGACACAAGCCGAGCAGCGGAAGCCCCCTGGTCCGCGCATATTTGATGGCACCGACCTTGCCCTCGATGCCACGGATACCGAACCCGCCCGGGATCAGGACCGCATCCACATCGCGCAGCGCGGCCTGCGCACCCGCCGGGGTCTCGCAATCATCGGACTGCACCCAGCGGATGTTCACCTTGGCCCGCGAGGCGAATCCGCCCGCACGCAACGCCTCGGTCACCGACAGATACGCATCGGGCAGATCGACGTACTTGCCGACCAGCGCGACCTCGACCGTCTCCCGCGGCTGGTGCACCCGATCCAGCAGATCGCCCCACACCGTCCAGTCCACATCCCGGAACGGCAGCCCGAGCCTGCGCACCACATAGGCGTCCAGGCCCTCACGATGCAGCACCTTGGGAATGTCGTAGATCGACGGCGCGTCCGGCGTGGAGATGCACGCATCCACATCGACGTCGCACATCAGCGCGATCTTGCTCTTGAGCGCCTGCGGGACTTCGCGATCGCAACGCAGGATCAGTGCGTCGGGCTGGATACCGATATTGCGCAGCGCGGCCACCGAATGCTGGGTCGGCTTGGTCTTGAGCTCACCCGATGGCGCGAGGTAGGGCACCAGCGATACGTGTAGGAAGAACACATTGTCCCGGCCCACATCATGGCGGATCTGGCGGGCGGCCTCGAGGAAAGGCTGCGATTCGATATCGCCGACGGTACCGCCGATTTCGGTGATCACCACATCGGGCACCTGCCCCTGCAGATCCGGATCCTGCATCGCCAGGATGCGGCTCTTGATCTCGTCGGTGATATGCGGGATGACCTGCACCGTGTCACCGAGGTATTCGCCGCGACGCTCCTTGGCGATCACCGACGAATAGATTTGCCCGGTAGTCACATTCGCATCCCGGGACAGGTCCCGATCGAGGAACCGCTCGTAGTGGCCGACATCGAGATCGGTTTCGGCGCCGTCCTCGGTGACGAACACTTCCCCGTGCTGGAACGGATTCATGGTGCCCGGATCGACGTTCAAGTACGGGTCGAGTTTCTGCATGGTCACCCGCAGACCGCGCGCGGTCAGCAGCTGACCGAGGCTGGAGGCGGTAAGACCCTTACCCAATGAGGAGGCGACACCACCGCTGACGAAGATGTGCTTCGTGGCCGTTCGCGCCTGATTCCGTGTATGACCCACGGGTCTTCACGGTAACACGAATTGCTGGTCTGATCACCCGCCACGCACGTTAGCCACCCAGTCGCTGCCATCGATCGGATCCGACCCTCGTGCCATGTGCGCAGCACGGGGCATCTCCGGTCGGGCGAATCAGCTTGCGGGCAGCGCGACGAGTGTGAGGGAGGTCGCCTTGCTGCCGGTTCCGTATCGGCCCGCACCGCCGTTGAGCTGCTCACTCAGGCCGAGCACAGTGGTGACGCGGCCGATATCGCGATCGAGATTGTCGACGGTGGTGACGGCCGTGGCCAGCGCGGCGTCGGAACGAATGATTGCGATCGGGCCCGGATTGTCGGCGGCGCCGGATCGGCCCGCGAGCACCGTACCCGCCCCGCGACCGCGCAGGGCTCCGGCGAATCGAGCGATATTGCTACCCTGGCTGTTCTCGTTGGACTTCGCGCCATCGCCGGTAACGACAACGGCGAGATTCGCGGCCTGCGCCGGGGTGTCGCCGTAGGCGAGGAAACCGCCGCCGCGCAACGTCTCCAGCACCAGGCTCAACTCCTGCGGGGTGCTGCGCGGTTGCGCGCTCGCCGGATCGAGCAGCAGCACCAGCCCCAGCAGATCGCCCGCCATACTGCCCTGATCCACCTGACCGGTGCGCAGCTGCGCGCCCGCGGGGATGACATTGGTGACCGCGGTGCGCATCCGATCGCCCTCGGCGGCGTCGAGGAAGGCGTCGGTGAGTGCGATCCGGCCGGTCACGATGGCGCCGGAGATCTCCAGATCCTTCGCGACGGCCTCGACATCGGCGGGTTCGGCGTCAGGGGTCGTGAAGACCACTACGCCGCGGTCGGTGAGTGTGCCGCCGAGGATCCGCCCCGCCGATCCGGCGATGAACCGGTCCGCGGCATTCATTTCGTCGCCGAACCGCCGGTTCTGATCGGTGGCCACATCGAGCTGTTTGCGCAGATCCGTTTTATCCGCGCGCAATCCGGTCAGCAGGTCCGCCGCCACGGTCTGGGACCCGAGCACCACGCCGAGGGCGAGGGCCAGGAAGATCGCGACGATCGAAACCGCGTGCTGCCGAATCGAAATCATCGGTTCCCTCCGGCAGCTAGGCCCTGGGCCCACAGCTCGAATCGGTGCCAGGTATCGCTGGCCCAATCCAGCGCCTCGGTCCCCATATTCGAGGCGAGCATGGCCACGATCACCGCGACGAGGGCGGCGAGCACGACCATCGCGATAGCGGTGCCGGACACCCGGTTTCGGTAGAGCGTGGCGACGGCCTTGGCATCCATGAGTTTGGTGCCGATTTTCAGTCGAGTGAGGAAGGTCGCCGGATTGCTCTCGCGGCGGCCACGGTCGAAGAAATCGTCCAGCGAGGCGGCGGCACCTGCGGTCACGATGAGCGCTGCGCCGTGGTGGTGGGCCAGCAACAGAGCCAGATCGGAAGGTGCGCCGGACGACGGAAAGGTCGTCGCGCCGATGCCGATATCCTGGATGCGCTCCAACCCCTTGGCATGGCCGTCGGTATCGGCGGGCAGGATCATCTCGGCGCCGGATTTCAAGGCGGCGGTGGTGATCTCATCCGGGTCGCCGACGATCAGATCGGGGCGGTAGCCCTGCTTCATCAAAGTATCCGCGCCACGGCCGACGCCGACCATGATCGGGGCGTACTCCTTGATGAACGGCTTCAGTCGCTTGAGATCGTCCGCATGGTCCGGGCCATCGGCGACCACGACCACATGCCGATTCTTCATGTCCAGGTCGAGGTCCGGCACCCCGATACCGTCGATGAGCAGCGCGCTCTCGGTGCGGATGAACTCGATCGTGTTGCCCGCGAAGGCCTCCAGATGATCGGCGAGGCCGTTGCGCGCCTCGATCATCCGCTCGGCGATATCGGATTCGGTCAACTCGATGCCCGTGACCAGGACCTCGGGCTCCTTCTTGACCAGCTTGTCGGCATAGACGACGCCCTCATCGATGCGGACCTTGGTGCCGTCCTTGATTCGGAAAGCATCCGAACTCACGGTGTCCAGCAGCAGAACTCCGTTGGCGACCAATACTTCCGGCCCCAGATTGGGGTAGCGGCCCGAAATCGATGGCGAGGTATTCACCACCGCGGCCACACCGGCCTCGACCAACCGATCGGCGGTGAGCCGATCCAGATCCATCTCATCGAGTATCACGACATCACCGGGCCCGACCCGCTTCAGCAGACGCCTGGTGTTGCGGTCGACCCGAGCTACCCCGGTCCGTCCAGGTCGCGCTTCGGTGTTCTTCGACAACAACGCCAACATCTTCATGGCCAGATACTGGCCGCTAACCCTCAACCATTGGTGGAGGCGCGCCGTATCACCAATCACATTCGTCACTGTGATACCACGAACACCACGTCGCGCTGAAAGCACGTCAACCAGTACCCGTATGCTGCGGGTCACAGATATCTCGAAAGAGGAGTCACCATGGTCAGCAGCACCGTCGACACCGTGATCGCGGCACCGCGCGATGTCGTCTATAAGTTCTTCACCGAGCGGGACGGCATCAACCCGTACATCCCGGTCGACTTCACCCTGAAGACCCCCGGCTCGCCCACCCCGAACGGCGTCGGTGCGCAGTATTTCATCGGCAAAGCCGGTGTCGGCATCGTCGAGGAGACCACCAAGCTGGTTCCCGGCGAGCTGATGGAATACAAGATCATCAAGGGTGCCCCGGTGAAGCGGCACGTCGGCACCATCACCTTCACCGACGCCGATAACGGCACCCGGGTCTCCTACACGATGGAATCCGAGCCCAGCCTTCCCGTCCCGGCCAAGGTCGTGGAACTCGGCCTCAAGAACCTCATCAACCAGTTCCTCAAGGGCGCCCAAAAAGCCCTGCGCTGAACCGTCAGGCGAGAGTGCGTTCGGCGCGGGCGGTTTCGAGAAGTTCCTCGGCGTGAGCTCGGCCGGTTTCGGTGTCATCGAGACCGGCCAGCATGCGAGCCAATTCGATGACGCGCTCGTCCTTGGTCAATGCCCGAACGCCGCTGTTGACCTTGCCCTTGCCGTCATCGGACTTGTCCACCACCAGATGGGTGTCGGCGAAGGCCGCGACCTGCGGCAGGTGGGTCACCACGATCACCTGATGGGTGCGAGCGAGCCGGGCGAGCCGACGGCCGATCTCGACCGCGGCCCGGCCACCGACACCGGCATCGACTTCGTCGAACACCATGGTCGCACCGTGATCCGAACTGGCGAGCACCACTTCCAGGGCCAGCATTACCCGCGACAGCTCACCACCGGAAGCGCTCTTGCTCAACGGCAACGACTGCGCGCCGGAATGCGCGGACAGCCGGAATTCCACCTCGTCGACGCCGGTCGAACCCGCATGCAATTCCTGCCCGTCCACGGTCAGCGGCGCGGCATCCTGCGGGCTCGCGGGCATCGGCCGCACCACGACCTCGAGCTTCGCCTTACCCATCGCGAGCCCACCGAGTTCGACGCTCACCGCCGAGGCCAGCTTGCCCGCCGACTTCGTGCGCGCCGCAGTCAATTTGCGTGCCGCCTCACGAACGCGTTCCGCGGCGATATCCACCTCCGCCGCCAGCGCGGCCAACGCCTCTTCGGAAACATCGAGCGAGCCGAGACGCGTGCGCGCCTCATCGGCCCACGCGATCACCCCATCGATATCCGGTGCGTATTTACGGGTCAGCGATTTCAATTCGGCCTGCCGGTTGAGCAGCGAATCCAAAGCACCTGGATCCGAAGGCAAATCCGAGAGATAGCCGCTGAGTTCGGTGGTGAGATCGACGACCACCGCGATGGCCTCACCGAGCCGAGGCCCGAGCGCGGTCAGTGCCGGATCGTGGGCCGATTCGACGCGAGCCCGCGCAGCGCCGAGCAATTCCAGTGCACCCGAACCGTCTTCGGGCGAATCGGCGGGACCGGCCAGGGCATCGTGCGCGATCGCCGCAGCCTCGCGCAGCGAATCCAGATCGCTGAGCCTGCGCACCTCGTCGACGATGCGCAGATCCTCGCCGGGTTCCGGTGCGATGGCAACGATTTCGGACAGCGAATGCTTCAGCCGGTCGGCCTCGAGCGCGAGTTCCCTACTGTGTGCGGTACGTTCTAGCAGCTCAGTGCGGGCATCGAGCCAGGATCGCCGCTGCGCCTGGTACTTGCGCAACAGCGGCCCGACCGCATCGGCGGCGAACTGATCGAGCGCGGACAACTGCTGCTCCGGACGCTGCAGCCGCAACTGGTCGTTCTGACCGTGCACAGTCAGCAATGGCGCGGTGAAATCGGCGAGGACAGAGGCCGGTACGCCGCGCCCACCGAGGTGCGCGCGCGAGCGTCCGTCACTGCCGACGGTACGGATCGCGATGATGCTGCCGTCGTCATCGCGTTCGGCCGCAGCCGATTCCAGGACTTCCTGCACCTGCTTCTGCGCGGTCGTATTCACCTCATCGACAGTGAACCGGCCCTCGACCACGGCACGTGCCGCACCCAACCGGACGCGGCCCGCATCGGCGCGCGCCCCGCTGAGCAGGTGCAAGCTGGTCACCACCATGGTCTTACCGGCGCCGGTCTCACCGGTCAGAACCGTCAGACCCTCGTGGAACTGCGCAGTGGCGGTAGATATGACGCCAAGTCCGTCAATCCTGATCTCTGTCAGCACGTGTGCTCTCCGTTCGCCGTCGGCCACGCCAGCCTGTCACGGGCAATTGGAATTTGCGCACCATCCGGTCGGCGAACGGTGCGGAATCCAACCGCACCCACCGCACCGGCTCGGCGCCGCGAACCGCCTCGAGCCGACCGCCCTTCGGCAACGCCAGGGTGCGCCTGCCATCCAGGAAAACTATCGCATCGTGACCCGCCGCAACGGATTCGACCGCGATCCTGGACTCCGGACTGGTCACCAGCGGCCGCGCGAACAGGGCGTGCGCATTGCTCGGAATCACCAGCAGCGCTTCGAGTTCCGGCCATACCACCGGTCCGCCCGCGGAGAAAGCGTAGGCGGTCGATCCGGTCGGGGTGGAGATAAGGATGCCGTCACAGCCGAATTGCGAAACCGGACGCCCGTCGACCTCCAGGACCACCTCAAGCACACCCATGCGCGAGGCGTTCTCGATGCTGGCTTCATTGAGCGCCCAACCGGTTTCGACGATCTCGTCGTCCACCCGGACGGTCACATCGATGGTCATCCGATGCTCGAGGCGGTAGTCGCCGCGGACCACGCTGGCCAATGCCTCATCGAGATGTTCGGCCTCGGCCTCGGTGAGAAATCCGATCCGGCCCAGGTTGATTCCGAGCACCGGCACACCCGCGGGCCTGGCCAATTCGGCCGCGCGCAGGAAGGTGCCGTCACCGCCGAGCGAGAGCACCATCTCGCAGCCGACCGCGGCGTCCGGGCAATGCTCGACCACACGCGCCGGATATCCGCCCGGTTCCGCGACGGCCGTCCCGCCCCGGGTATCCGGCTCACAATCGAATCGGGTGCTGTCCGCCTCATCCGCGAGCACGCGCAGCCCGATGCCCGCGTCCGCGAAAATCTTCGCGACACGATGGGCGGTTTCGATGATCTCCGCCCGGCCCGGATGCGAAACCAACAGAATCTCTCTGGATTCGGCCGGCGTCAGCGCGTTCACTGTGGACCCTCCTCAACCGCACGTTCGACGAGCGCCGCGACCTGCTCGCCGTCGTACTCGAACTGCCCGTCCTTACGCAGCCACACAAAGTATTCGACATTGCCCGACGGGCCGGGTAGCGGGCTGGCCACCACCCCGATGGTGCGCAAGCCCAATTCGGCGGCGGCCGCCGCGACATCGCGCACTACTTCCGCGCGCAATACGGGATCCCGCACCACACCGCCGGAGCCTACCCGCTCCTTGCCCACCTCGAACTGGGGCTTGACCATAGGCAACAGGTCGGCGCCCGGTGCGGCACACGCCACGAGTGCCGGCAGCACCAGATGCAGCGAAATGAACGACAGGTCACCGACGACGAGTTCGACGGTGCCGCCGATGGATTCCGGGGTGATCGCACGGACATTGGTGCGATCCAGAACCCGCACCCTGTCGTCGTTCTGCAGCCGCCAGATCAGCTGGCCGTAGCCGACATCGACGGCGACGACCTCACGCGCCTGCTTTGCGAGCAGCACATCGGTGAAGCCGCCGGTCGACGCACCGGCATCCAGGCACCGCTTCCCCGCGACCGTCAAGCCCTGGGGTTCGAATGCCTCGAGCGCGCCGAGCAGCTTGTGCGCGCCGCGCGAGGCCCACGACACCTCGTCGGGCTCCTCGCGCACGACCAGCGGCGTGCCCGCCTCGACGGCCGTCGCCGGCTTCACGGCGACCGTTCCAGCAATCAGGACGCGGCCCGCGCCGATCAGCTCGACCGCGTGTTCACGCGATCGCGCCAATCCGCGGCGAACCAGTTCGGCGTCCACCCGCGCGCGCCTGGCCACCTCAGATCTTGTCCACCGTGGCCAGTGCCTGCACGAGCACCTCATGTGCCTGCTCCAGGATGCGGGCGCGCCGGGTGATATCGGTGCCGGAATCGGAGTCCGTCGGCGGGGGCGCCGCCAGGCCGGTCCAGGCGGGACGCGCGTCGAGTTCGGCGAGCAGGCCGTCGATCTCGGCGCGGATCCGTGCGGGATCGGCAGGCTCCGGGCGTCCCTGTGCGCCCGGCAGATGCTGTCCGGGCAGCGGTGGCGCAGGGCGCGGTCCGTTCGAGCCGGGGCCGGGTCCGTTCGGGCGTGACATCGGAGTAGTCATCGTGGGGTCAACGCTATCGGATTTCCGAACCGGACGCCCGCACCCTTATGGCTCGCCCTGGGCTACGCCGTAAGCGTTCCGCCAAGTCGTCAGCGAGGTCGGTTGCCTCGTCCTCGACCGGCGGATGATTCAGTGCGCCCAATGACTCCGACAGATAGGTCGGGATCAGCTCCGCCGGGGCGCCGCATAGTTCGTCGAGCGTGCTGACGCCGGTCAGCACCAGCAGCGATTCGAGACCGACGCGGTTGGCGCCCTCGATATCGGTGTCCAGCCGATCGCCGACCACCAGCGCACTGCGCGTTCCGGCGCGCACCAAGGCATCCTCCAATAGCGGCGCATAGGGTTTGCCCGCCACTAGCGGCTCTCGGCCGGAGGCGGCGCGCAGTGCGGCGACCATGGCGCCGTTGCCGGGCGCGAGGCCGCGTTCGTTCGGCAGCGTCTTATCGGTATTGGCGGCCACCCACAGCGCGTCGGCGCTCAGTGCGTAGGCCGCCTCGGCCAGATCCGGCCAGGCGGTTTCGGGTGAATGTCCTTGTACGACGGCATCGGGCGCGGCGCCGTTGAAACGCCGGATCGCACGCAACCCAACCGCTTCGACCTCTTTGGCCAGGTCATCGGTGCCGACGATCAACACTGTCGCCCCGGAATCCAGCCGCTCCGCCAGCAAACGTGCCGCCGCCTGTGCACTGGTCACGACATCGTCGGTTTCCGCCGCGAAGCCGAGCTCGGCCAAATGCCGCGCAACCACATCCGGACCACGACTCGCATTGTTCGTGACATACACAAGCCGCTGCGCCACAACGGAATCCGCCAACGCATCCGGCGCGCCCTCGATCACCTCAGGCCCGCGATACAGCGTGCCGTCCAGATCAAGCAGCAGGGCTTCATACCGCTCTCGTAGCCGCTTCACACCACTCACTCCATGTCACCGACCGACACCTTGCCGTTCCCGAACCCTACGCCAGCCCGCCGACAGGAGAATGACGGCGTCGACCGACCGTATGCCGCCAGTCCACTCCGAATACGTGGCCCGCAAAACCTCCTCGTGCACCGGCAGCGGTGACAGCCCATCGTGTCGGCCGACACGCTAACCGTCATCGTGGCCGCACAGTTCCGTCGACGAACTCGTCGTCGAGGATCCCCGGCAGCGACTCTGCCCTACAGGTCGGTGTCGCCGGTGAGTTCTTCGGCGCGTTCCTCGGCGTCGGTTTCACCATCCAAGTCGGCGGAGGCGGCGTTGAGGAACCAGGTGAGGCCCTCGGCGGTGCGTCCCGCGGCGACCAGGGCGTCGGCGTATGCGTAGAAGAGGCGGGCGGCGGCGGAGCCGGTCCGGGAGGGGTCGAGTTCCGAGGTTTGCAGGGTGACTACGGCCTGGTCGTATTGGCCGAGGTCCATGCGGGCGCCGGCGACCACGATGCGGAGTTCGGTCGCCTCGTCACCGCGCAGGGCACGGGCCTCGTCGCTACGGCCCAGTTCGATGGCGCGTTCGGGTCGGCCGAGGCCGCGTTCGCAGTCGGCCATGACGGCGAGCAAGCCGGATCCGCCGGACATCCGGCGGGCCGTGCGCAATTCGGAAAGCGCTTCGGCCCATTCGCCCGCGTGATAGGCGGTGACGCCAGCGGTTTCGCGGACAACGGCGATGCGGCCGGCGCGTTGGCGGGCCGCCCGAGCATGGGCCAGGGCGAGACGCGGATCATCGTCGATGAGTCGAGCCGCCATCACAAGATGCCGGGCTACGGTTTCGGCATTGCCCTTGTCCAGACTCAGCAGATCACGGCGCACTTCGGTTTCGAGATCGGCGGCCTGGACGTCATCGGGCAGATCTGGTTCTTCCGGACGCGGTGCACGTCTATCAGCCGAGCCGCCCCCGGCCCGTGCGCCTTCGCCACCACGACGACGATCCTGCGCGTCATCGCGGCTCCAGCCGCCGCGCTGACCCGAATCCCCACGACCACCGGAGTCACCACCACGGCTGAAACCGCCGCGCTGTCCGGCATCTTCGCGTCGCTTGAACCCGCTGGCTTCGTTCGCGTCGCCCCGAGGACTCGAGTCACCACCGCGCTTGAAACCACCGCGCTCACCGCTGCCACCACGACTGAACCCACCGCGCTCACCCGAATCACCACGGTTGAAACCGCCACGCTCACCCGAACCGCCGCGGCTGTAACCGCGGTCGCCGGAACCACGACCGGAACCGCCACGATCCCCGGAACCGCCGCGGCCGAAGCCACTTCGATCGCCGGAATCACCGCGCTGTCCGGAATCGCCACCGCGTTTGAAGCCGCGGCGTTCAGGCGAATCAGCGGCGCGGTTGAAGCCGCTACGCTCACCGGAATCGCCTCGATCGAAGCGGCCCCGCTCGCCGGAGCCAGCTCGGCTGAAACCGCCCCGCTCGCCCGAATCACCGCGTCGGCCCGAATCGCCACTGCGGCTGAAACCGCGGCGTTCGCCGGCGCCGCCGCGGTCGGAACCACCTCGGTCGGCCGAATCATCCGAGCGCTTGAAACCACCGCGATCGCCCGAGCGCCTGAAGCCGCCACGATCACCGGAATCACCGCGCTGATCAGAGTCGCCGCGCTCGGAACCGCCACGTCCACCGCCGCGGTTGAAGCCACCGCGATCGTCGGCACCGCGACTGTAGCTGCCGCGATTTCCGGAGTCACGGTCGCCCGACCCGGTGCGCTTGAAACCACCGCGGTCGCCGGAGCTGCGATCGTTCGAACCACTCCGCGGCGAGTCGCCGCTGCGTTTGAAACCGCGCCGTTCGCCGGAATCACCTCGGTCGGAGAAGCCACGGGAAGCACTGTCCCGATCGCGGTCGGGACCGCCCTGCCGGAAGGACTTCCGGCCGTCGTTCTGTTCCGACACGGTGGCCCCTTTCTAGGTTCCGCCAGAGGTTGTCGAACCTCTGAATTCAATCACGTGTCGGTGGTCGAGCCCGAACACGGCATAGATATAGGTGCAAAAACGACGATAGGGGACCCAAACTTTGGGTCCCCTATCGTGAAGGATGTTCCGGCGGTGTCCTACTCTCCCACACCCTGTCGAGTGCAGTACCATCGGCGCTGGTGGCCTTAGCTTCCGGGTTCGGAATGGGACCG